>JACKNI010000001.1:743368-1115053 GCA_024234935.1 Chromatiales bacterium
GTGAAAGAGGAATACATGGAATGCGGGATTATACGGAGCTGAACCGGCCGCGCAGCGCTCCTGCAATCGGCCCGTGGCCCGGAACTCAGCTCCGCTTCAGCATCGCCAATACCGTGTCCGCTGCGCGCTCGCTGGCAGCGTGGCGCAGCCGGTCTCCCAGCTCACGAAAGCGCCCGGCCAGACGCTGGCGATTTTCCGGCTTCTCCAGCAACTCAAGCAGCGCAGCACCGAGTATCGCCGGCTCAACCTGACCCTGCACGAACTCCGGCACCAAACGCTCGTCGGCGAGCAGATTCGGCAGCGCCATGTACTGCACATGGATCAGCCGAAAAAGCTTCACCAGCGCATAGCTGAGTGGCGAGATACGGTACGCCACCACCATCGGCCGGTTGAGCAGCATGGCCTCGAGCGTGGCCGTGCCGGAGGCCAGCAGAATCGCATCGGCGGCCGCCATGACCGTGTGTGACTGGCCATCGACCAGCTGTATCGGCAACCCACCCGCCACCCGCTGCCATTGCGCCGCGAAACGGGTACGCAAGGCCGGCGTCGCCATTGGCGCGACAAAGACTACATCAGGCAGGCGAGAGCTCAGCCAGCGTGCGGTTTCAGCGAATACCGGACCGAGTCGCTCGAGTTCGCCGCCCCGGCTGCCGGGCAGCAGGGCCACCACTCGCCCCGTCTCCGGCAAACCGAGCGCCCGGCGTGCGGGTACGGGATCCGGGTCAGCCGGCAGTTCATCGGCGAGCGGGTGACCGACGAAAACGGCTGGCACCTGGTGCCGCTGCAGGAACTCCGCCTCAAATGGGAGCAGGCACAACACATTGTCGCAGGCTTCACGCAACACGCGAACCCGACCGCTGCGCCACGCCCATACGGAGGGCGACACATAGTGCACAGTCGGTATACCCGCTCTGCGCATCGTCCGCTCGATGCGGAGGTTGAAATCCGGCGCATCGATGCCGATGTACAGGTCGGGCGGATCGGCGAGCAGACGCGCCTCGAGTTCGCGGATGATGCGCCGCAGACGCGGCAGATGGCGTACGACCTCGGCAAGGCCCATCACGGCCAGTTCATCGCTATGCCGCCAGGCTTCTGCGCCGGCGGCCTGCATCAGTGGTCCGGCAATGCCGGCAAAGCGGATTTCCGGATGCCGCGCATTTACGGCGTGGATCAGGCCGGCACCGAGCCGGTCTCCGGAAATCTCACCCGCAACGATGGCAATCCGCGACATGCGGCGAGTCAGCGGATCAGGCTCCGCTCGGAGGAATCGATGAAATCGACCAGGATGCGCAGCTCTGGCTGGCTCTCCGCAAGCGCCGCGATCCGGTCACGCGCCTCCGCCAGCTGCAGGCCATCGCGGTACAGGATCCGGTATGCGTCCTTCAGGTTGCGCAGCTGCTCGGTACTGAAACCGCGACGCTTGAGTCCTTCGGTATTGATGCCATGCGGAGCAGTCGGCTGCCCCGCCACCATGACATAGGGCGGTACGTCACGGGTGATACCGGCAAAACCGCCGAGGAAGCTGTGTGCGCCCAGCCGGCAGTACTGGTGGATCGCAGAGAACCCACTGCAGATCACGTGATCGCCAACCTGTACATGGCCGGCAAGCGTCGTGTTATTGGAGCAAATCACATCGTTGGCCAGGACGCAGTCATGGGCGATATGGACGTAGGCCATGATCCAGTTGTCGTTGCCGATACACGTGACACCCTTGTCCTGGGTCGTGCCGCGGTGAACCGTACAGAACTCACGGAAGGTGTTGCGGTCGCCGATCTCCAGCCGCGTCTCCTCACCGCCATACTTCTTGTCCTGCGGATCCTCGCCGATGACGGCAAAGCCGAAGATCCGGTTGTCGCGACCGATGGTTGCCGGCCCCTTGAGCAGCGCATGGGCACCGATTGTGGTACCCGCGCCGACATGCACGCCAGGACCGATGATGGCGTATGGGCCGACGCTGACACTGCTGTCGAGTTCGGCCTCGGCCGATACGATCGCGGTTGGATGAATTGCAGTCACTCAGGAGTCCCGGTTGATGCGCTTTTCGACGGCCCGAAGCCGGCGCGCAAGTTCGTCAAGCTGACCAAATCGCACCATGTTCCTGCGCCAGCGCTGCAGGGTATCCGCAGGCGTACCGCCACCGGCATAGATACCTGGTTTCAGCAATGAACCCGTCACGCTCGTCCCGCCACCGATTACGACGTCATCAGCAATGACGATATGACCAGCAATGGCAGCCCTTCCGCCGATCGTGCAGCGTGCGCCGATGATCGTACTGCCGGATATGCCAGCCTGGCCGGCAATCACCGTATGCGCACCGATGCGCACATTGTGCCCGACCTGTATCTGGTTATCGAGCTTGACACCATCAGCGACAAACGTATCGCCGATTGCACCGCGATCGATGGTCGTGCAGGCACCGATCTCGACATCGTCACCAATAACCACGCCGCCAATCTGCGGTACCTTGAGCTGGCTGCCGTCGCGTTCACGCGCAAAACCGAAGCCATCCGCGCCGATGACAGCACCCGAATGAATGATGCAGCGACTGCCGAGCCTGACACCCGTGTAGATCACTGCACCAGCGCAGATGCGGGTACCTGCGCCGACTTCCACACCTTCACCGATGACCACATTCGCGCCGATGCTCACCCGTTCGCCAAGCGACACCCTGTCAGCAAGCACGGCACCGGCATCGATCTGGCAACTCGACGGGACCAGGGTCGCGGCACCAAGTACAGCAGCCGCATGGATACCCGGCCGCAGCGGTGGCACGGGATGCAGCTCTGCGGCGACCCGCGCATAGACTGCGTAGGGATCCTGCGCAACGAGAACAGCAACGGGACACCCGGCCGCATCCGCGGTACGGAGTATCACGGCTGTCGCCCGCGTAGAGGCCAACTGGGAGCGGTAAACGGGGTTGGCGAGAAAACTGATGGAACCCGGCGCCGCCGAAGCGAGCGTGGCAACCCCGTGCACGACGCTGTCCGGGTCGCCGCGCAATTCACAGCCGTAGCGGACGGCCAGCTGACCCAGTGTCATACCCATGGAATCAAGCGCATCAGGCGGCCCGCTGGCGCCGGCCGGCGCGCCAGTGCCTCAGGGCTTGGCTGGCGCTTTGGCAGCACCCGACCGACTCTGCAGGGCCTGCAATACCTGCGCGGTGACATCGAGGCCCGGACTCACATACAGGGCATCGCTGATGATCAGGTCATACCCGCCCTGACGGGCAAAGCTCTCCACTTCTCCAAGCAGATTGACGCGCAGCTTGCCGAGTTCCTCGTTCTTGCGGTTGTTAAGGTCCTCACGGAGTTCATCGAGCTGGCGTGTCAGGTCACGCTCGTCGCGCCGCATGTCGTTCTCCGCGTTGCGACGCTCGTCGGCACCCATCACTGCCGCATCCTTCTGCATCTTGTCGGCGCGGTCCTTGAATGCCTTCTGCTTGGCCAGCAGATCACGTTGCCGCGGGGCAAATTCATTCTCGAGTGAACGATTTGCCGCATTGGCCTGTGGCGACTCGGCCAGCAAACGCGCCACGTTGACGAAGCCCACCTTGAGCGGTTTCGCCGCCTGCGCCAGTACGACCTGCGGTACGGCCAGCAAACCGGTTATCGTCGCCAGCACCGCCCACTTCCTGATCTGCAACATCGTAATTCCCTGTTTCATTAAGAGTTTAAGTTCCGGCGGCTGCCGCCGCCATCCCGGATCCCGCACCTGAAATTGTTCTTAACACGCCCGGACCTAGAACGCACCACCGATCGAGAACTGGAATCGCTCGGTCTTGTCACCCCACAAAGTGGTGGTACCGTCGTCAGCATCCATCGGGAAAGCATAGCTGAAACGGAACAACCCAAGGGGCGCCAGCCATTGGGCCGATATGCCGTAAGAACGCTTCAGGTTGCTCGCATCGAAATGATAGTCGATCGGTTGAAGCTGTTTGTCGTAAAACTGGACATCGCCAACCGAATAGACGTTACCCATGTCGAAAAACAGGGTAAATCGCGACTTGGCCTCCCACTTCTCCGGAATCGGCAGCAGCAGCTCGACCTGACCCGCCGTCAGCAGGTCGCCGCCATAGGGTCTGCCGAACGTATCCTTGGGGCCCAGGTCGTTTTCCCGGTAACCACGCACCGTATCCGGACCACCTGCAAAGTAGTTTCTGTATGGCGGCAATGAAGTCGTATCACCGAGCGCCGCGCCATAACCGAGGTCGAGGCTGAACAGGAAGGTTGCCCAGCGGTTGACCGGCAGGTATTTCTGGAAATTGTAGTTGAGTGTGTAGTACTCGACATCACTGCCCGGAACCGTAACGTTGGCGGTCAGCCGATGGCGGGCACCACGGTCCGCAAACAAGCCGCGGTTGCGGGTGTCGTAGACCCAGCCTGCCAGCAACTCGACGGTATCGAACTTGGTGGTGTATATCGCACCACCCGGCACGATATCAGTCGTACTGTTACCGTTATTGCGCACCCACCGCTGCGCCTGCTCGGTCTGGAAGCTGTCGCTGAGCAACTCGGAACTCTGCAGCGTGCCGCCGAAGATGAGCCGCTGGTACTCGGTGACCGGATAACTGTATTCGGCAGACACGGACAGGGTCTTGGTCGAAAAGTCGGACGCATCCGAGGTGAACTGCGTGATGTCGCGATAGGCAAGGCTGATCGTACGACTGACCTCATTGATCGTCGTGTAGGGGTCCGTGTAGGAAAGCCCGTAGACAGTACGGTACTGACCTGTATTGACATCGGCCTGAACGCGGTTGCCGCTGCCCATGAAATTGGTGTGCACGAAGTTCCCGTTGAATATCAGCTTCTGCGACTGGGAATAGCCAACACCGCCGCCAAACTGCCCCGGGAGGCCCTCCTTGATGTCGAAATCCAGATCAACGAGATCCGGCGTACCCGGCACCGGATTGGTGGTTTCCTCCACCTTCTCGATATAAGGCAAACGCTGCAGACGGATCTTCGAGCGCTCCAGCCGGCTGTTCGACAGGTAGCCGTCCTCCAGTTGCCGAACCTCGCGCCGCAACACCTCATCGTTGATGGAAGATGTGCCGTTGAAATTGATACGCCGCACGTAGACGCGGTTCTTCGGTTCGACATAGAGCGTGATCGCCGCGGTCTTGGCCTCCCGGTCAAGCTCCGGCACTGGATCGACGCTGGCGAATGCGTAGCCCTCTTCACTCAGGCGCAGGCGGATCATGTCCGCGCTCTGCGTAATCAGTTGCTGCGAATAGCCCTGCCCGGGCTTGACCCGTATAAACGGATTGAGCTGCGCCTCCGACAGCACCAGATCTCCGGCGAGACGTACATCGCTGATCCTGTAGCGATCGCCTTCGAGCAGATTGATCGTAACGAAAATATCCCGTTTGTCGGGAGATATCGCCACCTGGGTCGACTCGATGTTGAAATCGGCAAAACCCCTGTCCATGTAAAAGGAGCGCAGCGTTTCCAGATCCCCGGACAGCGCTTCGCGCGAATAGCGATCGTCCTGCCTGATGAACGACAGCCAGGTCGGTGTCTTCAGCTCGAATCGCTCGAGAATTTCCTTGTCGCTGAAGCTGTGATTGCCGACCAGATTGATTTGCCTGATCCGGGCGCGGTCGCCTTCCTTGATCGTGATGGCGATTGCGACCTTGTTGTCCGGCAAGGTTTCGACGGCCGTTGTTACCTTTGCCGCATATTTGCCACGACTGAAATACTGGTCGGTCAGCGACTGCTCGACCTCATCCAGCACGGACTGGTTGAAGATACGGCCCTGCTTGAGGCCGATCCTCGCCAGCGGTTCCTGCAGGTCTTCAGTCTTGATGTCCTTGTTGCCGGTTATCGAGAAACTTGCAATCGACGGGCGCTCCGACACGGCAATGATCAGGGTTCCACTATCCCAGCGTATCTCGACATCGCGAAAGAAACCGGTGCCATACACTGCCCGGATGGCCTCCTGGATACGACCCTGATCGATGCGGTCACCGATATTTACCGGCAGGTAATTGAACACCGTGCCTTCGGCGATCCGCTGCAGGCCTTCGACGCGGATATTGCGCACCACCAGATCATCGGCATCAGGGGCCGCAACCTGGCCGTGTGCGACCAGTGCCAGCAGCAGCAAGGCCGGTACAAACAGCAGGCGCGCAAATCGATAACCCGGCGAAAACAGACCCATCACTGACTCAGCCGAGCAATCTGGAAATATCGTTGTAAAAAGCGAAGCTCATCAGGAGCAGCAGCAGGCCGATGCCCACTTGCTGCCCGATCATCTGCGCACGTTCCGACAAGGGGCTGCCCTTCAACTGCTCGGCCAGCGTGTAGACGATTTGACCGCCATCAAGCATCGGCACAGGCAGCAGATTGAGTACACCGAGACTGATACTGACCACTGCAAGAAAACCCAGAAATGCCGAAATCCCGATGCTCGCACTATAGCCTGCATATTGGGCGATATTGATCGGACCACTGATATTCTTTACCGAAACATCACCAACCAGCATCCGCCAGATCATGCGCAGCGTCAGCGCGCTCATCTCCCAGGTCCTGACAGAGGCACGTTGCAGGGCTTCAAGGGGCGCATAACGCTCCTCGGCGCGCATGCTGTCGAATTCGCCGGGTGACAGCAGAACCGCGGCACCGATACGGCCAATTGAACCGGCATCGCTGTCCACCGCTTCCACATCGACCGGCAGATCCAGCTCTTCCTCAGCCCTCTCCAACTTGACTTCAATACGCTGTCCGGGGCGGGCACGTATCATTTCCACCCATTCCGCCCAGTTGCCCACAGCGATACCATCGACCGCCAGCACCCGGTCACCGGACTGGATACCGGCACGCTCGGCAGGGCCGCCCGCAACCAGCTCACCGATAACCGCATCCGGGACGGGCCTCCAGGGCCTGAAGCCGAGCTTCACAAACAACTGCCCCGGCTCCGTCAACTCGGACTCAAGGCCTGCTGTCTGCAGCACCACCCGCCGCACTGCCGGCGACTCGGCACCATTCCTCCAACTCACATCGAGACGAATCGCTCCGTTGGTCAGCAGTTCATCCAGCATGCCCAACGTGGCGGACTCCCAGGTCAGAACGCGCCGCGTCCCGACCGAAACGATGGTGTCGCCTTCGCTCAACCCGGCACTCGCGGCCACTGACCCGGGGTCGACGGCACCGATCACTGGCTTGATGCCCGGCACACCGTGCATGAACATCAGCGTATAGGCGAGCACGGCAAAAACCAGATTGAACGCCGGCCCGGCAAACAGAACGGCCATGCGCACCGGTCCCGACTGCCGGTTGAATGCGCGCCCGCGCTCGGCAAAGCTCACCGCACAATCCCGTTCGTCAAGCAGTTTCACATAGCCGCCAAGCGGTATCGCCGACAGGCAGTATTCAGTCTGGTCAGCACCGGCACGGCGGGACCAGAGCACCTGCCCGAAACCAATCGAGTAACGCAAAACCTTCACACCAAACAGGCGGGCAACGGCGTAGTGCCCGAATTCGTGTACCGCTACAAGCAGCGCGATGGCCGCAATGAAGGCGAGCAGGGAATTGAGAATGGTTGGCATGGCGTCAATACTAAGACATCAGGCAGGGATCCGTCCCATCCACTGCAGCGCCAGCGCAAACAACGGGGTCGCCGCCGTGATGCTGTCAATCCGGTCGAGGACACCGCCATGACCGGGAAACAGCCGGCCGCTGTCCTTGATGCCGACACTGCGCTTGAACATGCTCTCGGTCAGGTCACCGAGGATGGATATCGCTGCCATGCACAGACCGAGCGGCAGCATGGCCGCCAGTGGCAGGCCAAGCAGGCCGCCGCCCAGACCTGCAACAAGTACCGCGCTGACCAGACCCCCACCGACCCCTTCGAGCGTCTTGCCTGGACTGACGCGCGGCGCCAGCTTCAGACGCCCCCAGCGATGCCCGGCAAAGTACGCGCCGATATCCGCAGCCCAGATGATCGCCAGAGCAAGCAGCAGCAGCGCCGGTCCCTGCCCCGCCACCTGCAGGATGCTCACCAGGCTGATCCAGGCCGGAACCAGGACGAAAACGCCAGCCAGTCCGGCGGCAATTGGCGAAATCGGCACCGGGTAGCGCAGGACCCAGACCAGCGCGGTTAACCACCACGCGAGCGCTGCCCATAGCACGAGCGACAGGTCGAGCTGACGGGGAACGAGCACATAGACCGCTGCATAGGCGCCGGCCAGCAACAACAGCCACGCATAGCGCACCAGCGGATTTACCGCACCGAGAAATGCCGACCATTCGC
The DNA here is from genome assembly GCA_024234935.1 of Chromatiales bacterium. Lineage (NCBI taxonomy): Bacteria > Pseudomonadati > Pseudomonadota > Gammaproteobacteria > Chromatiales > Chromatiales bacterium. The sequence goes on from JACKNI010000001.1 coordinate 751,616, forward strand.
GAGCAGCGAGCAACATCAGCAACGCCGCCACACCGGTTGCCACGCTGCCGGGAGCGACAAAGAGAACTATCAGCAGAACCGTGACCAGCACTGCCGCGGTTAGTACCCGCTTTATCAGTTCAGTCACGGGGATACCGCGACTCTGTCCGGAGCGCACGCCCCGCGGCGGTACTCAATCGCCGATGGCCTCGAGCTGCCCGGTGACACCACCAAAGCGCCTCTGCCTGTGACTGAATGCGTCCAGTACCGCCACCAGTTCCTCCGCGTTGAAATCCGGCCAGAGGGTATCAGTGAAATGCAGCTCGGTATAAGCCAGATCCCACAGCAGAAAATTCGAAATACGCCGCTCACCACCGGTACGTATCAGCAGATCAGGAGCCGGCAGACCCGCCAGGGCACGATGGCGGTCGATCAGTGACTCGTCGATATCAGCAGGATCGAGATCGCCGGATCTCAGTTTCTGACCAATCCGCCGCACGGCCTGAACCATATCCCACTGGCCGCCATAGGCGACTGCAAGCACGAGCGTCATACGCGAGTTCGCCGCAGTCCGAGCCTCGGCATCGGCCATGCGCTTGCGCAAGATCGTCGGCAGGCTGTCACGTGCACCGATAAAGCGCAGCTGTATGCCGTTTTCATGCAGGGCATCGACCTCGCGCTGCAGCACCTCGACGAACAGACGCATGAGTGCATCGACCTCGCCCGGAGGCCGCTTCCAGTTTTCGCTGCTGAAGGCAAAAAGCGTCAGCACCTTTACATGCTGGGCGGCACAAGCCTCGATGACAGCGCGAGCGGCCTTGACGCCGGCACGGTGGCCAGCGTGACGGGGGCGCCCATGCGCGGTGGCCCAGCGCCCGTTCCCGTCCATGATCATGGCCACGTGGGCAGGCAGTACAGCCTGGAATTTATTGCTGCTGGTCATCGACGCTCAGATCTGTCTCAGAAGTTCCATAACTATCAGAACTCCATGATTTCCTTCTGTTTATCCTCAGAGATCTTCTCGATCTCAGCGACATGCTTGTCGGTAATCTCCTGGATCATCGCCTCGCCCTGATGCTCCTGATCCTCGTTGATCAGCTTGTCTTTCAGCAGTTCCTTGATGTCGTTGATGGCATCGCGCCTGACATTGCGTATGGCAACCCGGCCCTGCTCGGCTTCCTGGCGAACCAGCTTCGCAAGGTCCCGTCGCCGTTCTTCGGTAAGCACCGGCAGCGGCACACGGATCACCATGCCGGCACTGCGCGGCGTCAGGCCGAGATTCGCACTCATGATGGCTTTTTCTATCACCGCCACCATCGATTTTTCCCAAGGCGTCACCGTCAGCGTGCGGGAATCTTCGATGGCAACGTTCGCGGTCTGCGTCAGCGGAACGCTGGTGCCGTAGTAATCAACGGTCAGGTGTTCGAGCAGGCTCGGGTGCGCGCGGCCGGTGCGGAGCTTTCGCAGGCCCTGCGACATTGCCACAACGCATTTGGCCATGCGCTGATCAGCATCCTTTCTGATCTCATCGATCACGACATAACCTCCGGACTACACGATCTACTCTGTAATCAGAGTGCCCACATTCTCGCCGCGAGCGAGACGCACCAGCTCCCCGGCTCCGTTCAGATTGAAAACACGGATCGGCACATGATTCTCACGGCACATGACAACCGCCGTGGTATCCATGACGTTGAGCTTGTCGCTGATCACCTGGTCAAAGTTCAGCCGGTCGTAGCGCACTGCCTTGGGATCCTTGACAGGATCGGCCGTATAGACCCCATCGACCTTGGTGCCCTTGACCAGCACATCGGCATCGATCTCAATGGCACGCAATGCCGCAGCGGTGTCGGTCGTGAAAAACGGGTTGCCTGTGCCTGCCGCAAAGATCGTCACCCGTCCTTTTTCGAGGTGACGGATTGCGCGGCGCCGGATGTAGTCTTCGCAGACTTCGTGGATCTGCAAGGCCGACATCACCCGGGCATGCGTACCGATACGCTCGAGGGCGTCCTGCAAGGCAAGTGAATTGATGACCGTTGCGAGCATCCCCATATGGTCACCGGTGACCCGGTCCATACCCGCCCGGGCGAGGCCCGCGCCGCGGAAAATATTGCCACCACCGATAACGATGCCAAGCTGCACCCCAAGGGCGACAACCTCTTTCAGCTCGGCTGCTACCCGGGCCAGCACAGCGGGATCAATGCCGTAATCCCCACCGCCCATAAGTACCTCACCGCTGAGTTTCAGCAGGATGCGCCGGTAGAGCAGAAGGGTCTCATTCATGCGATCAGAACCGTGCGATGTCGATTGAAGGGCTGGTGCAAAACCCGGTTGATTCTACCGGATTTGCTGCCCTGCGATGTTAACAGCAGGACAGGCTTGCGACGTACCGCACAGCTGGCCGGAAATGCGATCGGCCGATCATGAAGTGGCTCAGCCCCCCGAATGCATGGCAGCGACTGCTTCAGCGATGTTTTCCGACTTCTTCTCGATCCCCTCGCCCACCTCAAGACGCACAAAACTCTTTACGGTGGCGCCACGTTGCTTGAGCAGTTTCTCGATGGAAATATCCGGGTCCTTGACGAAGGACTGGCCAAGCAAAACGATTTCATTCAGATACTTGCGCAGCCGACCCTCGACCATCTTGGCGACGATCTCGGGCGGCTTGCCCTCACCCTGGGCCTGCTCGGAGAGGATCCGGCGCTCGTTGGCGCGAATCTCTTCGGGCACATCGTCAGCTGACAGGAAGCGCGGGCTGCTCGCAGCGATATGCATCGCCAGATCCTTGCCGAGATCCGCATCACCACCAACCACATCGACAAGCACGCCGATCCGCGTACCGTGAAAATAGGTGCCCAGCTGTCCGGCTGGCCGGACATAGTCAAAGCGGCGCACACCGATGTTTTCACCGATCTTGGCAACCAGGTCCCGCCGGGTTTCCTCGAGCGTCCGTCCGTCAGCGGCTGCGAGCGCCATCAGTTCATCGACCGTCCCGGGCTGCTTTGCGGCTGCCATCTCAACGGCTGCCTGCGCAAAGCGCTGAAAGTTGTCGTCTTTGGCAACGAAATCCGTTTCGCAGTTGACCTCCATGATAGCGGTCACATCGCCACCGGGGCTGACTGCCATCATGACCTGTCCTTCGGCGGCGATCCGTCCGGCCTTCTTGTCGGCTTTAGCCTGACCGCGGGTACGCAGAAGTTCTTGTGCCGCATCGATCGCACCATCGGCATCGATCAACGCCTTCTTGCACTCCATCATGCCGGCGCCAGTGCGCTCGCGCAGTTCCTTGACGAGACTTGCGGCAATCGTCATCACGACTCTCCAGATTCATAAACAGCGGCCCCTGCAATACACGAGGCCTGGCTGGTGCCCGTAAGGCACCGGAAAAACTTCCGGGCTGCACAAGCAGCCCGGCATGGAGCAGGCAGGCCTATGGAATCAGGCCTCTGCTTCCGTCTGATCGCCTGGCGACGCGGCATCGGCTGCCGCTTCTTCCGGCTCGGCCTTTGCAGCCGGACCCGGTGCTGCAACCGGTTTCCGTGCCGGCCGCCTGGCTGCACCGGCCCGCTTGCCATCGGGGTTTGCCCGGGGACGCCCGTCGGCATCAAGTTCGACAAAATCGTCTTCGCCGACCGGCAGGGCCGGAATTGCCGACTGGCCGGCGATTACCGCGTCCGCAATCGCGATTGAATAGAGTTCGGCGGCCCGCATTGCGTCATCGTTACCGGGCACCATGTACTGGACACCATCGGGCGAAGAATTGGTGTCAACAATACCTACAACGGGAATGCCCAGCTTGTTGGCCTCATGAACCGCGATCTTTTCATGACCGACATCGATCACGAAAATCGCATCCGGCAGCGACGCCATGCTTTTCACGCCCCCCAGGCTGCGCTCAAGCTTTTCACGCTCACGCCGACGCTCAAGAACCTCTTTCTTGGTCAGACGCGTGAAAGTGCCGTCCTCTTCCATCGCATCGAGTTCCTCGAGGCGCTTGATGGACTGCTTGATTGTCTTGAAGTTGGTCAGCGTACCGCCCAGCCACCGGTGACTGACATGGGGCATACCACAGCGGGTCGCCTGCGCCTTTACTGATTCGCTGGCCGAACGCTTGGTACCGACAAACAGCACCTTGCCGCCATTCGCCGCAAGCGAACTGACGAAGTTCGCCGCCTTGCGAAACATCGGTACCGTATGTTCGAGATTGATGATGTGGATGTTGTTGCGGGCGCCGAAAATATACGGGCCCATCTTCGGATTCCAGTAGCGAGTCTGGTGGCCAAAATGCACACCGGCCTCGAGCATCTGGCGCATGCTCACGTCAGTCATGGGAACTCCTCACAGTTTGGGTTCGAACCTCCGCGAACCCCATCCGGCAACCCTGGCTCCGCAGCAGGATTCCTGTACTGGAATCCCGACTTGGTTGGAGGGCACCCCGCCGGACGTGTCGGAACGCGTGTGGATTTCGTTGCCTCTAGGGCGCGCGCTTTATACCATACCGGGTTAGCGGCAACAACGCGCTCGCAGGGTCGTTCCTCTTCATTTGCCGGGGCCCGGCTCAGGGCTGCAGAAAGGAACGCATGGCCATTTCAATCAAGACCCCGGCTGAACAGGACGCAATGCGGCTGGCAGGGCGGCTCACCGCAGACGTCCTGGACATGATCGGGCCTTATGTACAGCCCGGGGTCAGCACAGACGAGATCGACCGCATCTGTCACGATTTTATTGTCAACGTGCAGCATGCGATACCCGCCCCCCTGAACTACCGCGGCTTCCCGAAATCCATCTGTACCTCGGTCAATCATGTGGTTTGCCACGGCATTCCGGGCGACCGGGTCCTGAAAAGCGGCGATATCGTCAATGTGGATATCACGGTCATCAAGGATGGCTTCCATGGTGACAGCAGCCGGATGTTCTTCGTGGGCAAGAGTACGGTGCAGGGCGAGCGGGTCGTACGTGCTTCCTATGAAGGGCTCTGGAAGGGCATCGCGCAGGCCAGGCCGGGTAACCGCCTCGGCGATATCGGCCATGCCATCCAGACTTTTGTCGAGGCCCAGGATCTCAGTATCGTGCGTGAATACTGCGGCCATGGCATTGGTCGCGTCTTTCATGAAGATCCGCAGGTACTGCACTACGGTGAGCCGAACACCGGGCTCGAACTGCGCCCGGGGCAGACATTCACCATCGAACCGATGGTGAATATAGGCAAACGGCATGTCAGGCTGCTGCCAGATGGCTGGACGGTAGTCACGCGCGATCATTCACTGTCCGCCCAGTGGGAGCACACAATCCTGATCACTGACAACGGGTGCGAAGTCCTGACTCTCGGCGCCAACGAGCAGCGATGAACGAATCCGCCACCCTGCCCATTGTCCTGACTGACGAGGCCCGGGAACTGGCCGCGAGCATCCTTAGCGCTGACGGCAGCGCCATCGACTGGACAAAGGTGTCCACCCTGCCCTGTCAGCCGGACAAGAACCCGGACACCCTGTTGCTGCAGCTCCGCCATATCCTTGCCTGCGGCAGCGCCGCACTCAAACAGCGCTTCCTGGCCGGTGAAAATACCGGGCAACTCATCGCCGACCGGGCCAGGCTTGTCGATCTCGTCATCTGCAGCGCCTGGCGAGGCAGTACAGGTAGCGACCATGCCGGTTGCGCACTTGTGGCAGTCGGCGGTTACGGTCGGGGAGAACTGCACCCCTGCTCGGACGTCGACCTGCTGGTACTCATGCCGCCAGAAACGGCGGGTCCGGTCCGTGATGGCTTGTCAACATTCCTGACCCTGCTTTGGGATGCGGGCATCGAGATCCGGCACAGTGTGCGCAACGCCCAGCAGTGCCGACAGGACGCTGAACACGATCTCACCGTCCTCACGACGCTGATGGAATCCCGCCTGCTGCTTGGGCCGGAAAAACTGTTACAGAGCATGCGGGCCGCTATCTCACCGGAAAACATCTGGTCATCGCGCGATTTTTTCGAAGGCAAACTGCGGGAACAGCAGGCCCGCCATCACCGCTATGACGACACCGTCCATAACCTGGAACCGGATGTCAAAGGCAGTCCGGGCGGATTACGCGACATCCACACGATCGCCTGGATCGCACGCCGTGAGTTCGGCAGTGAAAATCTCGAAGACCTGGTCAGGCGCGGTTTTCTCAGTGCTCCAGAGCTTCGCCTTCTCCTTCAGGGCCGGGAGTTTCTCTGGCGCATCCGTTTCGCCTTGCATCTGCTTACCGGTCGGCACGAGGACCGCCTGCTGTTCGATCATCAGGCACGCATTGCGCAGTTGTTCGGCTACCAGGATGCCACCTATATGCTGGCTGTCGAGCAGCTCATGCAGCGCTACTACCGCACAGTCATGGACCTGAGCCGGCTCAACGAGATGAGCCTGCAACAGTTTCAGGAAGCGATTCTCAGCAGCCCGGATACGCCCGTCGAAGCCGTCAACGACCGCTTCCAGGTCCGCAACGGTTTCCTGCAGGTCACTGCGGATGATGTTTTCGACAACACACCGTCCGCCCTGCTGGAACTTTTTCTCATCCTGCAGCAGCACCCCGAACTGAAGGGTGTAAGCGCAGGAACCATTTCACTGGTACGGCGCAGCCTGAATCTGATCGACGATGGCTTTCGCCAGGATCCGCGCAACCAACGGCTTTTCCTGCAGATCCTGCGCGCCAAGGAAGGCGTAACGCACGAACTGCGGCGCATGAACCGCTATGGCGTACTCGGCCGCTACGTTGCCGCCTTTGGCCGCATCGTCGGCCGCATGCAGTACGACCTCTTTCATGCCTATACCGTCGACGAGCACACACTGTTCGTGGTCAGCAATCTGCGGCGCTTTGCACTGTCCCGGTACGATCATGAATATCCGCGCTGCTCGGAAATCATGCGCTCGCTGCCCGCACCGGAACTCGCCTACCTCGCCGGACTCTTTCATGACATCGCCAAGGGGCGCGGTGGCGACCATTCCGAACTTGGCGCACTGGATGCCGAATCCTTCGTCCTTGAGCACGGAATGAGCCGATACGACGCCAGACTGGTTGCGTGGCTCGTCCGCCACCATCTGAGCCTGTCGCTGACCGCGCAGAAACGCGACATCAGCGATCCCGCGATCATCAGCGAATTTGCCGCGCTCGTCGGCGACGAGGTCCACCTGGACTATCTGTATTTGCTCACCGTTGCCGATGTCCGTGGCACCAACCCGAAACTGTGGAACTCATGGAAAGCACAGCTCTTTGAGGAGCTGTACAACCAGGCAAAGCGGGCCCTGCGCCGCGGACTCGAAAACCCGATCGACCGCGACGAGCTGGTTGCCGAACGCAAGGCTGCCGCACGGATCCTGCCCGCGGCAGCCAGCATCCCCGCAGCACGGCTCGAAGAGATCTGGGCCGAACTGGGCGACGAGTATTTTCTGCGCTACTACCCGGAGGAGATTGCCTGGCACACGCGGCTGCTCGCCGCACGCGAGGACGAAGGCCGCCGGGTACTGGTCGGCATCCAGGATGAAGCCTCTCGTGCCGGCACCTCGGTGATTACCTACGCGCCACAGGATCGCTATACCTTTGCGATTGCCACCGCCGTCCTCGACGAACTCGGCCTCAACATCGCGGACGCGCGGATTATCCGGCTCAACAACGGTTTCCGCCTGTCGACCTACGTGGTACTCGAAAGCGGTGAACACATTCTGGACAGCGACCGGCGCGAACAGATCAGACAGCGCCTGGAACAGGCGATAACGGCCGGCGAAACCAGAGGCCTGAAAGTGACCCGGCGCCCGCCACGGCAGGTACGGATGTTCACCACCCCGACCCTGGTCAGCTTTGGAAGCGATGACATCAATAACAGGACCGTCATCGAGATCGTTGCGAGCGACCGGCCGGGACTGCTGGGCCAGATCGGGCAGGTACTGCGCAACCATGAGGTGGGCATTCAGGCTGCCAAGATACTCACCGTGGGCGAACGGGCCGAGGACGTCTTTTATGTCACCGACCCGAACGGCAACCCGCTGACCGATGCTGCCTGCGAGCAGATCGAAGCAGCCCTGATTCTCGCCCTCGACAATGGCAGCTAGGACGGCAGCCCGCATATTCTTCAAACATCTACAGCTGGAACTCATCGTGAACAAAGACACAGACACACTCAGCACAATCATCGACAAGGCGTTCGACGATCGCGCCTCGCTCGATCTGCAGAATCCGCCACCGGCGATCCGTACGGCCGTTCAGACCGCCATCGACATGCTCGATCGCGGCACAGCGCGTGTGGCTGAGAAAACCGCCGGGGGATGGGTTGTCCACCAGTGGCTCAAGAAAGCCGTGTTGCTGCACTTCGGTATCGAACGGAATGTCCGCATCGAAGCCGGCTTTACCGATTTCTATGACAAGGTACCGATGAAGTACGCCAACTGCAGCCAGGAGGCATTTGCCGCAGGCGGAGCACGCGTGGTACCGGGTGCGATCGTCAGGCGCGGTGCGCATATTGCCCGTGACGTGATCCTGATGCCGTCGTTCGTGAATATCGGGGCATTTGTGGACAGCGGCACCATGGTGGACACCTGGGTGACGGTCGGCAGCTGCGCGCAAATCGGGCGCAAAGTGCATCTCTCGGGCGGCGTGGGCATCGGTGGTGTGCTGGAGCCCCTGCAGGCCAATCCGACCATCATCGAAGACAACTGTTTCATCGGTGCGCGATCCGAGATCGTCGAAGGCGTGGTCGTCGAAGAAGGGGCCGTCATCTCGATGGGGGTCTTCATCGGCCAGAGCACCCGCATCTATGATCGCGAGAAGGACGAGATCCTGTACGGACGGGTACCGGCCGGAGCCGTGGTCGTACCCGGAACGCTGCCCTCGGGCAAAGGCTCCTGCAGTCTGTATTGTGCGGTAATCGTCAAGCGCGTGGATGCGAAGACACGCGCCAAAACCTCCCTTAACGAGCTGTTGAGAACAGACTGAGCGCATGACATTCACCAGGGACAGTACGCTCGATTTTGCCTGCGAACTGCTGCGCAGGCCGTCGATTACGCCCGCTGACGAAGGCTGCCAGTCGCTCATTGCCGAGCGGCTCGCCACAGCCGGCTTCAGCGTCGAACACCTGCAGTTTGGCGAAGTCAGCAATCTCTGGGCACGTCACGGCCAGGGCAGCCCGGTACTCTGCTTTGCAGGCCATACCGACGTGGTGCCAGCCGGACCGGCACAGGACTGGCAGACCGATCCCTTCGTACCGGAAATCCGCGATGGCATCCTCTATGCCCGCGGCGCCGCCGACATGAAGGCGAGTCTGGCCGCCATGGTGGATGCCGCAACAGACTTCACGGCAGCTCATCCCGGACACAAGGGCTCGATTGCGTTCCTGATTACCAGCGATGAAGAAGGCCGTGCCCAGGATGGCACAAAGCGCGTCATGCAGTGGCTTGCCGGGCGCGGTGAGCGGATTGACTGGTGCGTCATCGGCGAGCCGTCCGGGAAAGAACGCCTTGGGGATACCGTGCGCGTAGGCCGTCGCGGATCCCTGAGCGGCATACTGACGGTGCACGGGATCCCGGGGCATGTCGCCTACCCGCACATGATCAGCAACCCGATCCAGGCTTTTGCACCACTGCTGGCCCGCCTCTATTCGGAACCGGTCGATCAGGGCAACGAGTTTTTCCCGCCGTCCAGTTTTCAGGTCGTGAAGCTCGAAAGCATCGGCGATGCGGTCAACACCACTCCCGGTACGCTCAGTGCGCGCTTCAATTTCCGCTATTCAACCGTGTGGACACACCAGCGTCTCAGCGCACACATCGAAAAACTGTTTGCCGAATCCGGCATGAAATACACGCTGGACTGGCACCTGTCAGGCGAGCCGTTCCTGACACCGCCGGGCCAGCTCACCGACTCGGTCAGCGCAGCCATCACCAGCATCACCGGCATCACGCCAATACTGTCTACCGGCGGGGGAACATCGGACGGAAGGTTCATCGCGCCGAGCGGCGCTCATGTCATCGAGTTCGGCGCGGTCAACACGACGATCCACAAACCGAACGAACAGGTACCGGTCGCCGATATCGGCACCATGCGCGAGGTCTACCGGGAAATTTGCGCTCGGCTGCTGGGCCAGCCATAAGACGGGCCGGGCCTCAGCCGGTGCGTAGTGGCCAGCCTTTGCCACGCCAGTTCAGCACGACACCGCAGCTTCCGAGTACGGCCAGCGCAATCAGCACCCAGCCGGGCATGCTCAGGCCAAACAGCGTCCAGTCGACCTTGGCACACTCGCCGGAACCGGACAGCACCGTCATCAGCATCTCGCCGACCGGAAACGCCTCCAGCATGAAGTCCAGGCCCGGACCGCAGGCCGGCACCCGGTCGGGTGGCAAGGCCTGCAACCATAATTGCCGGCCGGCGACACCGCTGCCAGCCAGCGCCGTCAGGCCGATCAGGATCGCGTAGAAACGCCGCATCCGTGGTCCGGCGTCGTGTACGGCAGCGATCAGAAACAGGAGCCCGAGACAGATCACCGCAACACGCTGGAAGATACACAGCGGACAGGGCTCAAGGCCCAGCACCTGCTGCGCATACAAGGCAAAGACGATCAGCGCGGAACAGACCAGGAACCCGACCGTGTTTGCACCCCGCACCGTACTGAAGATATTCATGCCGCCGATCCTGTCACCCGTCCGGGAAATACCATCACAAACTGAACCCGGGCACTCACGATGTTACCCGGTCGCGCAGATAATTCGGCAGTGCGAGTGCCGGCGCAAGCGTCTGGCCGCGCAGGAACTTCGGCCAGGCCAGTGCGGCAACATCGGCCGCCGACGGCCGCAACTCCGCATCCAGCCCGGTCAGCACACCGGCAAACCGTTCACGCAATCCCGGATATGCAAGCCAGCCGGGCCCGGCCGCAAAGCATGAGGACAAGCTGGTACAGCTGATTTCCTCCGGCTGCACCAGCACATCATCCTGCAGGCTGCGCACACCAAACTCGTCGTCCGCTGCATAGACTGCAAAATAGACCTGCCCCATCCGCGCATCCAGACAACAGGCAACCGGGTGCCCCGCGGAAGCCCGGAATCCGGCCATCGCCAATGCGGCCAGCGTCGACACCGGTACCACAGGCAACTGCCGCGCAAAACCAAGAGCCTGCACCAGTGCTGCCGCGACCCGCACTCCCGTAAAGCTCCCGGGTCCGGCGCCAAAGGCCAGACAATCAAGCTGATCCAGGCTGGTGCCTGTTTCTTCAAGCAGTTCCTGAAGCCAGGTGTAGATCGCACGAGATGGCGTCTGCAGACCCTCCGCCACACGTACGGCGATCTGCGTTCCGTGTACCAGCGCGAGGCTCGGGAAGTCGGTGGCCGTCTCGACAGCCAGGCAGCAAAAATGCGGATCCTTCACTGCCCTGCTTTCAAACAGCCATACATTCAGGTAACCGGAACGGTCGGGGAACAGATGTGGGTCAGTATAGGCGATCCCTGATCTGTATAATCGCCCACCAATCCCGCCTGCCGCCTCCTTGCCGGCGCGATTACTTCACAATAATCAAGGATATGTGATGACCACAAGTAATACCGCATTGCGCGGCTGGGTGGACTCGGTTGCTGCCCTGACGAAGCCGGCAAGAATTCACTGGTGCGACGGATCGGAGGCCGAATATCTCGGCCTGATCGCGGAGATGCAAAAGACCGGCGACCTCGTCGCCCTCAACCAGAAAACCTATCCGAACTGCTATTTGCATCGCTCCAACCCTTCAGACGTGGCGCGCGTCGAACACCTGACCTTTGTCTGCACCACAGACCGCGACAATGCCGGCCCCAACAACAACTGGATGGCTCCCGATCAGGCCCATCAGAAAATGGATGGCTTGTTCGCCGGCGCAATGCAGGGGCGGACGCTGTACGTGATCCCCTACTGCATGGGTCCGATAGATTCCCCCTATTCCCGCTGTGGCGTGGAGATTACCGACAGCGCCTACGTCGCCGCCAACATGCAACTCATGACGCGCATGGGCAAGGCCGCCCTTGAGCGCATTGAGCGCGAAGGAACATTTGTACGCGGGCTGCACTCGACCGGTGACCTGGACCCGAACCGCCGCTTCATCATGCATTTTCCGGAAGAGCTGCTGATCCAGAGCATCGGCTCGGGTTACGGTGGCAATGCGCTGCTCGGCAAGAAATGCCACGCGCTGCGCATCGCCAGCTGGCAGGCCCGCCAGGAAGGCTGGCTTGCAGAACACATGCTGCTGGTCGAGATCGAGAATCCGGCTGGCGAGCGCTACTACATCGGCGCCGCCTTTCCTTCAGCCTGTGGCAAAACCAATCTTGCAATGCTCATACCGCCGCAATCGATGGCTGGCTGGAAGGTACGCACGCTGGGCGATGACATCGCGTGGCTGCACCTCGACGACGAAGGCCAGCTTCGTGCTATCAACCCGGAAGCGGGCTACTTCGGCGTGGTACCGGGCACCGGGCCGACCACCAATCGCAACGCCTACGACATGATCCGGCACGACACGATTTATACCAACGTCGCGATGACCGCCGACAAGGAGCCCTGGTGGGAAGGCAAGGGTGATGGCAAGCCGGCCTTCGACTGGCAAGGCCGCCCTTACGATGCGAAGAATGGCCCGGCAGCGCACCCGAATTCCAGATTCACGGTATCGGCACGACAGGGTTCGAGTTACTCGCCGCTTGCAGACGACCCCAAAGGCGTGCCCATCAGCGCGATCGTCTTCGGTGGCCGTCGCCGCGAACTGGCGCCACTGGTCTATCAGGGAAAGAGCTGGCGTCATGGCGTATTGATGGGCGCGGGCGTCGCTTCCGAAACCACCGCAGCGGCCACGGGTGCGGTCGGTGTGACCCGGCGTGACCCGATGGCCATGAAGCCCTTCTGCGGCTACAACTTCGGTGACTACTGGAAGCACTGGCTGAGCTTTGAAAAGCGCGCCAGGAAGCTGCCAGCGGTATTCCACGTGAACTGGTTCCGGCAGGACGACAGCGGACATTTCCTGTGGCCGGGCTTTGGCGACAACCTGCGCGTCATTCAGTGGATAACGGAACGCTGTTCAGGCAAGGTCGGCGCGCGCGAGACACCGATCGGTTTCCTGCCGCACAGCGCGGATATCGACAGCCGCGGCCTTGAGCTCAGGCCGGGTGCGCTCGACGCGCTGCTAAAGGTCGATGCCGCCCAGTGGCGGGCAGAGATGGCGTCCATTGAGAACTACATGAAGGAATTCGGTGAGCGGCTGCCGGCAGAATTGCTGGAAGAGCATCGCCGGGTGGTCAGGGATCTCGGCTGAGTGACAGACCGGCTTTGGCATGCGGGCGCAAGGCCCGCATCCGCTCTCAGCTTTCCACGCTGTATTCGATGGCCAGCGGTGTTCCGCGGGAAGCGACGCGCCCCATGCTGATCACGCCGCTGCCGGTCAGGACCGCACTGTCGCGACGCAGGTAGATCTCTTCCTTGCCATCCTGCTGAATGAAAGTCCCGTTCGTGCTTTCATCCACGAGTACAAACCTGTTTCTCGCCGCGTCCACGCGTGCGTGTATCCGCGAAATCAGGTTTCCCTTTATGACCACATCGTTTTCGTCGGCCCGGCCCATAGTGACGGTCGCCTTGCCCTCGTCACCAACGATGACTTCCTGATCACGAAAACGAAGATACAGGCGCGCATTGGTCACCGGCACCCGGTGGGCCGGATCAATCGACGGCAGCATGTTGGTTGCCTCTTCAGGCTGCCAAAGCACCTCGAATACAGCGACTTCGTCGGACTGCCCCTTGGGTGTGGCAACGTCAATCTGGCGCACCAGCGCCTTCCATTGCGGACTCAACTGCTCCACTACAGCGCTCGTCGTGAGAATCTGTCCCGCCTTCGCCTGCGATGTCATGCTGTTGGCGGTATGAACCGCAACACCGGAAATATCCCGCTCCTCAACCTGAACCGCCCCGTAGTGACAGCCGATGCGGATCGCAACATGCGTGCCCTGCGCGTCGATGCGCACCGTATTGCTGATGCGCTGCTGCATCTGGTTGGCCGCATTCAGGGCGTCGTCTGCAGACGGAAAGGTTGACATGGCTTCGTCGCCCATGGTCTTGATGACCGTGCCGCCGAAGTTCTCAGTGGCCTGCTTCATCACCTGCAGACACTGCTGGACCGTCTCGCGGGCTCGTTCGTCGCCGAGCTTCTCGTATAGCTGGGTGCTGCCGACCACGTCTGCAAACAGTATCGAAAGCTTCTTTTCGGCAGCTGCAGTCACACGTCACCCGGAACGCAATATGTCAAACGGCTGCAGGCAGTATATGCCATGACATGCCCGGCCAGACCAGTGTCCGGACCCGGGGGCGCCACATCAATACTCCGCCACGAGATAGGCCACCCAGCCGGCATCCGCATCACCTTTCGCTTCAGGTGTGAACTCCCCGTTACCGCGACCATCCTTCGCAGTTCCTTCCCACCAGACAGTGGTCTTCGAGAATCCTGCCTCCCCCAGCAGCTCTGTCAACTCCGGCAATGACCACAGGCGCCAGTCATAGGTGAATGCCTTGTCTATCCGCGAACCATCCGGAAACCGGAATCCGATATGGCACAGCACTTCCGATGTGACGGGAAAGTATTTTTCCTGATGCCATACATAGGTGAAGCCGCGATGTGCGGTCGTTTCACGAAGCTCGCGATAGGCGTCGTATCCACCGTAGGCATCCAGAAAGAAAATACCATCCTTGACCAGCGAACGCCGGACACGGCGGAAATACCGCAGCATCTGTGCACGTGTCTTGAAGATCCAGTAACTGAAATTGAAGGCAGCGACCGCATCGAAGCCTGTGGCACGGACTTTGGTGACGTCGGCCTGAAGCAACTCAAGCCGCCCCCGCTCCGAGGGCTTGAGCCGGTCGACATTTCGCTTCCGCCCCCAGTCCAGTACGGCCGCATCCAGATCAACGCCCGTCGCATGCATGGACCGACCCAGACTCACCCACTGGCAGGCCACGCTTGCCGTACCGCAAAAATCCTCACGCAGCTTGTGTGGCGACCGGCCACGGACCTGCCGGAAAGTATCCACGACAAACTCGCATTCCGACTCGGCACACTGTACAGCCTTCTCGTAATACTCATGCAGGTCTGCATTCTGGGCGATGCTTTGCTTGCCCGTATTTCTCCGCTCCGCCATCCGTGATCAACTCCTGTATGTCAAAAACCCGCATCATCGCCGGTCACCATCTTCAAGGACTCAAGCAGCAACTCCGGCCCCGCATCAACCGCACAGCCCCGGGTACTGAGAAAGCGACGCCATGCCCGCGCACCCGGCTGGCCATGATACAGGCCCAACATGTGACGAGTGATGTGGTGCAGGCGAACGCGCTCGCCTGTCTCCTGTCGCGCATAGCGTGCCATGGCGGCGACAACATCCCCCCGTGACGGCGGTTGCCACATGCCAGTCCGGTCAAGGACACCCGTCTCGACTGCCGTGAGCCAATAGGGATCTGCGTAGGCCTTGCGGCCGATCATCACACCGTCCACACCCGCTGCCAGGTGCGTCCTGATCGCAGCCAGGGTATCGATACCGCCATTCAGGATAATCCGCAAATCAGGAAAATCCGCCTTGAGACGGTACACCGTCGCATACAGCAACGGAGGGATCTCCCGGTTCTCTTTCGGCGACAGTCCGCTGAGCAGCGCTTTCCTGGCATGCACGACGAATGTCCGGCATCCGGCTGCTGAAACCTGCGAAATGAAATCATGCAGAAAACCATAGTCGTCGCGATCATCGATACCAATCCGCGTCTTTACCGTGACGGGCAGCCCGGACTCTGCCTGCATGGCTTGCACACAACGGGCCACGAGGCCCGGCGAACCCATCAGGCAGGCGCCGAAGGAACCCTCTGCGACCCGCGAACTCGGGCAGCCCACATTGAGGTTGATCTCGTCGTAGCCATAGGGCTCAGCCTTGCGGACAGCTGCGGCCAGCAATCGGGGATCACTGCCGCCCAGCTGCAGGGCGAGCGGATGTTCGGCCGGGTCGAAGCGCAGCAGCCTGTCGCAGTCACCATGCATGATCGCCGCTGCTGTCACCATCTCACTGTAAAGACGGACATGGGGACACAACAGGCGCAGGAAATACCGGCAGTGCCGGTCGGTACAGTCCATCATCGGCGCAACCGAGATGCGCCAGGGATCGACGCCCCGCATCTGTCCGGATGCGGCCGGGATTTCAGGAATCAGCTGCGTCATGGGGTCAGGCGACAGGCGTCACGGCCAGAATCCGGACCGGGCTATATAATTGACCGTTAACTCATTCATCACGGGATTCTGTCATGAGCAGTTCCACCAGCACCAGGGAAACCGTCCTCGTCAGCGGCGGCGCCGGATACATCGGCAGTCATGTGGTCAGACAGCTGTGCGAGGCCGGAAAAAAAGTAGTTGTGCTGGACGACTTGTCTACCGGATTCCGCTCGGCGGTACCGGAGGGAACGCTGGTAACCGGCAATACCGGCGACCGCGATCTGGTGACCGAACTGCTTGCCGGACACCGAATTTCCACCATTTTGCATTTCGCAGCACACACCATTGTTCCCGAGTCGGTAAGCGATCCGCTGAAGTACTACGGCAACAATACCTGCGCCACCCGCAACCTGCTCGAGTGCGCTGTCCGCGCTGGCGTAAAGCACTTCATCTTTTCATCAACGGCCGCAGTCTATGGGATTCCCGAAAACGGCATCGCCTCGGAAGATACGCCGACTGCACCGATCAACCCCTATGGCAGTTCGAAACTCATGAGCGAATGGATGCTCAGGGATGCCGATCTAGCCCACGCAATGCGCTATGTTTCCCTGCGATATTTCAATGTCGCAGGCGCGGATCCAGGCGGCAGGATCGGCCAGTCCACACGCAAGGCGACCCTGCTGACCAAGGTGGCGTGCGAGGCTGCTGTCGGCAAGCGGCCCCATGTTTCCATCTATGGCACTGACTACCCAACCCCGGACGGCACAGGCATACGCGACTATATCCATGTCGAGGATCTCGCCACGGCCCACCTCGACGCACTCCGTTATCTGCACGATGGCGGAAAGTCAGCCGTACTGAACTGCGGCTACGGACACGGCTACAGCGTGCGCGAGGTTCTTGCCGCGGTCGAACGCGTGAGCGGCCTCACGCTTGCAAAGAAAGAAGAACCCCGCCGCGCCGGCGACCCGCCGACGCTCGTAGCGGCCGCCGACCGGATTCGCTCCGTACTGGGGTGGAGCCCGCGCTTCGACGATCTGGACCTCATCGTCAGTACCGCACTGCGTTGGGAACAACGCCTGCTCAAACAACCGGCCGAGTAACCCCCTGGCGCGACTCAATGGTCCTTGTCGTGCTGAATCGCGTACTTGTCCAGCAGGTCATAGAGCGTCGGCCGCGTGATACCGAGTAACTGCGCCGCTTTGGAGATATTGCCCGCCGCATAAGCCAGCGCACTGTTTATCGCACGACTTTCCGCATCCTTGCGCACCTCACGCAGATTCAGGCTGGGTGTCTGCTCACCGTCAGCCGCAAGACCGAGGTCAGCTGCAGTAATGTAGCGCCCTTCGGCCATGATCACCGCACCCTTGATCTTGTTCTCCATCTCCCGGACATTGCCGGGCCAGGGGTAATTCTCTACGGCGTTCTGCCCGTCCGGACTGAAGCCGCGGAACTGGCGGTGGTACTGCAGCGCGAATCGTTCCAGCAGCGTCCGTGCCAGCAGCAGGCGGCAACCGCCGTCCCGTTCGCGCAATGGCGGAATCCGGATGGTGATCTCGCTGATCCGGTAATAGAGATCTTCACGAAACCGGTTCTCGCGAATCGCCACTTCAAGGTTCTGGTTCGTGGCGCAAACGACGCGCACGTCGACGGGAATCTCCTCCCGTCCGCCGACGCGCTCTACAACCCGCTCCTGCAAGAACCGCAGCAGCTTGGCCTGCAGTGGCAAAGGCATGTCGCCGATCTCGTCAAGAAACAGCGTACCGCCATCCGCGTGCTCGATCTTGCCAGGCGTTTGCCGCACAGCGCCGGTAAACGCGCCCCGCTCATAACCAAACAACTCGCTCTCGAGCAGGTTTTCCGGGATGGCCGCGCAGTTGATGGCGACAAAGCCCTTGTCGACCCGCGGACTCAATGAGTGCAGGGCCCGGGCCAGGACCTCTTTCCCGGTACCACTCTCACCGAGCAGCAGGGTCGTGGCATTCGTGGGTGCAACTTTCTCGACAATGCGGCAGACCTGCAGCATCGATTCGCTGGCGGCCACCACGCCATCCAGCGGTGACATGCCCTGCTTCTGCAAGAGCTTCTGGTTCTGCCGCTCCAGTTCGTGGATGTGGTAGGCGCGATCGACAATCAGCTGCAGCGTATCGGTATCGACCGGCTTCTGGTAGAAATCATAGGCACCGATCGCCACCGAACGAATGGCATTCTGCTGGTCGCCGTGACCGGTGACAACAATCACCTTGGTAGCAGGCACGAGCGCCAGAATTTCCTCGAGTGTGGCTATTCCTTCACTGACGCCTTCCGCATCCGGCGGCAGGCCCAGATCCTGCAGTACTACAGGCGGCTCATGACGACGCAGCTGTGCCAGCGCGCCGGCCCGGTCCTCGGCAACGATTACCTCATAGTCCGTGAAGCACCACTTGAGCTGACTCTGCAAGCCCGGGTCGTCCTCGACCACAAGAAGCTTCCTGCGCTGGTCTGTCAAAGATCTCTCCGCTGAAAACTGAAGCCCCGCGGCACATCCGGCCGGACAGGGTCAAACGCAACATAAACCCGGGTCATCATAACGCACGGGTCCGGCACATCATGCCGCCGACGTCACAGCACCGGCTTCATACAGCGGCAACCAGATGATAAACCGGGTACGAACACCCGGCTCCGATTCAACGCGCAGCGAACCGCCGGCATCCATGACCAGCGTCCGCGCCTGATACGCGCCGATGCCCATGCCCTTGCTGCCCTTGGTCGTATCAAAAGGACGGAACAAACGGGTGCGGATGAACTCAGGCTCCATGCCGCAACCGTCGTCCTCGATCGTGATCGCCACCCCATCATCGGCCGCCGCAATCGCGACGCTGACCGAGCCATCGCGGCTGGTTGCCTCCTGGGCGTTACGGATCAGGTGTACGAGTACCGCGGTGAATCGCTCACGGTCTATCCACACCTGCAGATCCGACTCCGTATCGCCGAACTGCGGGACCGGCTCTCTGCCCCGACAGCGCTCCACCGCATCGGCGACAGCGGCTGCCGCCCGTACGCGCTGGCGTGGCCCCGTGGTTTCACCACTCTGCAGCTGCTGCAGCAGCTTGTTCATGCGCAGGACGGAATTGTCGATGGTCGCCATCGCATCATCGATAAACGCCGGATTACCCTTGTGCTTCGCAGCGTTACGCAACATCAGCGATTGCTGGGCAATCAGGTTCTTTAGGTCGTGCATGACGAACGCCGTCAACCGGTTGAACGCCTCAAACTGACGTCCTTCGGCAAGTTTTTGATCCGCTTCGTACTGCGCCAGGAAGGCGGCAACCTGCCGGCCTGAAGTACGCAGCAGATCGATCTCCTCGAAACTCAGCCTGAAACTGGTACCGGGCTGATGCAGCATGATCAACCCCGTAAGCGTCGCGTTACTGATCAACGGAACGATAAGCAGGCCATCCGGAAACGCATCGAGCCACGACGGTTTCTTGAGGCCTGAATACAGTTCCGGCCGGCGCGACAACTCTGCCGTATCGATGATCCACTGACGCTCGAGCATGAACAGGACCAGGGGGTCATCGATTGCGATACGCGCTTCCGGCAGGCTCTGTACATTCCAGCCGGCCAGGGCAGTCAGTTGACGGTTCTCGTCGACCGGTGTCCAGAGTATCCCGGCTGGACTGCCCACGATCTCGGCCAGCGCCTTGATCACGCGCTCCGGAAGCGGCAGACCGGCACCCTTTGAAACCAGGGTATCGATCAGCCGTAACCACTCTTCCCGATAGTCGTAGCGAAACGGTACGAAATGTTTGCTGACAAACACCTTCAGGCGCGCATTCAGACGTTCGGAGAACAGCAGCACCACGAGCGGCGTACCCATGCCGAGTACCAGGGCAAGCGCTGCCTGTCGGGCGATCAGCGGTTCCAGCGAGTGGAATACCGGCAGCAGAAACAGGGCGACCAGCAGGATGGATCCGGTGGCCAGAAAACGCGGCGCATAGCTGCGCGCTTCAGGAGACACGAATATATCGAGCGACCACTGTGGTCGCTGGCGAAGCGCGAACAGCATCAGCAGACCCGCCGCCGCAAGGCACAGCGCTGCGAGGCCGCTCAACCAGCGCGGTACGCCCGCACCGGCCGCAGCGACTATAGCCACAACAGCCTGCGAGCCCGAAACCAGTACTGCGGAAAGGGCGAGAGCTCGGGTTGCCGTCCGCCCCTCGACCGGGGCATCACTGACAAACTGGGCTGCAAGTGCCAGACACAAGAGCGCGACGGCCGCTGCAATGACATTGCAGACCGTATCCAGCCACCCGGCCGTGCCGACAGAGGTCAGCCAGATGACGCCGGCTGATGCACTGAGGACCACGATCCAGAACAACCGCAGCAGCCACCTGACCAGTTCCGGCATGGACCGTTCGTAAGGTCCACGCAAGAGCCGGTGCAGGAACTGATACCAGCTGTAGAGCAGGAGAATCTGCACGCCGTAGGCCAGCAGTGCAAAGTACTGAATGCCTTTGGCATAACCGGACTGGGCGAAAAAAAGCCCCCAGACCACACCGCCGAAAACGACGCCGAGTATCTGATTCCGCAGCAATACCCCGCCACCAGTCAGCAACACGTAGGCGCCGACAAGGGCGTAGGAGAGCGCCACCAGGCTGGCCCACAAGGCGGTATTGAATAAAGCGGCGGTCACGCAGTCATCATAATGCCTGTTTGCTCAGATGGTTAGCATGCATTCGATGAATGGATCACAACACCAGCCATTGCCCGGGAACGCTGGCCGCGGTAGTAGCCAGCGCCAGGATCATGAGAAATGGCGTCCCCAAGGGGATTCGAACCCCTGTTGCCGCCGTGAAAGGGCAGTGTCCTAGGCCTCTAGACGATGGGGACAGTCTGATGGGCTAACGGTACTGGAAGTAATTTGGTGGAGCTAGTCGGGATCGAACCGACGACCTCTTGCATGCCATGCAAGCGCTCTCCCAGCTGAGCTATAGCCCCACACGGCTGGCCGGGGAATCTACGCGACCGCTCCCAAGACTGTCAAGGAAAGCTGCAGGCCCCAACCGGAAAAATATGGAATCATGATGGCAACCGAGCGATCGCGTGCTTCAGGCGGTCCAGGGCCTTTTTCTGCCCGAGCAATTCGAGCGTCACATCGATTGGCGGCGATACAGTGCCGCCGGTCACGGCCACGCGCACCGGCTGACCGAGCTTGCCGAAGCCGATGCCGCATTCCGCGGCGACGGCGGTCATGGCGGCATGAATATCTGTGCGCGTCCAGGTTGCAGCCTCGGCAAGGCGCTTGACCAGCAGGCTCAGCGGTCCGGCAACCGTCGCAGTCAGGTGTTTGCTGATAGCTGCGGTATCGATCTGTGCCGGCTCCGCATACAGATAGTGTGCGCTGCTGGCGATCTCTTGCAAGGTCGTCGCCCGCTCCCGATATGCCTCGACGACAGCAACTGCAGGTGGTCCATTTCGCACATCAAGCCCTGCCCGCTCCAGTTGCATCACAAGACCCGGCGCGAGCTCCTCCGGGCTGCCGCTGCGGAGATACTGCTGATTGATCCAGTTGAGCTTGCCCGTATCGAAACGCGAGGCCGAGGCGTTGACCGCTGCGATGTCAAACAGGCGGATCATCTCTTCACGCGAAAAAAGTTCCTGATCGCCGTGCGACCAGCCGAGGCGTGCCAGATAGTTCAGCACTGCGTCCGGCAGATAACCCGCATCGCGGTACTCGAGTACATTGACGGCCCCATGCCGCTTTGACAGCTTGGCCCCGTCCGGCCCGAGGATCATCGGCAGGTGGCCATAGGCGGGACGAGCAAAGCCGAGTGCATCGATCAAATGCATCTGTCTCGGTGTGTTGTTGAGATGGTCGTCACCACGGATCACGTGCGTGATTCCCGTATCACCATCATCCACCACGACGCCAAAATGAAATGTTGGTGAGCCGTCAGATCGCATGATGATCAGGTCGTCGAGCTCGGAGTTCTGGAACTCGACACGGCCACGCACCAGATCATCGACAATTGTGACGCCCTCCTGCGGCGTACGGAAACGCAGAACCGGGGACACGCCCGGGACCGGGTGCCGACGCTCCCTGCAACGTCCGTCATAGCGCGGATTTTCGCCGCGCGCCATCTGGGCCGCGCGCATCTGCTCAAGCTCATCCCGGCTGCAGTAGCAGTGATAGGCGCCGCCTGCCTCCAGCAACTGTGCTGCGAGTTCGCGGTAGCGATCCATCCTTGCGGTCTGGTAGTAAGGGCCCTCGTCATATTCAAGGCCAAGCCAGTTCATTGCCTCAAGGATCGCGTCCACTGCGGCCTGGGTAGACCGTTCGCGGTCAGTGTCCTCGATTCTGAGCACGAACTGCCCGCCGTGATGGCGTGCATACAACCATGAGAACAGCGCGGTACGGACGCCGCCGATGTGCAGATAGCCGGTGGGGCTGGGAGCGAAGCGTGTCTTGACGGTCATTGCTTTTCAGAACTGGCGAATACGGGCGCGATTCTAGCGTGAACGGGTTCCGGTCGCCCCGCCCCGCTTTCCATTGGCATCGTGACCATCGATTGGCACACTGCCACCCCATGCCTGATGGTGCTGAACTGACGAGGGCCATGACGGATCTGGTTCCGCCAGCAGTTGCCTGCGCGCTGTACAACACCGGCTGCGAGCCGGAACCACTATGGTCACCGGAACTTCGAGCTGCTGCCGGCATGAGCGGGAAGCGTCGACGCGAGTTCGCTGCCGGCCGCCATTGCGCACGCCGGGCGCTGGCGCACCTGGGACACGAAGCAGTTGCGCTGCCCATCGGCCCTGGTCGTGCGCCCGTATGGCCACCCGGGGTCATCGGTTCGATTACGCACACCGGTGACTTCGCCATTGCCGCTGTCGCATGGAAGTCGGATCTCCGCTCCCTGGGCATCGACATGGAAAGCGCTGATCCACTTGAGCCCGACCTGCTCGAACTGGTATGCCGTGAAGACGAGCGGGCGGCACTGGCCAGCTGCGGCATGGATCCGCAGCTCGGCGCCAAACTGGTTTTCAGTGCCAAAGAGAGTGTCTACAAGTGCCTCTGGCCAGTAACGGGCTCATTCCTCGAATTTCATGCCATCGGCATCAGGATCGACCCGGTCGTATCCCGTTTTACGGCCTGCGGCGAGGATCCTCTTATTGAAGAAATGCTGAAGACTGTCCGCGGCGCATACCGGAGAGTTGGCAACCTTCTGCTCAGTTGCGCTTGGCTACCCTGATCAGGGTTGAGGCGGCCGCTGAAGGGCGGGCGGAAAAGTCCGACGATGCACGCTGTCGTGTCGCCATCGCTGGCGCACGTACCGGAGAGGAAATATTGACCGGTGGTGCCGTAGCCGTCTGAGCCGAAGCCAGACGCCGGTCAATGCCGCTGCGCCGCTCGGGCCCGGCATAAGCCGGATCCTGCCCACGACGCCGATCGCCAGCAATTCTGCGCCGGCAAATCGAGCGATGCAGGAAGCGCATCACCCGCCAGGCGTGCATGATCATCCAGAAATAACCGAGCCCGACCAGCAGAAAACCGCCGGCAACGAGCAACTCGGGCACATGCCAGTAAACGCTGGCCAAGCCGATGAGCACACCAAGTGCGGCAATTGCAGCCATCAGCCCGACCGTCTCGTTGACGGTATAGCCGGCCAGCAGGAACACATGATGCAGATGCTCCCGGTCCGGCGAAAACGGTGACCGTCCGCGCAGGATCCGGCGCAGCATCATGGTGACGGTATCGAAAATGGGCAGCATCAAGAACCACAGGGCTGCTGCAGGACTGATCACCCTGGATTCGCCCTGGGACAGCGAGACTGCATACCAGGTCAGTGCGAAGCCGAGAAACATGCTGCCCGCATCACCCATGAATATGGAGGCGCGCTGGCGGCCGGGAAGCCGGAGATTGAAAAACAGAAAGCCCACCACTGCCGAGCCAAGCAGTGGCAGCAGGATGACATCTGCGACGTTACCCCACAGGTACGCTGCCAGAAACAGTCCGGCCAGAGACACCAGCGAAAGACTGCCACTCAGCCCATCCAGGCCATCGCACATGTTCAGCGCATTGATTACACCCAGGGTCGCAAAAACCGTGAACGGAACTGCAAAGACGCCCATTGTCAGGAGCCGCCCGGACAACGTCATGCCGCCCAGGTCATTCAGTACAACGCCAGCGCCAAAGATCATCAGCAATGCCGCAGCGATCTGCGCAGCGAAGCGCGCCAGCGGTGACAAGTCAAAAAAGTCATCGATGACGCCAACCGTTACCAGCAGCAGACCTCCGCCGAAGAAACTCAGGATTTCACGAAGCGGCAGGGTCACACCTTCGGCTACAGTCAGCAGGAATGCCATGACCAGACCGGCGAATATCGCCAGGCCGCCAACCAGTGGCGTCGGGATCTGATGGCTCTTCCGCTCGTTCGGAATATCGACAAGTCCGGTCACTACGGCGAGCGGACGCAAAAGGAGGATCAACAGCGTGGTCGAGGTCAGTGCGGCCAGGGATATGTGATACACAGACATATGCCGTTCTTCTTTGTGCAACCAGTCAGCCGTTCAGTGTGTCGTTACCATTGTCCTGAAGCGTGACACTATTCGCCTCGACCGTGGATTTCTGCGATGGCCCTCACAGGCAGAAGCGTCGCAGCAGATCCAAAACGCGATTAGACTGGAGAGACTATATAGTCGCTCGTTCAAGGAACCGCGTTACGGGTTGGTAAGGCTTCAGGCAGCCGGGGCTTGCGGTTAACATAAGGCCGGGAGCATCGTGTGCAGCGCATTTCACTTTCAGCAGGAGCAACGGCATGACAAGGCAGTTTCACAACATTCTGGCGGGCACAGCTGCAGCCCTGCTTATCCTGATGAACACCCTGGTGCCGCAACCTGCGCTGGCCGAGGACGAAACACCAAGCGTGGGCACATACCCGGTCAATGCGGGTGACGTACTGGAGATACTGGTGTGGAAGGAAGAGAACCTGCAGAAGCAGGTGGTAGTCCGTCCCGATGGCTACTTCTCCTTTCCACTGACCGGAGACATCCGCGCAGAAGGCCGAACCATCGAGGAGATACGCCGCGATATTTCGTCACAAATCGCACGCTATATCCCCGACCCGGTCGTCAGCGTTTCGATCTTTGAACCCCGCGGCAGCAAGGTATATGTCATCGGCCAGGTCAACCGGCCAGGCGAATTTCCGATCAATCGCTATGTCGATGTAATTCAGGCACTGAGCATGGCCGGCGGCACGACGCCATTCGCCAAACTGGACGAAATCAAGATATTGCGCCGCGAGGGTGCGACGCAAACAGCAACGACCTTTGCGTATGGCGACATCGCCAATGGCAAGCGGCTGCAGCAAAATATCGTGCTGAAGCCCGGCGATACCGTACTTGTCCCCTGATAGCGCAGGCCGTCAAATGAGCAGGATCAGAAATCCGGTTCGCTATCGGCACATCAAAGCCGCGGCGATACTGATTTCGCTCTTGCCAGGTCTGCTGACATCGCAGCCGGCCCGGGCCTACTGGGAGCTGACACCGCGTATCGAGGGCGGGATCACCACTGAAACGAATCCATACAACCGGATTGAAACGCAGAGCTACGACG
Organism: Chromatiales bacterium; assembly: GCA_024234935.1. NCBI lineage: Bacteria > Pseudomonadati > Pseudomonadota > Gammaproteobacteria > Chromatiales > Chromatiales bacterium. The sequence continues at coordinate 777,384 of JACKNI010000001.1, forward strand.
GTGCCACCGGAGCGTTTGCAGACTTTCGTCTGGAAGGCTCCCTTCAGACTCCTCGCGATGTTGTCACACTGACCCCAAGGTTGCGTAGTTCCCGGTTCGCCGGTTCAAACGAGCCGCTGGACGACGATGACTACTGGATCAACCTTGACGCAACTCACTACTGGGACACCGCCAATGCGAACCTGGGTGTGATGTACCGTGACAACGGTATCCGGACCAGCGAGTTCAATACAGCAAACCCAGGGCAAACCAGGGACGACTCGCAGAGCACCTGGTCATTCGATCCGTCGCTAAGCTATATTTTTTCGGCGCGAAACTCCATCCAACTCACCGCTAACTGGACGGATATCACATATGATGCGCCTCCACAGTCAGGCTATTATGACTACACCAACGGCAGTATTCAGGCGACCTGGATTCACGCCTTTAGCGAAAAAACATCTGCTCTGGTGGCCGTGAACGGCGGCTCTTTTAAGGCAAGTGACCCCTACTCAGCAAGCAGGAACAACACTGATTCGTTCGGCGGAACCCTGGCCCTGGAGCGCAAACTGAGTCCAACGCTTACGACCACGGTTACCCTGGGCAGCTCACGCAGCACCCAGGATGTCGAGGGACTTTTCTTTGATCCGGAAAACCCGGGATTTCTTTGCCCAACCTATCCGTTTGCGCTATGTTCGATCAGCGAAAACAGCAACAACTTTGTTGGTGGCATTACGCTTCGTCAGCAATCGGAGGTCATGACGACGACAATCGACTACAGCCAGTCGCAGGCGCCTCGATCAAACGGAACATCCGTTGTGTCAGAGAGTTTTCGCGTTAATTTCCAACGCACGCTAAGCCGGAAACTGGATGGCTCCTTTAACCTGCTCTACACCAGCGATTCCGCTCTCGGCAATTACGGCCGCCAGGACAGAGCGTACTTTTCAGGCAATGCTGCTCTCAGGTACCGGTTGACCCGGACGCTGGCCGTAAACGGGAGCTACAACTACTCGGTCAACAATGACGACGCCAATGGTGCCAAGCAGAAGAACAACAGCCTGTTCTTTTCCCTGATCTATACGGGCGTGGGAATCCGGCGGTAGCCGAAAAATGGTGGGCGATGAGTGGATTGAACACTCGACCTCTGCTGTGTGAAAGCAGCGCTCTCCCACTGAGCTAATCGCCCGCTGCGGCGCAGATGATATACGGAGTCTGGTCGCCCTGGCAAAGCCGGCCCGCAGCCCTGAGAACCGGACCGGCAGCCGCCAACCGTGAGCCAGGCACGCTCCACAGGCTATACTCGGGACTAATATCGCCGGTACGGGGCTGTTAACCGGCCGGATCCTGCTCCCTGACGGAACGACGGACCAGAATGTACGAAGAATTCTTTCATCTGCAGTGCCGCCCGTTCGACCTGACGTCGGACCCGAAATTCATTTTCATGACGGCTCAGCACGCCCGGGCGGTAGCAAACTGCCGGTTCGCACTGCTGAACCGTGACAGCTTCGTAATCATCACCGGCGAGATCGGGATCGGCAAGACCACCATCCTGAACACGGTGATCGAGGAGCTTGGCCCCGAGTATGTGACCGCCAAGCTTGTACACACCACACTCTCGGATATCGAACTGCTGCAGGCCCTGCTCTCGGAGTTCGGCATGCCTAACTACACCAGAAAAAAGGTCCTGCTGCTCGATACGCTGCGCGGCTTCTTTCTGGAAAAGCACCGTGCCGGCAAACATGTGGTCATCATCGTTGACGAAGCCCAGAACCTCAGCAGTTCCGCGCTTGAGGAGTTGCGCCTCCTGTCCTGCATTGATACCAGTGACAGACGCATCGTCTCGATCGTACTTACTGGCCAACCCTCGCTGGACGACCTTCTGGACGCCCCGGGACTCGCACAGCTGAGACAGCGGGCTCGGCTCAGGCAACGGCTGGATGCCATGGAAGAAGCCGAATCCATCGACTATATCCGACACCGCCTGCAGGTGGCCGGCGGCAACGCGGACGAGATATTCGAGGCCGATACGCTGCCTGAAATCCATCGCCTCACCTTTGGCATACCCCGGCTTATCAACACCCTGTGTGACACGGCCCTGACTGCGTGCATGGTCGATGAGCGTCACAAGGTGACTATCGAAGTCATCGACAACGTCGTTCATGAGTTGCGCTGGCAATGGTTTGAAGACAAGAACCCGCATCATGAGAAAGAGACGCCCGCATCGGCCCGGGAAAAGTCACAAGATGGCCATGTGAGTCTGATGGTCTACCGCGCCGGGCAACTCCTTGAGCAGATGGAGACCTCAACATTTCCCTTTGTGATCGGCCGAAGCAATGCGAACGATCTGGTCATCATCGACAAGGAGGTCAGCCGCCGGCACGCACTTATAGACTGCATCGGCGGTATTTATGTTATCGAAGACCTGAACAGCCGGAATGGCATCCTGGTCAACCAGAAACCACGCGGGCGCGCGCTATTGCGTTCCGGCGACATCATCAGCTTTGGTGGAGTCGATGTGGTGTTCTACCTTGAACGTCAGCACGACATGCAGCCACGATCAGCGCTGGTGGAAAAAGCTACGACCGACTCGGGCGACGACACGGGTCAACGCACAACGCTTCTCAATATTGGCACTCAGGCCCTCGGCTGATCCGGCGCCGCCTGCTTGCCACGCCCCCGCCGGTCTGCGCCTGGCGCTGCCCCGGACATGCTCGTCCCGCGCCCCCAGACCACGACTTCCGCCGTCTGAAGCAGGATCAGCAGATCGAGGATCAGGCTGGCGTTCTTTATGTAGTACAGGTCGTACTGCAGTTTCTCGCGGGCGTCCGCCACCGAAGCGCCGTAGGGAAAGTTCAGCTGCGCCCAGCCCGTCAATCCCGGCCGTACTCCATGACGGTAGTAATAGAGCGGGACCTGCCGGCTGAGATCTTCGACGAACTCCGGACGCTCCGGCCGCGGCCCAACAACGCTCATATCACCCCTGACGATATTGATCATCTGCGGCAACTCATCGATCCGGAAACGCCGCAGGATCTTCCCTGTGCGCGTGATCCGGTCATCGCCGGCTGTAGACCAGCGTGGCCCGGTGTCGCGCTCGGCATTTATCCGCATACTGCGGAACTTGTACAGACGGATGATACGACCGTGCCGCCCTACCCGCGTCTGGCGATAGAAAATCGGTTTACCGATACCATCCTCGATGACAATGCCAAGAATGGCCAGCACGGTTAAAGGCAGCGTAAGAATCAGCAGGACGATCCCAAAGAACACATCAAAGGCCCGCTTGAGCAGCCGGTAGATCAGGCTTGTTTCACTGCTTTTTTCATACAGCAGCCAACTCGGGCGGAGGATATCGAGATCGAGATACTCGGTTTCACGCTCCAGAAAATCCACCAGGTCAGTTACCGGTACCCCACGCTGCTTGAACTGCAGCAGGAACCCCATTGGCAACATCCCCCGTCGATCATCCAGCGCAACGACGATTTCATCGAATCTCCAGTTGACCGCGTCGTCAGCATTGATGACCGGCCCGATACCAAGTTCCGCGGCGCGCTCCTGCTCGCCATCGAGCGCCACGAATGCTACTGCTTCAAAACGCCGGCGATCGGAGCGACGGCGAAGCATGCTGATCTTTGATGCGAATTCACCGGCACCGACCACCAGTACCCGTCGCTTTACCGGGTTGTCATCGATGAGACGGAGCATCACGAGACGCACACCCACCAGCATGAAGCAGGCAATGACCATTGCCAGCGCCATCACGCCGCGCCCAACCACGAAGAAATCGGGTACCAAATAGAAAAACAGGATATTGGCCAGACAGCCCAGCACAACGGCCAGCAATACTCGCGCGATGGCTTCCTTGGTGGTTGGGCGCTGGCGCACCCGATAGAGGCCCATCGCGAGCATGCCGACCATGACCCAGAATACAAAGGAACTTGCCGGGTACGGCGTGGCCTCGACAAGCCATTCGAGAGTCGCCCCGTTCAACGCAAAACGCAGCCACATCGCCAGGCAAAATGCCACCGTCGCGGCGATGATATCCACCACGACCATGAGCACCATCGGGTTGCCATGACCACGTTTACCGGCGCGAAACATGTTCACAATTTCAGCATGATGCAGAATCGATAGTCATTTCCGGAGTTTCCTGTTTTGCCGCCTTGCATGTGACGGGGGATTTCCAGACCAAGTATACGATTGAGAAACCTGCCTTACCGTGCTGATTCCCGACATTTTTCAGCCCTGATCACAAAGGAAGCGGCGGACGTCCGCAACCCGGCTTCAGCGGCCCGAGTTTGCACGCAATACAGCAAATCCCGACCAGATAAAAAAACCGTGAGGCTCGCGCTGTGAAGATGTAAAATCCCCCGTCACTAAGTGCTTGCGCAGCTCAACTTCATGCGGTTTACTGGCCGTGTGCAAGGGCAAACCCGTCGAAAGGCGGGGACGCAAAGCTACCGGTCTTCGGGCGTGAGCCCATGATAGCGGGGTTGCCAGTAAAGGGTTTTTGTTACCACCACAGCCTCTGCGGCTGTCGTGGCCGCGGGCTCTTTCTGACCATCCCCTCATACGTAGCACGGCGTTCGGGCAGAACGCACAGAGGATGGGCAGATGGGGCGGTCTACGAACCAATTCGGCAAAATTGCAGCCCGATACCTGGCTGTCAGTGCGATTGCACTGATTTTGGCTGCGTGTGGCGGTGGCGGCGGTGGTGCTTCAACAAGCACACCTTCCGAGATTCCATCCCAACCCGCCCAGAACAGGGCCCCGCAGATTGCGGGAACACCGGCGACAACTGCACAGGTCGGCGCAACCTACGTCTTTCATCCCGCCGCCTCCGATGCCGACAACGACACGCTCAGTTTTCAGATTTCCAGCAAGCCGGCGTGGGCTTCCTTTGATCCTGCGTCAGGAACCCTGACTGGTACCCCTGCCAGCAACAATATCGGCACCAGCAGCAACATCGTCATCAGCGTCAGCGACGGCACTGCCAGCGTATCTTTGCCGGCATTTTCAATTCAGGTACAGGCAGCACCGCAGACCGATTTGCCGCCCACGATCAGCGGTACGCCACCCACCACCATCGTTGCCGGCCAGGCCTACAGCTTCCGGCCGTCTGCATCCGATCCGAATGGCGACACTCTCACTTTTTCCATCAGCGGCAAGCCGGCATGGGCAGCGTTCAATACCACCACTGGTCGCCTGAATGGAACACCGGCGCCGGCTGACGTCGGCTCATATACGGGTATCGTCATCCGCGTCAGCGATGGCACGACGACGGTCGCGTTGGCAGCTTTCACGATCACCGTCACACAAGTCACGAACGGTACTGCAACGATATCCTGGATCCCGCCCACCCAGAATACCGATGGCTCACCACTGACCGACCTTGCGGGCTATCGCATCTACTACGGAACCAGTCCGTCCAACCTGAACCAGGTTGTCGAACTCAGCAACCCGGGCCTGACGAGCTATATGGTGGAAAATCTCTCTCCATCCACCTGGTACTTCTCCATGCGATCCTTCAGTACTGACGGTACAGAAAGCGAAGCATCGGGCCTCGCCAGCAAGACGATTCTGTAAAAAAGCCCGGCTCCTCCAGTCCGCTGGATCCCCAAAACGCCCTCTTTGGGGTTTATCGCCATACAATGCGCCCGTACAGTGAGCCGGCTGGCTGGCGTAAGCACAGCCAGCGGACTGCGAAACGGGGGAAATCCAGACATGTGCAATCGCGTATTGAATCCAGTCGTCGCCGGGCTGGTATCGGGACTTCTCAGCCTGCCGGTACTCTCCGCCGATCTGGACTGGGGGGTCGAGGCGACCATCGGTCACACTGACAATGCCACCCGGGTGAGCAGTGATGAAATCAGCGACACCATTGGCAGTATCGGCGGACACATCGAAGTTACGCGGGACGGCTCACGCATCGATGGCCGATTACGCGGTGCGGGAAGTTTTCGCGACTATTTTGACAACACCTATAACGACGATTTTCTGGGCTCAGGTGCCGCGGAGCTGCGCATTGGCCTGATCGGTGAATCTGTCACGTGGTCGGTAGACGACACATTCGGCCAGGTGCTGAGCGATGCATTTACACCATCGACACCGGATAACCGCGAAAATGTCAATATCTTCTCCACCGGACCTGATATACGCCTGCATCTCGGCCGGTCTACAGAAATGGTTATCAGGGGACGCTACCAGGATTCAAACTACCAGAACTCCAACAGCGTAGATAACGAGCGTGTCAGCGGTGATATTGCACTGGTCCGGCACACTTCGCCTGCCGTGGCATGGTCGCTGAATGTCAGCGCCAGCAGTGTTGATTTCAGCGGCGCGGGCAACCCGGGCTACGATCAGCGGGAAGTCTTTGCCCGAATGGAGTCCAGGGGCACAAACCAGACCCTCACCGCCGACCTCGGTATCGGCATTCTGGACGGTGGAGACCAGACCGACCATACCGCCCTTGTCCGGATCAACTGGATACGGCAGCTGTCCCCTTCATGGGCGCTTGAACTCGGCGCGCTTTCCGAGTTTGGCAATGCGGATGACCAGTTTGTCTACGGCGTTAGCGGCGGCACAGAGCTCGGTGGCACCCAGGATGTAGAACTGTCGGGGCTGGCCATGCGCAATGACAATGCCAGGCTGGCACTACGCTTCGTGCGCCCGCGCACGCGGCTGCGATTCTTTGGCGACATCGGACAGGAAACATACCCGGATACCATCGGGCAGGATCGCAGCCGGTGGTCTCTGGGCGTCGAGGCCACGCGGCGCCTTACCGCACACCTGGAGGCAACGGTAGCGCTCTTTCACGAGGACCGCGACTTCGATGCCAACGCGGGCAGCGACAAGACAGATCGCTACAGCGCCCGCCTCGACTGGCGCATCGGCCGCTCGCTATTTCTGGGTATTGAGGGACGCAAGGAAGATCGTTCGGGGAATACCGCCTACAGCTACGACGAAACGATCTATCTGGCATCACTCAGCTATCGAACCGGTGCGTTGTAAGCTGACCCGGTCCTCCAATGCCTGAGCGGGGCAACGCACTGCAGAGCCAGCCGCCTTGGCCCGCCAGTGCAAGTCTGATCAGCTTGCGCTGGCTTGCGGTAGGCGTATTGATGGTGGCGGAACTGGCCAGCGCGCGCCTCTTTCTCGCCTTTCCTGATGTTTCTGCCCAGCCCGGACGGGTCGCCCAATTCATCAGCTCAGTCAATGAAAACGTCTCCGTAGGCTCCGTCGGTTCGTTTGTCGTCGCTTTCCTGGCGACCTTGTTGCTGATCATCAGCAAACGACTTGGTTCTGTCGTCAGGGACTTGCTGGATCAGGATGGATATCGCTGGTGGCCATGGCTGGCATGCCATACAGCCGCCTTTCTCCTCTTTGTCGACCTGTCATGGCCGGTATTCGGACCTGCTGCCGGAAGTTCCGGTCTCTCACCAGGCTGGCTGACTGGCTGGATAACAGCCGGTACCGTGATGCTCTTCTGCCTTTTATTCATAATCGCCCCCGCCTCCAGATGGCTGCATCTGGCGCGCCGGGAAAAGGCAGCAGCCGGTCTGGCGGTAATCGCCGGATCCGTTGCATGGGCGGGCGGTCAGCTGACACAGGAACTCTGGACACCCTTGACCGATATCACCCTTTGGTGCACCTACAACCTGCTGTCAGCCGTCTACGCAGATGTCTATCTTGACCCGACACGGGCAATTCTCGGCGTAAATTCCTTTCTGGTCGAAATCGCACCAGCGTGTTCCGGTCTTGAGGGCATTGCGCTGATAACCGTATTTACAGCTTTGTATCTCTGGCTGTTCAGAGAAGAACTGCGCTTCCCCGCCGCCTTGCTGCTGTTTCCCGTCGGCATCACCATCATCTGGATCACCAACATCCTGCGCATCGTGATACTGGTCTCGATTGGCGCATTCATTTCACCGAATATTGCGGTCGACGGTTTCCACTCGCAGGCGGGCTGGATTGGTTTCAGCGTCGTCGCATTTGGCGTGATTTTTCTTGCCCATCGCCATTTTCTTGCCATTCCGGCCGACATGGAAACTGTCCGGGACCAGCATCCTGCAGGTACGAGCTCGGCACCATCGCTACTGATACCCCTGCTGGCACTGCTCGCCAGCGCCATGCTGGTGGCTGCATCTTCAAGCGGTTTTCCGTATCTCTACCCTGTCAACGTCATCGTGACAGCGGGAGTGCTTTGGTATTTTCGTGGCAACTACAAACCGCTCATGAAAACACCATCCTTGCACGGCGTGGCGATCGGCATTGCGGTAGGCGTTGTCTGGCTGTTGCTTGTTCCCGATGACGAAAGCTCCGCGACAATGCTGACCGCAACTCTGGCGACCATGCCAGGCTGGCTTTCAGCTGGCTGGATCGTGTTCCGGATCCTGGGCTCCGTGCTTACCGTGCCAATTGCGGAGGAACTTGCCTTCCGGGGTTATCTGCTCCACAAGCTGGTCGCTACGGAGTTCGAGAACGTAAAGCCGGGCAGTTTCACCTGGCTGTCGTTCCTGATGTCTTCGGCCCTCTTTGGCCTGATGCATGACAGCTGGCTGGCAGGAACCGTGGCCGGGGCCGGTTTTGCGCTGGCACTCTACCGGCGTGGCCACCTTGGCGACGCCATAGTTGCGCATATAACCAGCAATGCGCTTGTCGCGGTCGCGGTTTTGGGTGCGGGCCGCTGGGAATTATGGGGATGAGTTCGCACTGCCACGACCTGGAATCAGGTGATAATGGCGCCCTGATCGACACTGACCTCTGGAGCACGCATGGGCGAACAGCAGCGAATCAAGGAATTTATTCTCGGTAACTTCCTTTTTACCGACGATGCCAATGCGATAGGCAATGATGTCTCCCTTATCGGCCAGGGTGTGATCGACTCGACGGGTATCCTGGAGGTCATTGTCTTTCTGGAAACAGAGTTTTCGATAAAGATCAGCGACGAAGAAATGACTCCCGAGAATTTCGACTCGATTGACGCCATCGCGGCCTTTGTCGACAGAGTGCGAACCAAGTAGCCGGCCGGTACCAAAGATATGGACTCGCTGCCGGAAACGTTAGGAAGACAGGCCCGGGAGCAACCCGGGTCATTGGCCATCGTGGACGGCATCCACAGGCTGACCTACGCCCAGCTCTACAAAATGGCCGGCATTGTTGCAGCCCATCTCTGCGAATGCGGCATATCGCCCGGTGACCGTGTTGCAATGCTGCTGCCAAATTGCCCGCAAGCGGTGGCGCTGATCTATGGAACCTGGCTGGCGGGCGGCGTCATCGTGCCACTCAATCCGCAGGCACGCGGACAGGAAGCATGTGCCCTGGCGCAACATGCCGGCGCACGGATCATCGTTTGTGAGCCAGGCTACCGGGATCTCGATACCGTTGTCGGCACAGCCGAAACCAGCAACACGCTGGTGCCAATGATCGATGACCTCATATCTGCTGGAGACACCGCAATCCCGGCCCCGGCGAAACTGAAGGCTGACGATCTTGCCATGCTGCTTTATACATCCGGGACCACTGGTCACCCGAAGGCCGTAATGCTTTCGCACGGAAACATCAGCGCCAATGTCGCTGCCATCATCGATTATCTGGAACTGACACGCGAAGACCGTGTGCTTTCCGTATTGCCGTTCAACTATTCCTATGGCAGCTCGGTATTACACACACACCTGGCCGTCGGTGCCACGATCGTACTGGAGAAGAACCTGGTCTTCCCGCATGCACTTGCCGAGACCATGGTGAGAGAGCGGGTTACCGGATTCCCGGGTGTCCCCTCGACTTTCGCATTGCTGTTGTCGCGGGTTGACCTGGCAAGCATGCGGCTGGACTCGCTCCGTTACGTCACGCAAGCGGGTGCCGCCATGCCTGCCACACTGGTCGAAAAGCTGCGCAAAGCGCTCCCGCAGGCGCAGATCTTCATCATGTATGGCCAGACCGAGGCAACCGCCCGGCTCAGCTACGTGCCGCCGGACCGGCTGGCTGACAAGCCTGGCTCAGCCGGAATACCCGTATCCGGCGTCGAGATTGAAATCCGTGACGAGCAGCGCCGCACACTCAAGTCATACGATACCGGCGAAGTGTGGGTCCGCGGGCCAAATGTCATGCAGGGCTATTGGCATGATGAGTCCGCCACTCAAGCTGCATTGGTTGACGGCTGGCTGAAGACCGGCGACATCGGTTATCGCGACGACGAGGGTTTCCTGTTTCTGGTCGGCCGGCGCAGCGATATCATCAAGACCGGTGCACATCGCGTCCACCCCGGCGAAATCGAAGAGGTGATCGCCGGGCTGGCCGGCGTGAGCGAAGTTGCCATCGCGGGAATCGATGATGAGCTGCTCGGCCAGACGATCGCAGCCTGGGTCGTACCGGAACCTGGTCACGACATCAGCGTCGAAGCAATCAAGGCGCGGTGCCGGGACATGCTGGCAAGCTACAAGATACCCAAGCAGGTACAGATAGTTGCCACCCTGCCGCGCACCGCCTCCGGAAAACTGCGCCGTATTGAACTATCGTCCCCGAAACCGGCCACAAGCACGAAGGAAGTCCATTGAACACCCTAGACGCCAAGGTACTGGATCTTGATCTGGAACAGGAAGCCACGCGCATCGCATCCCGACTGCGCGACATCACGGCAAAGACTCTGCATCGACGCGGCCTGGTCGTGGCCATTTCCGGCGGCATTGACAGCTCGGTATCCTTTGCGCTGGCCGTTCGCGCACTGGGGCCGGACCGCATCCTCGGGCTGATCCTGCCGGAACAGGATTCATCGGACGACAGCGCGGTACGCGCCACACTTCTCGCCCGTCATCTGGGCGTCAAGGTTGAAACCTTCAATATCGCAGCCACGCTCGAAGCCATCGGCTGCTATCGCTGGCGGGATGAGGCCGTGCGATCGGTCATTCCGGCATACACCACAGGCTGGCGCATGAAGATCGTGATCTCCGGCGGGATCGCCGGCCGGATCAATCATTTCAGGATCATCGCCGAGGCGCCGGACGGAACCCGGATCGAGGAATCCCTGGGACTGAAGCCGTACCTGCAGATCGTGGCCGCCACGAATTTCAAGCAACGAATTCGCAAGACGCTCGAGTATTTTCATGCCGACCGCCTGAATTATGCTGTTGTCGGCACACCAAACCGGCTCGAGTATGACCAGGGCTTCTTCGTCAAGAACGGTGATGGCGCAGCCGACGTAAAGCCCATCGCGCATCTCTACAAGTCCCAGGTCTATGCCATGGCACGTCACCTTGGTCTGCCCGAGCGCGTGTGTGCCGCCGTACCGACCACCGACACCTACAGTCTCGCGCAAGGTCAGGACGAGTTCTATTTCGCCCTGCCGTATGCCCAGATGGACCTTGCCCTTTGGGCGCTCAACCACAACCGGCCGGCACGCGAACTGGCATCAGCCATTGGCGTTGATGAAGCGACCGCTGAAGCTGTCTATGCCGATATCCGCGCCAAGCGCCAGACGACCCGCTACCTGCATATGCCGCCGGTATTGGCAGGCGAGGTACCGGAACTGGACAGCTGAGCAGCAGGCTGGTCCCGCAAGATGTGTGGAATCGCCGGAATCTTTTCTCCGCCGGGTGAGCGGCCATCAGAGCGGCCGGATCTCGAGAGGATGATTCATAGCCTGCGGCACCGTGGGCCGGACGGTTTCGGATACCACATGGCGCCCGGCATCGGGCTCGCGCACGCGCGCCTGAGCATCATTGACCTCACCACCGGCGACCAGCCCATTCACAACGAATCGGGGACCGTCTCGGTCGTGTTCAATGGCGAGATCTTCAACTACCTGGAACTCAGAGCGGAACTGGAGGCGCGTGGACACCGCTTCTACACCACATCGGACACCGAGGTCCTGGTGCACCTCTACGAAGACTTCGGTGAGCGCTTTGTAGAGCATCTGAACGGCCAGTTTGCGATCGCCCTGTGGGACGCACCGGCACGTCGCCTGATACTGGCACGGGACCGGGTCGGCATCCGGCCCCTCTTCTACACATGGTCGCGACAGCGACTGCTTTTCGGTTCCGAGGTCAAGGCGATACTGGCGGAAGGCAGTCTGACGCCGCGCCTGGATGCCCAGAGCCTGATCGAGACTTTCAGTTACTGGTGCCCCCTGGAAGGCCGTTCGGCCTTCGAAGGAATCCATGCCTTGCCCCCCGGACACCTGATGATTGTCGAAGGCACGCAAAGCAAGGTCACATGCTACTGGGACTGGGATTTCAGCAACCCGGCTCCTCCCCGGGGCAACCACCAGGAGCGCGTCGAGGAACTGCGCGCATTGCTCGAGGACGCCGTGCGACTGCAGCTGCGCTCCGATGTCCCGGTCGGCGCCTACCTCAGCGGCGGGCTGGACTCATCCGCGATCACGAGCATTACGCAGCGTATCACCCGCCAGCCGGTGCGGGCCTTCTCGCTGACCTTCGAGGATGCCGAATTCGACGAGGGTGATTTTCAGCGCCTGATGGGTAAAGCACTGGGTGTCGAGCGTACCGAGTTCTGCTGCAAACACGGCGACATCGCCGCAGCCTTCGGCCAGGCAATCCGCCATGTCGAGGCACCGATGGTACGCACGGCACCGGTGCCCCTGATGTTGCTGGCACAGCGGGTACGGGAGGCCGGCTACAAGGTCGTTCTCACGGGTGAAGGTGCCGACGAAGTATTCGCCGGCTACGACCTGTTTCGCGAGGCGAAAATTCGCCGCTGGATTGCAGGTAATCCGGACTCGGCATGGCGCGGGCGTCTGCTTGAACGTCTGTACCCCTACCTGGCCAACTCACCGACCCGCAGCCAGGCCTTCGCCAGGCAGTTTTTCGCCGCGGGGAAGGAGGACCCGCAACACACCGCCTTTGCCCACCTGCCACGGATCCGGACAACGCAGCGCAGTCTGCAGTTCCTGTCGGCAGGTCTGCGGGAGGAATCGCGCAAGTTTGACGCAGCCGCAGCATTGGCCGACGCCTTTCCACGGGTCACGCCGGCCTGGCCACCACTGGGCAGGGACCAGTACATCGAAGCTCACACGCTGATGTCGGGCTATCTGCTCAGCACCCAAGGCGACCGGATGGCCATGGCCAACTCCATCGAAGGCCGCTTCCCCTATCTCGACCACCGTGTCATCGAATTTGCCTGTCGCCTGCCGCCATCAAGCAAACTGTCTGGAATGCGGGAGAAACACATCCTCAAGCAGGCTGTGGCGCCCTGGGTGCCGGACCAGATCCGTGCGCGGGTGAAGCAGCCTTACCGCTCGCCGGACAGCCAGAGCTTCTTCGCCGCCGGGCAACCGCACCCGCTGGTTGTAGAAATGCTTGACGCCGGCAGAGTCCGCGACGCGGGCTACTTCGACCCGCTTGCGGTGGCCCGTCTGACGGAAAAATGTCGAAGCGGCAAAGCCATCGGCTTTGGTGACAACATGGCTTTCATCGGCATTCTCTCCACCATGACTCTGCACGCGACCTTCATCGCCGCAGGGACCACCTGATTGCAGGTCTGCAGGCCATGGTGAGCGCAGTTGCCACGCAACTTCTGAACAGCAGTCCGGTCTGGCTGCAAAACTGCGCGATCAGCGCCTATGGCTGGCAGTTGCGCCAGCAGCGATATGGCGGCGAGTTCCGCAGTATCTACGCCGAACTCGAACGCAGCGATCGCTACAGTACTGCCGAGCTTGCCGAACTGCAGGCGCGTCTCCTCGGATCAATGCTGAGTCATGCGGTCAGCACCGTGTCTTACTACCGGAAGCAATGTGCAGTGGATCCAGCCCGGCTCGGATCGATGAGTGCTGAAGAGATGCTTGCGGCATTTCCGGTTCTGCCAAAATCAAGGCTGCGGGCCATGCCGGCAGATTTTGTCGCAGTGAGCGCAGGGGCCACCGTCGACATCCAGACCAGCGGCTCAACCGGGAGTCCGCTGAAAGTCACCACGACCAGCGCCGCAATCCGGCGCAACTATGCCTTTTTCGCCCGCTTTCTCGGCTGGCACGGGGTGAGCCCTTTTGATGAGAGCGCAACCTTCGCCGGCCGGCTCTTCAGTGCATCCGGCCGGGGCAGAGACACGCCATGGCGGCGCAACGCCGCCATGCACGATACGCTGTTCTCCTCATACAACCTGAGTGATGCAAATATCCCCGCATACATCCGTGAACTTGAAAGAAGGCAGCCGGTTTTCATCGACTCATACCCATCCTCCATCTACCGGATTGCCAGTTTCCTGAAATCGCGCGGGCAGCAACACCGGATACGCCCGAAGGTAATCGTCACTTCCTCGGAAACCCTGCTGGATTCGCAGCGCGAGACCATCGAGGAGGTATTTTGTTGTCCGGTACGCGACCAGTACGGCAGCGCCGAGATGGCCGGGTTTTTCGCCGAGTGCGAGCACGGTCGTTATCATGTTGCCCCGGAGTATGGCATCGTGGAAATCGTCGACGCTGATGGCGCACCAGTACCGGTTGGCGAAATGGGCGAACTGTGCCTGACCGGGCTGATCAATCCCACCATGCCGCTGATTCGCTATCTGATCGGCGATGTCGGCCGGCTGTCAGACAGTTCCTGTGCCTGCGGTCGACACGCCCCGGTTGTGGAATCGATCGAAGGTCGCATCGACGATGTGATCATCACGCCTTCCGGGCGCCATGTCGGACGTCTCGACCCGGCCTTCAAGGGCGTGACGGGTATCCGTGAGAGCCAGATCCTGCAGACGGCCCGGGATGAGGTTGTGGTGCGTATCGTCAGCGATGACCGCAGCCAGGTGAACGGCGCGGGGCTGGTCAGCAACCTCAGCGAGAGAATCGGCACCGATGTTCACATAAGCATCGAGTTCGTCGAGAGCATCGACAAGGAACCGAACGGCAAGTTCCGCTCGGTGAAAAGCCTGCTGCCAAAGACACAGCGGCCAGGTTGATGGTCAGGTCCGTGGTCAGGCTGGCAGCAGTCGGGGATATCTGCCCCGGCGATCACTATTTCAGCTTCGGTCACGGTGCCGGCTCGCTGTCCGCGAGACAGCGCGGCCAGGCACTCAAGGCGCTGTCACCCGCGCTGCAGGATGCTGATATCGCACTGTGCAACCTCGAAGGGGTACTCAGTTTGCGGAGCAACGTGCCTGATCCGGTTGAGAGCCGGGTATTTCGCGGTCCGCCTGACTGGGCCCTGGCATTGCGTGAAGCCGGGTTTACCGCGGTGAGTGTTGCGAACAATCATTCCCTGCAGCATGGCATCGAGGCTTTCCGGGACACTGTGGATGCGTGTCGCAAGGCCGGGCTTGATGTCATCGGACTTGCCGACGAGCGCGGACTCCCCGTACCGGTCATCCATAACTTTGGCGCAATCCGCATTGCCCTCCTCGGCGCATCCTTTGTGCCGGACCCCCGGGGGACGTCGACGAACAGCTATGCGGCACCGGAACCGGACGCCCTGCTGGAACAGATCAGCAGCCTGGCGGCCACTGGTGCGTGTGTGGTCATCGCTCTCCATGCGGGCGAAGAAGGCCGGCTGCTGCCGGACCCTGGCACCATGTCGGCGATCAACGCGCTTTCCACGGCCGGCGCACGCCTGATCCTGATTCATCACAGCCATGTTTTTCAGCCGGTTTTCCGGCACGGTCACAGCCTTGTCGCTTCAGGTCTCGGCGACTGCCTGTTCGACCTGCACTGGCATCCGGCCTTGACCAGTGCGGCCGTACTGCTGGCCGATATTCCGGCAGAGGGCGATATTCTGGACACGCTGCTGCCATTCCGCCTGACTGCGGGCATGGAACTGCAACTCCTGACTGACGATCACAAGACCCGTTTTCTGCAAACGCTGGGTACCCGCTGCGAACAGTTGCTTGAAAAGCGCCCAAGCCAGCCGGACCAGCTTCGGGCGCTGCAGATCCGCAAGGCGCTTTACTTCCTGATGCACTTTCCACAGGGCGAATCGCGGCTGAAGCTGCGGTTTCTGACCGCGAAAGTGCGTCGGCGGCTGGGATTTCGGGCATGAAAGTCCTGCATGTACTGCCCAATGCGGGCAGCGGGATCGAAACACTCGTCACTGCGATGTTGCCCGGTTTCCGTCAGCACGAGGTTGAAACCCACCTGCTCTATCTGAGCGATGTGGTCGCGCCAGTTGATGCTGCCGGCAGGGACGCCTGCTCGCTGACCGTGATGAATATTCGTCGGGATCCCTTGAAGACGATAGCCGGATACCGCAACATGATTCGCGCCTTGCGTCCGGATATCGTGCACGCACATTCCATGTTGCCGAGCCTGCTGGCGGCCACCGGACGCAACCGTGGCACCTGCCATGTCAGAACTGTTCATGCACCCTATCCGTATTTCTCCGCACGGGATGCGCGCTCCCTGATCAAGCGCCACATCGAGGGCAAGGCGCTCGGCTACACCGCCTCCACCGTCGTATGCGTGAGCAATGCCGTTGCCAGGAGTCTGCCATGGCAGATGGCCAGGCCAGTGCTCACCATTTACAACGGAGTGAGCACAGTTCAGCCAATGCCCACGCCGCACAACGCCGGCAATCTCCTGATCGTGACGGCAGGCCGGCTCGAAGCGCAGAAGAACTATCCGCGTTTGCTGAAGGCCTTTTCGACGTTGCGGCATGCAGTGCCCGAAGCACAACTTGCCATTGCGGGCGAAGGTTCGCAGCGCGGGATGCTGGAGGACATGATTCGTACATTGCAGCTCGAGAATCACGTCACGCTGCTGGGCCAGGTGACCGACATGACTGCGCTCTACGAGAAAGCAGCCCTGTTCGTGCTGAGTTCAGATTATGAAGGGCTGGGCCTGGTTACCATGGAGGCGCTTTGCGCCGGCTGTCCGGTCGTGAGTACACCCATCGAGCCATCGCGGGAGATTGATGCCATCCTCGGCGGCGGCATGATTCATTTCGCCAGAGACCTCTCGCCGGACGCGCTCTCGGAAACCATGGAAAATACCCTGCGCAACGTCTCATCCACAGATCCGGATTTCACGGTGAAAATATCCTTAATACGAAAACGGCTGTCGGTCGAAAACTGTGCTGCACAGTATCTCGCCCTGTACCACAGCACCGATGACCACCAGAGGCGGCATGCGGCATGAACAGCCTGGGCGACAAATCCGATATACCGACGGTTGCCATCGTCATACCGGCCCGGAACGAGGCGGATTACCTGAGCCGGTGCCTGCAAGCGCTGGCCCTGCAGGACTATCCGGCAGACCATATCGAGATCATTCTTAGCGACAACGGATCGACTGATGCGACCGCGGAAATTGCCCGGACACACGGCATCAATGTACTCCACCACCCCCGGGGGCGGGTGGGCGCGGTACGCAACAGTGGCGCACGAGCGACCAGCAGCCAGATCCTGGCTTTCGTGGATGCCGATTGCGTAACGCACACCAACTGGCTGTCGGCTGCGGTCAGTGCTCTGGCGACTCCGGGAGTCGGCGTTGCCGGGGGCGGCTATCTCGCGGACCCTCGTGGCACCTGGGTACAGCACGCATGGGCACCGACGAGACCCGCACCGACTGCCGAGGTTGCTGCCCTGCCAGGTGGCAGCATAGTCGTTGAGCGGGAACTGTTTTCCGCACTCGGCGGCTTCAATGAACAGCTTTCTGCCGGGGAAGACGACGATTTCTGTCGCCGGGTACGCGATCGCGGCCTAAAGGTACTCGCGGTAGAGGCAAGCTGTGTGATACATCTGGGGTATCCGCGTACCTTAGGTGCTGTCGCGCGCCGGCAGCTTTGGCATGGGAGCTATCAGCTGGATGTCGCCGAGACCTGGCGCGAACCGCAACTGCTCATGACACACTCCTATGCGCTTGGTTTGCTGACCGTTCTGACCACGCCATGGTCCGGAGCTGCAGGCTGGGCAGTCGCTGGCTTGCTGCTGGCACCACCAGTACTGCTGATGTCGATTGCCAAGGCAGCTCAGCGGCACGACCGGCTCGCAACCTTGCTGCGGATGATTCCGGTGGCCGCGGCCTTCTATTGCGGCCGGGCACTCGGTCTGCTGAACAACTACCGTCGACTTGCACGATCGAGGAATTCATTGCACGAGAGGTCAGGAAGATGACAAGACCGTGGAAATGGATTGCACTGAGCCTGATGGTGCTCAGTGGCTGCAATCCCCAGGAGGAAAACATGACAGCACGACACGACGCCATCGACTGGTCCGCACTGAGCGGCAAGACAATCGTCTTTGCCCACCAGTCAGTAGGCACGAATATCCTGAGCGGCGTGGAACAGCTCGCCCGCCGCGACGGCATCACGCTGCCGGTTCGCGAACAGCGTGGCGCGCCGGCTGGTACCGGCATCACCCATTTCAACGTCGGTCGAAACGAGGACCCACTGGGCAAGATCAGGGACTTCTCCGCTGCAATGGATGAGGGCGCGGCCCGAGGTGCAGACATCGCGCTGATGAAGCTCTGCTACATCGACTTCAATGCAAAGACCGACGCCCGGCAGCTTGCCGAAGCATATATCAGCGGCCTGGATGCGCTCAGTCAGAAATATCCGGATACGCGCTTCGTTGCAGTCACCGCGCCGCTGGCAGCGGTGCAGACAGGCCCAAAAGCATTGGTCAAGCGCCTGCTTGGAAAGCAGCCGGCACAGTACATCGAAAATGCCAAACGTGCCGAGTTCAACGAACTCGTCCGGGCACACTACAAATCCGGCAGTCGCCTGTTCGATCTGGCGCGCGTGGAAGCCGATGGCGGCGGCACACATACGGTAGTACGCGTTGCCGGTCGCGATGTCGAGGCCCTTGATCCTGCACTTACCGATGACGGCGGCCATCTGAACGAGCGCGGAGAGCTGCTGGCCGCCACGGAGTTCCTCAATGTCATCGGCGCCATCCCGGCAAAGTAGCCGTGGCCATGGCACGATTTTCAGCTGATCTGGATCTCTGTCACCGGCGCCGCTGGCCAGGCAAGCCGGTCCGCCTGCTCTCCGGTTTCTGGCTGCTGTTGAGTTCGCGGGGTTTGTGGTTGCTGCTGGTGCATCGCCTCTCCCACTGGTGGGTCAGCCGCTGGACCGGCCCATCGCGGGGCAGCTGGCACCTGCGACTGATCGGTATTCCGCTGAGCAGTCTGGAGTGGCTGGTCAAGGTATTTACCAAGAGCGATATCCTCGGGCGCAGCGATATTGAAGGCGGCGTGTGCATGCCTGATCAGGGCTGCCTGATCTTTGGCGCGAAGAAAATGGGTACTGGTACGGTCATCGGCCCGCGCACGACCATCGGCATGAGCCTTGCGGACGGTGGGCTGCCCGAGATCGGCCGCAACGTCTGGATAGGTGCGGACTGCGTGGTCTACGGATCGCTGACCATCGGCGATGGCGCCACCCTGCTGCCCGGTACTGCACTCACCAGGAGCATACCTGCCGGCGTCGTCATGCAGGGCAATCCGGCGCGCATGGCACTGCGCGATTTTGACAACACCGCGTTACGCGAACAGCCGGACCTGGACGCGGATGCATACGTCGCGGCCGTGCGGGGCAACTGATTGTTTGCGCATATTCGCGCTGATGTACTGCGCTTTCATCGCGCCGACACCACACCTGGTGTCCGCGACTTGCTGCGACTCGCGGGCGACAACTTCGGCCTTCAGGCCTTGTTCGTCTACCGTTTCGGGCGCTGGCTCGCCAGCTTGCGTCAGCATCTGCCCGGCTGGCTTCTTGCCGCCTGTCTCTATCCGGCATACTGGCTGCTGGTGGCATTTATTCGCCTTGCCTATGGGATCCGTCTGGAACAAAGCGCTGACATCGGCCCCGGCCTTTATGTCGGCCATTTTGGCCGGATCCGGGTGGCACGCTGTCAGATCGGACCAGGTTGCGCGATCCAGCAGCACGTCAGTATCGGGCCCGAGGCAGACGGACCCGGGCCGGTAATCGGGACGGGGGTCTGGATCGGTGCACACGCAACGATAACCGCCAGCGTGCACATCGGTGATGGCGCCACAATCGCCGCTGGCGCGATGGTAAATCAGGACATTCCGCCGCGTTGCCTGGTACTCGGCAATCCCGGGCGCATCATCCAGCGCGACTACGACAACAGCACGTTTCTCTGATCAACCGATACCGGCCCGGCGCTCCACAACGGAAATCCACTCCGGCATCGCGAGCTCCGTACCCGCTGGCAGCAGCCACCGACCCTCCTCCACCAGACCAAACCCGGCATTGGCAAACACGCTCGCCGACGGCTCATTGCGCCCACTGGGAACAAAGTGGCCGATGAGCGGCCGCCCGGCACACAGCCGGACGATATAAGCCAGCATCACCTGCTCCATTCCAAAACCCATCGCCCGACAACTCATGACGAAGCTCTCGATCAACACCTCTGCTTCCCCAAGACGCAGGACTGCCACGCACACCAGTCCCAGCGCGCCAAACTTGTCCGACAGGTCACCGACGACAAGCCGCGCGTCATCACTTCGAAGCAAGCCGTCGAGTTCATGCTTCCCGTACCTGATGGTGGTCGTATTGAACTGGTTCGTCCTCTGTACCAGCTCTGCGACCCGGTCGAGATCTGTTTTTCTTGCCGGACCGATCGTCGCCTTCAGTTCGAGGGTGCGCATCAGTGCCGGGTAGTCGGCCCCCGAGCGAACCGTCTGCTGCCGGCTGGCCTGCTGGCGATAGAGCTGTTTGCGATGGCGCGCCTCCTCTGTCTCCCTTGTATTCGGCATGAATAACAGCCGTCCCAGAGCCACCCAGGCAGACGGTGCCGTGGCATCAAGTACGGGGATCTGGGGTAACTGCTGCCTGAGCAGCTCACGTTCAGCCGGGTTGTCGTCCAGCAACAGGAATGAATCGATGCCCAGGTTGAGGTCCGCCGCGATCTCCCGCGCTGACTGCGCCTTCAGGTTCCAGTTGATTTTCAGGGCAACGAAATCATCCGCAGCCAGCAACATCTCGTCCCAGCGGACGTTCTTCTCGTCATTCTTGCTGACCGCGGCAAGGAGGATGCCCTGTTCCGACAGCTTCTTGAGCAGCAACTGACGGTCGCGATGATGTTCCACCGGACCATCAGCCATGACGCCGGTCCAGAGGGTGTTGTCGAAGTCGACCAGGATCAGCTTGGTTTTCGCGAGCCGCGCCAGGTCGCTGACAATTGCGGAATACTCGATTGATGCCAGCCGCTCAAAGTCGATCAGATGAAACTGGGCGTGGCGGAACATGCGCTGCGGAAACAGAACCCTGGACGCGCTGCGCAGTCCTCGTGGTTCCGTCAGGGCATTTTCGTCGATCAGGAAACAGTTGTCGGTTGCGGCCGCGATGCGGCTGATCCCGGTATTGACCAGATGCAGCGCATCCCGCTGCGCCCGCGTCAATGGCGACAGACCGGGCAGGCGCGAACGCCATCGACTCAAGGGCAGGCCGGATGCGTTGTGCAGCAACAGCGGCACATCGGTAAGTTCGCGGATCTGGCTGACATGGCTGGCAACATACTGCGTAATCGCTTCCACCAGCGCGCGCTTCTCCTCCGCCGAGTGCTTGCCTGCGTCCTCCATCAGCGAGCGATAGAGCGGGATTCCCTTGTAGGTCAGATAACTCGCAGCAATGATGTCGACCTTGCTGGTTCTGATCGCAGCCGCTATGCCATCCTGGTCGATATCGGCACCCATCAGCGCCGACAGGTAGTAGTAGCGCACATCCAGGTCAATTCCCTGTCTGGCCATCTCGCCAATCAGGAACACCTGGATACCCGCCATCACACAGTCGCCAACCATCAGCATCCGGAGGGTGGTTCGGTCAGCTGCGGGTGGTGCGCACAAAGGCCGGTGCAATTCAGTCAGCCAGTCTGCAAATGGCTGACGAACCTCGCCGGACACCCGGCTGAGCAGCGCCCGCTCATGCGCCGGCACCAGTGACGCAAAGTAGGCCTGCAGCGCTTCCTGGCCCTCACGGTGAGGTGCATAGCGCCGCCACTCGAACAGGTATTGCTCGCGGAACAGTTGCTCACCGGTGCGCGCATACTGGACCAGCAGGCCGAGCATGGGGAGGAGAAATTCCCGGGTTATTGCCGCCTGTTGCGGACTGGCCGAAAACTCACCGGGAAAGGCCGCCAGGATGGCCGGCGAGAACCAGTCGGCATACCAGTCCGTAACGATCTGCTGACGGTTGCGCCAAAGTTCGCCGGCGAGCTTGTGAAGGTTGATCGACGCACTCATAAACCACAGCGAGGGTACCGCGAATTACGGTATTTCCTTGGGCTGGGCAATATATCACGCGACCAGATGCGACAAGTGTGACCGCGTCGAAGCGCAAGACATCAGTCTTGCACGCCGCTCTCCGTTACAATCCCGCCGGTGAGCGACGACGTATACCGATCATTGCGCTGGATGACTGCGGCCCGGGCTTTTGCGCAGATCGTCTCCTGGATATCGACCATCGTCGTGATGCGGCTGCTCGCTCCCGCAGACTATGGTCTGGTGGCGATGGCCACACTCTTTACCGGATACCTGCTGTTCCTCGGTGACCTCGGGCTGGGCACGGCCCTGATCAGCCGCCGCGAAGCCGACCCGCTGGTGCTTCGCGCTGCCTATGGTGCGTCGATGCTGGCGGGCATCGTCCTCTGCGGACTGATGGCGGGCCTGGCGCCACTGGTTGCCGGCTACTTCCGGAATGACGCGCTCATCCCCCTGGTGCAGGCCAGTGCCCTGCTCTTCCTGGCAATTGGCATCTCTACCGTCCCGCGCGCCCTGCTCGCCATCGACATGCGGTTCCGGGAAATCTCCCTCGCGGGCATGACCTCCTCGCTGATCTCCACGATCACGACGCTGTATCTCGCCTGGGCCGGGTACGGCGCCTGGGCGCTGATTCTCGGCAATCTGGCGGGCAGCTTTGCCCGAGCGCTGCAGATGCAGCTTTACGTAGGCGGCATACCGCGGCCGGTGCTCGCACTTGAACCGCTGCGCGGCTTGTTTCGACTGTCCGGCTTTCTGCTCGCCAACATGACGGTCTGGTACTGGTACACGCAGATTGATGCCTTGATCGTCGGACGAAGACTCGGCGATGCGAGCCTCGGCCTGCTGACCGTCGGCAAGGAACTGGCCTTCATGCCGGTTTCAAAAGTTGTAGAGATCACCAACCAGGTCGCGCTTCCCGCCTTCGCTCGCCTGCAGGATGCACCTGCACAGGTGGCTGACGGCTATGGCAAGTCCCTGCGTCTGTCATCCATCGTGAGCTTCCCGGTACTCTGGGGCCTTGCGCTCACCGCGCAAGACCTGGTGACCGTCGTGCTGGGCGGCAAATGGCAAGCTGCCGTGCTGGTGATACAGATACTGGCCGCCGTCATGCCCCTGCGGCTGACCGGCGCCTTTGCCGCCACCGTACTGCAGGGTATCGGTCGCCCCGAACAGACCTTCTATTACAACCTGAAGACCCTGGTCTTGTCGGCAATCATGTTGCTGGTGAGTACGCGCTGGGGGCTGCCGGGAGTTGCCATCGCATGGGCCATCTCTATTCCGCTCGGCTTTCTGCTTGGCCTGAATGCGGTTGCCAGCTGCATACCGGTCAACCGCTCGCAAATCCTGCGCGAACTGGTCATCGCAGCGCTGCCGGCTTTCGTCATGGGACTTGCGGTACTTGGCTGCCAGGCGCTTTTGCCTGACGCATCTGCCACCTTGCGTCTCGCGATCAGCATCAGCAGCGGTGTGCTGGTCTGGCTGATCGCCGCACGCCTGTTGACACCGGCGCCGTGGCGCGAACTGATACAGGTTGGCGGAAAACTGCTGGGGCTGCGCAAGTCCTGATCTATCCCCGGCGATGCAGGGAATGGTGGACTCTGACCCGAGTGCCTATATGAGCTGATTGATCAGGCGTTGATATTCATCGAGCGTTGCGCTCAGCGAGTAGCGCTGCTGTACAGCCTGCAGGCCACGCTCACCCAGCTCACTGGCCAATCCGGGATTGCCGAGGACCGACGTTATCGCGCCGGCCAGGGCGGCCGGATCGCCGCCGGGCACACTGAGACCACAGCGGGCATCATCAAGCAGACGTGTCGAGCCCTCGTTGGCTGTGGCAACTATCGGCACACCACAGGCCATTGCCTCAAGAAACGACAGGGGCAGACCTTCGGATGAGGCCGCCGACACCAGCAGATCCAGGCTGCTGTAGTGCGCAGCATCGGCAGTATGAAAGCCCAGAAAGTGCCAGTGACGCTGCAGCCCCAACTGATCGCGCAACCGCTCCAGTTCACGCTGATAGGCTGGATCACCCTCACCGGCAACCACAAAGTGCACATTGCCCTGAGCTTTCACCACCAGGGCCGCGGCCTGCAACATCAGCTCATAACCTTTTACCGGATGCAGGTTGCCTACCGCCCCAACGACAACGGCATCTGCAGGCAGTCCCGGCACATTGCGCAGCGCTGCGCCTGCCACCGGCTGAAATGCAGCCGTATCCACGCCATTTGCGATGACCCGTACCCGGTCGGCCTGCAGACCCCAGGCAACCAGCGCCTCCTTGACACCGGCCGATACCGCAACGACATGCACGTGCCCCAGGCCCAGCAACCAGCGCTTGAGGGCACTCATCCTGCCGGGCGCTTCGAAGTCCAGGGCGCCATGAAAGACGGCAATCACCGGTCGGCGCAGGAGCAGACCGGTCAATGCAGCATAAGCAGCTGAACCGAGCAGGTGGACGACCATGATATTCGCGCGCGATTGCCGCATAAGGCCCACGAGGGTCGCCAGCAACCGGCTACTGAAAGAACCTCGTGAAGCAACAAAACGCACTTCAGAGCGAAGCCCGGTGAGCTGCTCCGCAATCCAGCCCGGACCCGGCAATGCGGTCAGGGCGTTTTCGTCACGCTGATCAAAATAACGGACCATCTGGCAAAAGACGGTCTCGGCGCCGCCCGTTCCCGCGACATCGATCAGATGGAAGATCCGCGGCGGAGGACCGGCCACGCCGCGCGTCACGGCTGGCAACCGCAGAAAGGCTGCGACGAACTGTAGGATTCAGCTGCGTACTTGGCCGCTTCATTCTCGGGGCGACGCGAGCGGCACAGCATCGCATCGCTGATTCGGCGGAACCAGGGATAGTCCTGCAGGTGCACGGCTGCATTGCCACGATTGGCGTCAATCAGGATTGTCACGTCACCATGCGCGGCATCGCCGACGACGTGCCAGCCTATTGCGGGGATAGCGAGCGAAAAATCACCTCGCTCGACGGGCAACGGCTCGCCGGTGGTCTGCCACAGTGCTGCATCCGAAGGCAGCGAGAATGCCGCGACCAGCGAACGCAAGGACCACAGGCAACTGGCCGGACCGGAGTAGGAGTCAAGGATTCGCGGCTCGGCACCGCAATAGCCCTGGGTCATCGTCCCGTCGACAACCGCGCCATTGCGCACCAGGAAGCTCCAGGTCAGATCCATGGCCCGGCGTGCCTCACCCGCCGAAACACTGCCCGTATCATCCTGTGCCGCCATCAGCAGCGGCACCGGCGCAGCAGCGCGATAGCAGATACTCCGCCCCATCGCGGGGATCCCGTTCGGCCCGAAAAAATACTTGTACTTCGCGGCGAACGCCGCCAGCGCACCGACCAGAAACTCGTGATCCCACTGTGGGGAAATCTCGCGAATCCAGTACAGCGGATAGTGCATGCCCCAGGCATTGTAGTAATCGACGTGGCCGGCCGGTCCATCGCGAAACCAGCCTTCACCGGCATAGAAGGACTTGAAACGGGCATACCTGCGCTGCGCCTCTTCAAGATCAGCCGGCATACCCAGATCCTGCAGTACGACGTTCACCTGCACGACGAACAGATGCCAGTTGTTGTCGACCGTCTGTTTGCCATTCACGCCGTACAGCCAGCCTGCAACCTGTTGCCGCTCGGCGGGGGAGAAGTCTGCCCACACGGCAGCACGCGACAACCAGAGTGCCAGGGCGATATCCGCCGCCTCGACAATCCGCGATGGGTCGATCACACCCCAATAATCGGGCGAGCGCGGATCCGTGCCGTGCAGGATTCCGGTGCGCAGCAGATCCCGGACATCAACAGCGGCACCCGACGACAGGCTGATATGAGCTTCGCGGCCACCGTGCAACCAGCCGGCCAATAGTGGCGCAATCCGCGAAAACCCCTCGAGACGGGCAAGGCTGCGGTCGCGGACAGCACCTTCACCCATGGGCCAGCCGGGATAGGCCGCTCCCGCACCCCCGCTGTCGCGATAGGTCACAAAACCTTCAACGAAATAGCTGAACAGACCGGCGTAGTCTGCCTCGGTCAGCCCTGCGGCGGGACTGCCGAACGGTGCCAGGCGGGGATCATCGGCCGGGGCCGGAAAATCACCGGCCCCGAACAGGCAGTCACGGATTCTCCATACCCCGAAACCGGTCAGCAATACCGCAGCAACCACCACCAGCAACAGCGCCCGACGCACGTTCATGCCAGACGGCGCGCCGCAATGTGAGCGCTCTGCGGACTACGAAACACCTTGCAACGTCGGCGGATTTGGCCTGACAACCGAAGCGTCAGAATCGCTGCCGATCTGCGCAACACCGGTCGTCCAGCAACCCTGGTCAACTGCCGATCCGGACGAAACGCCGCCGATACGGCCGGCGCCGATACACGGTGATCCGGCCTGCAGCTTGTAGTTGGCCGGCGTATTGGCACCGCGCGACACGAAGAGCGGGTCACTTGCCGCACTGTGTGCCTCGGCACCCCCGGCTGCCGACATCGCACTGCGCCAGGTTGCCAGACTCGTGTACATGTTCGACGCCCAGTTCCGGAACTGGCCGCCGTAGCAGTTGTAATCCAGCACGCCAAACTGTGCCGGATTGTTGTTCCGGTCGGTGATACCGATACCCAGCCAGCCGGTGCTTGCATTCGTATCGACATAGACGATGTTGTTGTACAGGCGCACCAGCCCGTTACTTGCTGATCGCAGATAGAACCCACCCGCATCATTCAGGGAACGGTTCGCATACGCCGTATTGTTGTAGATATACAGGTTGTGTGTCGTAGCCTGATCAACTTCAGCATCGTAGTACTGTGTCACGTTGTAGAAGAAGTTGTTGTGCACATAGGTCGAAAGCCCGCTTGTATTGGCATTGCCACCGAGCCGGCGCGTAGCCGATACGAGGTTGTGGAAATGACAGTAGCGAACGGTCGTTCCACCCGTATAGGTCTTGGCAAACACACCTTCATTGGTGTTGTATATGGTGCAGTATTCGACCAGAAGGCCGCGCGTGCGGTAGATCTTGATACCGCTCGCATTGTAGTCCGCGTGCGGTACATAGGTACCCGTTCCCTGTGCATTGTAGATATCGTGGATTTCGCAATTCCGGACGACAATGCCACTCAAGGATGGCGAGCTGCCACCACTGTAGTCCTCGATGCGTATGCCTTCAGTGTTGTCGATGACACCGTAATTCGGTTCACGCCGCTGATCGATGTCGAAGATTTCGCAGTCTTCAACCACGACATTGCTGTTACCGATCATGATGGCCTTGCGCACCACCCGCTTGATCGTCAGGCCACGTATCGTGACGTACTGATTGAGGGTACCGATGGGCGCCGGAACATAGGTGTTGTAACCACTGCCGTTCCAGGCAGTGATGATCGCCGCGCGCGGTACCACAGACTCAACGACGGTATGCGCGGACGAACTGCCGCCGACGATATTGACCACCGGACGGAGATAGTCGCCCTCGCTGGCACCGGTCGGAGCGACATAGGTTCCGGGCAACAGGCCTATCCGCTTGCCCGAAATCGTCGAACCTTTTGATTGCAGCGCGCTCAGCGCCCAGGGACTGCCCTCGGTACCGGCATTGCTGTTCGAACCGGTCGGGGAAATGTAGTAATCAAACCCCGCCTGCTGGGCAAAAACACGTGCCGGCCGGGCAAGCAGCGCGGCGAAAGGGATAGCGAAGCCGGCCTTGACGACGCTGCGCCGGGAAACGCCGGAAAACGCGGCACCCGGCGTCGAGAAACGATTTCTCTTGCTCAAGAGGGAACTCCTTTTTTGATCAGCCGAACCCAGCCGCTTAAACAGCGCACCCAGCGGCCTGTGTCGCGGTACGGGCAGTATCCCCCGTCCCCCGGGATCCAATGCTGTGGACTATCGCACACTTCGCAACTGTCGGATCGTTATGGAACACCGTCTGGCTGTCACCAAGACGGCTCCGGAGTCTATTATGCGCCCGGTGACGGTATTTTCTCGCCAAACCCCGGCCGGGGAAAGGGTGCTTCTCCGGCAGTTGCTGGTAACTCCTCGTGCCGACGAGTTCACCACTCCCCTGCTCGGGGGCTGGAGCGCATTCGGCTCGGGAACGATGGCGCTTGCTGCAGCGCTTTTCTTCGCAGCTGACCGGCATCAACCGGGGAAGTCGGTGATCCTGCCGGCCTACTCCTGCCCGGATATCGTTGCGGCGGCACTATGCGCCGGTCTGGAACCTGCATTTGCAGATCTCGCGAAAGAGCAGACCGGAATGAATCTCGCTGCGCTGCATAGCTCACGGACTCCCGGATCATCCGTCGCCGTACTCGTGGAGCTCTTCGGCACGCGACATGAAATACCGGCGCATGGGGAAACAGCAGCGGCCTCGCGAATGACCCTGGTTCACGACCGCGCGCAGAGCCTGGCCGGACCAGGAGTGGAAGTGGACTCTGCAGCCGACCTGGTCGTCGTCAGTCGTGGCCGGGGGAAACCGGCAACATTGCTGGGTGGCGGTGCCACCTGGGCAAGGCAGGCCGACGAGTTTTCCGCATTCGCCAACGCGCGCTTCCCGGTCAGCCCCTGGAGCGCGGCGAGTACAGCCCTGCGGGCCGCCCTGTACAATCTCGCCACGCAACCGCTGGCTTTTGGAACGGTGGCACAACTGCCCTTTTTGCACATTGGCGAAACAAGGCTCAGAACGCTGCCTGCGATTACTCGCCTGCCCCGACCATGGCTCGTACACGCCGCCCGGCAGCTGCAGGCACAGCAGTCCGCATGTGCCGCGCGCCGCGCACGCACCCTCGCGATGGCCGAACTGATCCCTGCCAACAGATTCCGGATCCCGTCCGATGCCCTGCAGACAGCTGCCGATGAGGGGCTGAACAGACTGCCCGTCCTGTGCAGTGACGCGGAGCAGGCCGAGTGGCTGATCAGCCGGGGCGCAGCACTGGGCATCTCGCCCATGTACGGCAGAACCCTTCCCGAGTTCCTGGGCATGAGCGCAGCGGATGCAGCCCTGGCTTTCCCGGTTGCCTACCGCTTTTCACGGACCCTGGTGACGCTGCCAACACACGCACGCTGTGGTCCACCAACACGCCAGCGCCTTCGGGAACTGCTCCGTGACGCGCAATAGGTCCCAGGGCAACAAGCGGCTGCCGGGCACCGTGCCGGACGAGGCAGCGCTGAAAGGCATGTATCTCGCCGTTTTCGGCTACCTGTTTCTGACGTTTTCCCGCCTCCATGAATTTGTTCCGGCCCTGAAAATCATCCGGCCGCTGCAGTTTCTGACACTGATAGTCATCGTGCTGTGGTTCAAGCACCGGCCACCGATGCCAAAAAACGAACCACTCATCCGCTGGCAACTGATCTTTCTCGGCGTCATGCTGATTGGCCTGCCCGTCGTGGTGAACCACTTCTGGTGGCTGAACACGGTCGCGGACTTCGTCATGTATCTGGTTGTGTTCTCTGTCGGGCTCGTCGCCGTCTGCCGGTACGCCGTTTACCGGCAGAAAATCCTGCGTTTTCTGCTCCTTGCATTCCTTTTACTGGGCGTATGGGCTCTGACTCACAATGGCGTCGGTCCGCGGGATTGCTGGCTGGAGGACGAAAATGACATTGCCGGTGTGTTCGTCGTCGGCGCCTGCCTCGCCTATGCCATGCGCACGGAATCACCGTCACGAAAATGGCGCTGGCTCGCCATTCTGAGCGGCGGCACCTGCCTCGCCGCACTGATTGCTACGGCCTCGCGGGGCGGCTTTGTCGCGCTGGTGGTAACCGTGGCAACCATCGCCCTGTTTTCCGGCAAGTTCATCCGCACCAGCATCGTCATCATCCTGATCGGCCTCGCCGCCCTGCCCTTTGTACCCGCCTCATACATCGGAGAAGTAAGCTCCATCGAAAGTGGTGCCGAGTCATATGGCAAGACCGAGGGACAGGAGATGGAACGCATCTATACCTGGCGGCGCAGCTGGGAAATGTTTCTCGAGAATCCGGTGATCGGCGTAGGTGCCGGCAACTTCTCCTGGGCCATCAGCAAGTTCGAATCAACCTACAAGGCGCGACTGCAACGTGGAAAACGACGGGCAATCGCCGGCCGTGCTGCGCACTCGATCTACTTCACCCTGCTCCCGGAGCTGGGCGTGGCTGGCACCCTCGCCTATCTGATGATCATGATCAAGGCGGTCCGGCGTGCCCGCAATATGCTGCGTCTTCCTGCCCAGACACCGGAAGACGGCTCGATGCGCATGATTGCCCTGTTTGTCGGACCGGCAATCGTCGGCTACTCGGTCGCCGGCGTATTCATATCGGTACTCTGGTACCCGATGCTATGGCTGCTTGTAAGCCTTGCCATCGTTCTGCATCTGCCAGCCGATACGGCCTCGGACGGGCCCCAGGGGTGAAGCAGCAGCCACTGCGGATATTGCATATCGCGTCCGGCGACCTGTGGGCCGGCGCCGAGGTTGCGATCTTTCATCTGGCCTGCGGGTTGGCTGCTGATGCCGATGTGCAAATCGGGATCGCGCTGCTGAACGATGGTGAGCTCGCGGCGCGTCTGCGCAGCGTCGGCATCCCCGTACATGTCTTCGATGAGCAGCGACACGGGATCTCAAGCCTGCTCCTTCAGGTCCGCAACCTGATCCGGCGGCTCCAGCCACAGATCGTCCACACGCATCGCGGTAAGGAACACCTGCTGGGCGCGCTGGCAGCTGCGCTGGTTCCGGGATGCATATCGCTGCGCACCGTACATGGCGGCATAGAGACCCTTGCCGGACGGCGGCCCGGGTTCCGCGATGTGATCAGGCAGAAACTCGACCGGTTCGTCGCCGGATTTCAGCGTTGTGCGATCGCCGTTTCCGTGCCACTTGAAGCAGAACTCGGCAAGAGTCTGCCAGGAATGCCGATCCGCACGATCGTCAACGGCATCGACCGGAAGGCGATCCAGGCAGCGGCAGCACAGCCCTGCGGGCCTGTCACTCCAGGCCGCATCGGTATCTGCTTTTCCGGACGACTCGTCGCGGTCAAGCGCGTGGATATCTTCCTGGCCGCCGCACGCACCGTGCTCGACGCGCATCCGGGACGCTATGTTTTTTATGTCATTGGCGACGGTCCGCTGCGCGCGCAACTTGAGGCACAGGCGCAAGAACTGCAATTGGGCAGCGATTGCATGTTCACCGGCTTTCTGCCGAATGCCCTGCCCCTGTTGAACAGGATGGGGGTGCTGGTACTGACTTCCGACCATGAAGGCACGCCCATGGTCGCACTTGAAGCACTTGCCCTGGGTGTGCCCGTGGTTGCTCACGCGGTGGGTGGCCTGGTGCCGCTACTCGGTTCGGCGGCACAGGGAAAACTTGTCCGCAGCCAGGACCCAGCCGGGATCGCCAGGAGCATCATCGAAACCGCACCGCCAGACCGGCCGACGCCGGCGGAACGTCACAACCTGTTGCCGCCCGAATACCGGATAGAAAACTGTGTTGCCGCCCATCTCGCCCTGTATCGCGAGCTGCTGGCGGGGACCCCCAAACGCCGCTAACGCAAGCCTGCCACGCGCGCCAGGAAGCTCGCCCCGTCGGCCGCGATATCCTCATGAACCGACAATCGCCGCAGCAGATGGAGATCGCTCCGGGGCTGGTTCCAGCCTGGCACCGTCGTCACAGCCGCACGGTAGACGCTGCGCACGAGCGCCAGCGCCGCCGGCGAACAGTCGCCGTTCGGGTAGCAGAAAATATCCGCCGGCTGCCCGACCATCTGCTCCAGGTGGCGGCGCGATGCCCGCACCTCGTCTTCCAGCTGTACCGGCGTCAGCCCGGGCAATAGCCGCGTATGGCGTCGGCTGTGTGAACCGAACTGCACCAGCCCGGAGTCCCGCATCGCCAGGATTTCGGCCTCGTCGAGCAGATCGCGACTCCCCGCCTCAGCGACGGCCGGCACAAGGGCCTCCGCCGCATCAAGCAGGCTGATCATGGCCGCATCAGACTCGCTCTTGCAGGCGTCGATGACACGATCGATTTGCGCGATATCGGGCGTACCGGCCGGTACAAAGCCGGCGCGCACCAGCAATGCCGACAACCTGGCCGGCAGCAACGCCAGATCGCTGCTACCGAGCCTGCCCAGCAGCTGCGCCAGCCGGTTTGGCCAGAACCGGTAACTGCTGCCAATGAAGTCGGTAACCAGAAACACCGTCGCTGGCACTCCCGCCGCGGCAAGGACTGGCAGTCCATAATCGTAATTGTCACGCCAGCCATCATCGAAGGTGATGCAACAGGCGCGATCCGGCAGCGCGGCACCCGAGGCACGCAGGCTGAGCCAGTCGCCCAGCCCGATCAGCGTAAAGTGCTGCTTCAGCACGCGCAGCTGCATGGCCAGCGTATCCGGACTGACATACATGCCGGGCTGCTCGGTCAGCCGTGCGGGATGATCAGCCGGCAGAATGCGGTGGTAGGTCAGTATCGTGAGCGACGGTCGCGGCCGAGTTCGCCAGACCACGGGTGCTGCCAGACCGAGTGTGCGACGCAGAAGCCTCTTGATGCGTGTTCGGGGCATCATGACTACCAGGGCAGTTTGGGACTGATCAGCGGGCCAAGCCAGTTGGCCATAGGCAACGGCATCCGGCTCCATAGCCTGACCGCCAGCTCGAGACGGGAACGCCCGCCCTGCTGATCCGCAACCGCATCAACACCAGCCGGCGACCAGCAATGCCAGTGGAGCTGCACCGGCTTTGCACCCCACTGGCTCTTGAAGCGGTAGGTTCCCGCGTCCACGCTGCTGCGACCAAAATCGAAGGATGCGCAGCCCCGCGAGAGCGCAAGCTGCAGCAATTCCCAGTACAGGCGCATATTGATGGCCAGGCCCTTGACCTGCCCCAATGTTGCCGCCCACGGCACCTCCATGCCATCACGCCACTGCACGAGGATCGCTCCGGCGACCGGCTTGCCGGCCAGGTAGATCACGACAACCGAAACACGTGATTCCAGGGCCGCGCAGACAGCTGCGAAAAAACGCAGCGGATAGACCGGCGTACCGAGATCGCGCATCACACTGCAGAACACCGGATAGAAGTCCGCCAGCAACTCCGCACCACCGATCCGCACTTGCGGATTTTCCCGTTCAGCACGCCGGATCTGCGAGCGCAGCTTGGACCCCAGGCTCTTCTGCAGCTCTGCAATCGTATCCGGCAGTGGCAGAACCATCGACACCTTGTCGAGGCTTTGCGCCCAGCTGATCGCCGGCATTTGCCGCGCATGACGCAACAGGATGCGTGTCGCGCGACGCTCGCCGGCAAGTCGTTCAACGCCCTGCAGGAGTGCCGCAACGACCGCATCGTCGTCGGCCAGCACACCGCCATAGGTGCAAAACGGCAGCGAGCCCAGACAACGTGTCCACGGCACCAGCCGCTGCTCCACGACCGGCAGCACACCGCACAGTCGGCCATCGGCGCCACGCGCACCGAGAAAGAAGCTGCGTAAACCAAAGCTTGTCGTACCGATACGCACCGCCGCTGCCAGCTGCCATGCACTCGCATCCTTGTGGTCTGTCACATAGGCATCCCAGTCGCCAGGCGGCGTCTGCGCCGTGTCAACGGTCAGCGTGCCGGAACTCACCGCGCCGAGGGCTCCCAGGTAACGATCCGGCGACCACGCAAAAAGGCAATGCCGGCTGCCGCCAGCGCAAGATTCACCTGTACGAAGAAGTAACCGAGGCGCAGCAGCACAAAACGCTGCAGTACGGGCACCCAGTGACAGAGGGTAACCAGCACATAGCCGAGCAGCTGCACGCCAAGTGCGATGGCAAAAAACCGGCTCTGCGGTGCGAGCCAGGCCGAGCAGACCAGCAGCAGCAGCATGCACCACGGCACCAGCCAGCGCATGAGCTTGTGCCCCCACACCTGGAATGAAAACCAGCCGTAGCGAAACGGATTCAGCACCTCTCTCAGACGAGCCATGGCGGTCATGCCGCGCACCGCGGTACGAATCTTGCGCGCGTACTCCTTGCCCGGATCCTTGATGTCGCGATAGATGCCGACCATCCGCGGATCCGAGATCGCGCGGGTCCCGGCGCGCACCGCATACAGCGCACAGGCAAAGTCGCTGGGGATGCCCGCATCCCATCCGCCAAGGATCGAACGCCGAATGGCAAAAAAGGAGCCACTCAGGCCAACCAGCCCCGCCCGTGCGGATTCGAGCCGGCGCAACCACATTTCATATTTCACGTAGGCGCCTTCACCGACCACGCTGCCATCGGCGCTGACAAACCGGTCTTCACTTGATACCGCGCCAACGGACGGATCTGACAGATCCTCGACCAGCACGCGAATACTCCCGGCCGGCAGGTCCGTACCGGCATCCGAGAACACCAGTATTTCGCCTCTGGATGCCGCGATTGCCAGGCCCTGCGCAAACTCCTTGCCGCGGCGCTCATCGGAGCGCACCAGCTTCACTCCGCGCAGCGCATATTCAGCAACGATGGCATCGGAATCGTCATCAGACGCATCCGAGCAGACGATGATCTCGATATCCGGGTAGTCGAGCTCAAGCGCATTATCGAGCTTGTGACGCAGGCGCCGGCCTTCATTCCGGCAAGCGATGATCAGCGAAACCGGCGGCATGAACGCCGGGGATCCGCGTACCGGCGGACGCGCCGGAACCAGTCTCAACAACAGCGGATAAAGCGCATAGCTGTACGCGCAGCCAAAAACTGCCAGCCAGAACAGCGTGCGCAACGCGCCGTGCCTAGAACCAGGTCTGGGGGATAACGATCACGTCGCCCGGCTTGAGTAGCAGGTTCTGGTCCAGGTCACCTGAATCGAGCAGGTCGCCGACCCGGATCTTTGTCTTTGACTCCTTGCCGTTTTCAGTGCGGATCAGTACGGCGCGGTTGGGTGCCGCAAACTCGGTCAGTCCGCCGACCGCGAGCAGCGCATCGAGCACACGCAGTCCGGCATGGTAGGGCACGCCGCTCGGCCGTGTGACCTGGCCAATCACCTGCACCTGACTGAGCGCCCCGACCGCCTGACTGACGATCACACTGACTTTCGGCGTACGTATGTAAACCGCCAGAGCGGTTTCAAGGTCTGACGCCAGCTGCGCCGGCGTCTTGCCAACCGTCACGGTATCCCCGACCAGCGGCGTGGAAATCCGTCCATCCGGCCGCACCGGCACCGTCACCGACAGCTCCGGATTCTGCCAGACGAAGATCTGCAGGGTATCGCCCGGGCCGATCAGATAGTCCGCACTGACCACGGAAGCAGCCGGGGCAGGCGCTTCAGCCGAAGTCTGGGCCAGCGCCGGCTGTACGAGGAGGCTCGTGATCAGCAAGGCACAGATTGACTTGAACAGCGACATGGAAAACTCCTTCATGGGACTGAACACGGAGGTGTGCAGCATACTACTCCGAAGCGGAGAGCAGTCCTTCTGCCACCAGGCATTCGCGCATGGTACTGAAGCGAAAGTCGGCCAGCAGCTGCTCAAGGCGCGGCAGGGTACGGTGCAGATTGAGGTAGTGCCGGAACCGCGACCGCCACCCGGCATCGGCGATCCGTGGCTGCTCCGGATCAACTTCCCAGGGGTGCAGATAGAACACCACGGGCCGCCCCTGTGCCCGGACCCGACTCAGGCCCCAGCGCGTCAGGCCGTAGGGGAACAGGCGAAAATACCCGCCACCGGCCATCGGAATGTTCTGGCCAAACACCTCGACAGCAGTGAGCGGATATTCGACCAGCGTTCTGCCTTCCGGCGTCGTCAGCCGGTGCGGAACGGTCTGTGCGTCCGGAATGCCATAGCGATCATGACGCACGGGAAAAATACTCGAGTCATATTCAAAGCCCTCCTCCTTCAGGATATCGAGGGCCCACAGCGAATCGCGGGTAATCGAATAGGTTGCGGCACGATAGCCGGTAACCGCCACCTGCCCGAGGTCCTCCAGCAGCCGCTTGCTGTCGCGGGTTTCCTGGCGGAATACCGCCGGTGTCTGCGTCACGATGCGCTGATGACTCATGCCGTGGGATGCCAGCTCGTGCCCGCGGGCCACGATCGAGCGCACGAGTTCTGGATGACGTACGGCAATCCAGCCGAGAACAAAAAAGGTACCGTGGACCTGATGCCGGTCGAGCAGGTCGAGCAGCCGACCGGTATTGGCCACCACACGCGAGCCAAAGCTGTCCCAGTCCGACGGGTCGATTACCCTTGAAAACGCATCGACCTGGAAATAGTCCTCGACATCGACGGTAAATGCACAGGGTGGTGAAGTCATGCAGACCTGCTCAATTGAAACAGCGAACCCTCTTCCGGGGCCTGGCCCGATACTGTAGCTGCTTATGCCCCGTCTGCCACGCCCGATGGAGTGTGGTGTGAACTGCATCACACCGTTCGCAGCGGTGCGGGTGCAGCCGGCGAGCCTTACGCCGCATCCATTCACGGTGTCCAGATGATAGGCTAGGCGGCACAGATGGAGCACTACAGCGAATGGACTTCCAGAAGACACTTGCCCGGCTGATCGAGGATGCTCACCGCATGTGGGAGTTCCGCTGGCTGGGGCTCCTTTGCGCATGGCTGATTGCCGCCGGCGGCTGGTTCGCGGTGCAGCTCATCCCCGACAAGTACGAAGCTGCTGCCCGCGTCTACGTCAACGCGGAGGGCGTGCTGAAACCCCTGCTGCAAGGCCTGACGGTACCCACGGATCCGCTCGAACAGGTCAAGTTGATGACTCGCGCCCTGCTCAGCCGGCCGCACCTCGAGACCGTTGCCGACAAGACGGGGCTTTCCGCCCGGGCGCGAACTCCGGCAGAACGCGAATGGCTGCTGCTGAAACTGGAGGATTCCATCCTCGTGCTGCGGCCAATCCTGGCAGATGACGAGCAGGTCTACACGATTGCCTACAGCGATCACGACCCGAACATGGCCAGAGCCGTGGTGCAGACCCTGCTCGATGATCTCATCTCCGAATCCATGACCAGCGATATTGCCGACTCGGCCGAGGCCGGCGATTTCCTCCGCACGCAGATCAAGCAGTACGAAGACCGACTGACTGAAGCCGAAAACCGGCTGGCTGAATTCAAGAGGAAGAACATCGGCCTGCTGCAGGGCGAAACCGATTTCTATGCGCGCTTCGAGGCTGCCCGGGCTGAAGTCAGTACCCTGCAGTCACAGGTCAGCAGCCTGACCAACAAGCGCAATGAACTCGCCCGCCAGCTGGCCGGCGAGTCCACCGGCACAGACGGTATCGACCCGCTGCGCTCGAGTTCAGTGGATGGCCCGATCAGCAACCTGGAGGCTGAAATCGCCCAGCTGCGGCTGCGCTTCACGGACCAGCACCCGGACGTGCTGCGCGCCAAGCAGACGCTGGATGATCTGTACAAGATCCGCGAAGAAGAATTGCGCGCACGCGCTGCCGGCGGACTGGATACATCCAGGCGCAGTGTCGATCTGGTCTCACAGCGCATCAAGATCGCCCTCAGCACCACGGATGCCGACCTTGCCGCCCTGCGCTCGCAGTTGTCGCAGAAAAATGCCGAGGTCAGCTATCTGCGCGGCATGGCCAACACGATTCCGGAGGTGGAAGCGCAGCTGGCTCGCCTGAATCGCGATTACACCGTGGTAAAAACCGAATACGAAACGCTGTTGAAGCGACTCGAGTCGGCGCGGATGAACCAGGAGGTCCAGGCCGACAACAAGGACGTTACCTTCAAGGTTCTGGACCCGCCACGCACCCCGCTGCGACCGAGCAGCCCGAACCGCCTTCTCCTGAATACCCTGGTGCTTTTTGGCGCACTGGGCGGCGGACTGGCCGTGACCTTTCTGCTCGGCCAGCGGGATCCGAAGTTCTACTCCACAACCCCGCTCAACGAAGCTGCCGGCGTGCCCGTCTACGGCATGGTCAGCATCGTCGGCGATCCGGCAGCTCAGCTGCGGAACTGGCGCTTCCAGCTGACAGCAGGCGCACTGCTGTTAGCCTATATCGCGGTGCTGCTCATCAACAGGTTCTTTAGCGCATGACCATCATCGAACGCGCCATTCTGGCTGCCCGGGCCAAAGCCGCAAAAACCACGGCTTCCGAACCGGCAAAGACATCCTCAGGTACTGGCCGGGTCACGCCCTTGCCACGGCCTGCGCACGAAGCACCTGACCATGTCGTTGCTTTCCCCCGGCTGGACACCGGTGGAAGCCTGGTCACCGAAATCACCGACGCGAAGGTTTACGAGCAGTTTCGTCGCCTCAAGCGCCCTATCCTGCAGTGCGCGTTCGGGCCGCTGGCCACGCCAGGCACCCAGACGATCATGGTCACCAGCCCCCTGCAGGGTGCCGGCAAGACCTTCATCTCCAGCAACCTCGCCTATGCACTGGCGCTGGAGAAAGATCGCAACGTGCTGCTGATCGATACCGACAATGCCAACCCCACCCTGACGCGGCAGATGGGCCTGACCGGACATCCCGGCCTTTACGACCTGATCGGTACTGCCGGACTCGCGCTTGAGGAGGTGGTCTGCCGGACCGATATTCCGGGGCTCTGGGTCCTGCCGGCTGGCAAGACCGCGACAGACGCACTCGAATTGCTGAACAGCCATCGCTGCCAGGAAATATTCCGTCAGCTGGCAGATCGCGACCCCGACGGGATCATCATCCTCGACGCGCCGCCACTGCTGATCACCAACGAGGCGCCGGCAGTCACCGCCCTGGCGGGTCAGTTCCTGCTGGTCGTTGAAGCCGGCGTGACACCGAAAAGCAGCGTGACGCGCTCACTGGAAATACTCGATTTGAAAAAGCCGGTCGGCCTGGTGCTCAACAAGGCGCTCAGCCGCGGCGAGCTTGGTTCGTATTACCCGTACTCGTATCCCGCGTAGGAGCCGCTCCTACAAGCCGCTCCTGCCCCGCCCGATCCCGTAGTAGGCAAAGCCGAGCTGCTCGAGCTGGCGGGGATCGTAGAGGTTGCGGCCGTCGAAGATCACCGGGCCGGACATAGCGGCGCGGATACCCTCGAAGTCCGGACTGCGAAACTCCTGCCACTCGGTCACCACCACCAGCGCATCGGCACCGGCAAGGGTCTCGTCGGCCGAACTGCACAGCGCGAGGTCGGCGCGTTCTCCACAGATGCGACGGGTTTCTGCCATCGCCTGCGGATCATAGGCACGGACCTTTGCCCCAGCTGCCCACAACGCCTGCATCAGGACCACGCTCGCGGCCTCACGCATGTCATCCGTATTGGGCTTGAAAGCCAGGCCCCAGAGGGCGATGGTCCGGCCCTTCAACTGCCCGCCAAAATGGCCGCTGATCTTGCGAAACAGGACCTCTTTCTGCCGGTCGTTGACGCTGTTCACCGCGCGCACCAGCTCGGCGTCATAGCCGATCTCCTCGGCCGAGCGGATCAGGGCGTGTACGTCCTTCGGAAAGCAGGAGCCACCATAACCGCAGCCGGGATAGATGAATGAATAGCCGATACGCGGGTCGGAGCCGATACCGATGCGCACCTGTTCAATGTCAGCATCGTAACGCTCGGCGATATTGGCCAGCTCGTTCATCAGGCTGATCTTGGTGGCCAGCATCACGTTGGCGGCGTACTTGGTAAGCTCGGCCGAGCGCACATCCATGACGATCAGCTTGTCGTGACTGCGGCTGAAGGGCTCATAGAGGTGACGCAGCAGGTCGATGGCCCGCGGGCTGTCAGTGCCGATGATGATGCGGTCCGGCTTCATGAAATCAGCGACCGCCGCACCTTCCTTGAGAAACTCCGGATTCGAGACCACGTCGAACTCAACCCTGGCGCCACGCGCAGCCAGCGTCGCCGCGACGGACTCCCGAACCCGGTCGGCAGTGCCGACGGGGACGGTGGACTTGTCGACGATCACCTTGTAGCCGCTCATGTGCCGGCCGATGGTTTCGGCCACGGTCAACACGTGGCGCAGGTCGGCCGAACCGTCTTCATTCTTCGGCGTACCGACGGCGATGAACTGGATGTCGCCGTGGGCAACGCCCGCCGCCACATCGGTGGTGAACTGCAGTCGCCCGGCCGCGTGGCTGCGCTTTACGACATCCGCAAGACCGGGCTCGTAGATGGGGATCTCGCCACGCCCGAGCGCTGCGATCTTGGCGGCGTCGATATCGACACACAGCACCTGGTTACCGGCTTGCGCAATGCAGGCGCCCGTGACCAGACCCACGTAACCAGTGCCGTGTACGGTGATTTTCATCGTTGTTTCTCGGGACCCAGCGGGAAAACAGCAGCTAGATTAGCCGCTCAGACGCCGAAGGCAACCAATCCCGTCACGCCCGACGGCCTGAATCCATGTCAACCAGCGACCCGTTTGGCGCCGGGAGGCTCTGCGCGGCCTTGCCAGTGGTCCTCGCGGCACCGATGGGCTCAGCCTGGCGGGCCTGCCAGACCAGATCGTCGATGCCCTCGCTGACCGGCACGAAACCGTTCACACTCTCCAGCAGCAGGTTCAGGGTCTGCTCGCAGTCAAAGGCATTGCCGGCCAGCTGGAACTGGGCCAGGAAATGCCGCACCTTCGGCCAGGGCAGCGATTCTTCCATGGCGCGCATGATCATCGGGTGCTCGGTACGCGATACATCGGTGCCGATCAGCAGCTCCTCATAGAGCTTCTCGCCATTGCGCAGCCCGGTGTAGTGGATGGCGATATCGCCCTCTGGATTGGCCTCATCGCGCACCGTCAGCCCCATCAGGTTGATCATGCGACGGGCCAGATCGGCGATCCGCACCGGTTCACCCATGTCCAGCACGAAGACATCCCCGCCCTGACCCATCGAGCCGGCCTGGATCACCAGCTGGGCCGCCTCGGGGATGGTCATGAAATAGCGGATCACGTCTTTGTGCGTGACGGTCACCGGCCCGCCATCACGGATCTGCTTGCGGAACAGCGGCACCACCGAGCCCGAAGACTCGAGGACATTGCCAAAGCGCACCATGCAGAACCGGGTCTTGCTGCCGCGCTCGGCCATCGCCTGCAGCACCAGCTCGGCAAAGCGCTTGGTGGCGCCCATCACGTTGACCGGCAACACGGCCTTGTCGGTGGAGATCAGCACGAAGGTTTCAACGCCGGCCTCGTCGGCAGCTTCGGCGGTATGCCAGGTACCGATGATGTTGTTGTGGATACCCTCGATCATGTTGTATTCGACGATCGGCACATGCTTGTAGGCAGCCGCGTGATAGAGCGTCTGCACGCCGAAGGCCGCGATAACGCCGCGCACGCGGTCGCGGTGATGCACGGAACCAAGCAAGGCGACGATTTCGGTCCTGAGTCCACGCGCCTCGACAAGCTTCGTCAGCTCCTGGTCGATCTGATAGAGGGCGTGCTCGCTGATCTCGAACAGCACCAGCCGGCGCGGCCCGAGTTCGATGATCTGCCGGCACAGCTCCGACCCGATTGAACCACCCGCACCCGTGACCATCACCGACTTGCCGCGTATGCAGGCATCCAGCAGGCCCTCGTGCGCTGGCACGGTTTCACGGCCCAGCAGGTCGGTGGCATCGACGTCGCGGATATCCTCGAGACGCGCACGCCCCGAAAGCAGGTCACCGATATCAGGCACGGTCTGCAAGCGCACCGACTGGCTGCTGAAGCTGTCGATGATCGTCTTGCGCTTGCGCCGACCAGCCGACGGCATGGCCAGCAGCACCCGGTCGATGCGCAGCGAAGCGAGCTTCTTCGCCACCTTCACGGGGCTGACGACCGGCAGTCCGGCAATCGTCCGCCCCTGCAACTCGGGGTTGTCGTCGATAAAAAGCACCGGCAGAAAGTCACGGTGGTTTGTTGCCGCGGCAACCAGGCGCAAACCGGCGCGGCCTGCGCCGTAAATCGCCACGCGCTCACTGCCCAATCGGCGATCCGATACCAGGGCACGCATCAGGAAGCGGCTGCTGACAAGTCCAATGATTGCAAAGGCATAGAAAACCAGTGCAAAGGAAACGAGCTGCTCGCCGGTCTCGATGCCCAGCGCCGCAATAATCAGGGTCATGGTTATCGTGATCAGGACTGTGCCGCCCAGTACGCCAAGCACCATGCGCGAACCAATGAACCGGATGATCGCCCGGTAGAGGCCCTGGCTGGCGAGGGCCGGGATACCGATCAGCATCACGGCCGGAAAAAGCCAGGCAATCGCCGGGCTGGACGGGAAGGAAAACCGGTGCAGGACCAGCAGGCTCAGAGTCAGGGTCAGGACCAGAACACCGGCATCGCTCATTGCCACGATGAGGCGCTTGGCCAGCGCGGGAAGCTGGATCAGCCGGGATTGGACTTTGGCGACTCTCATTCGTCCCCCCTGGTTTTGCCGCATTATAGCGACGGTGATCAGCCGCTTGCCAGAACGCTGTCAGGCTGCCCGGGACGTTACCACGCTGC
Source organism: Chromatiales bacterium (assembly GCA_024234935.1). Lineage (NCBI taxonomy): Bacteria > Pseudomonadati > Pseudomonadota > Gammaproteobacteria > Chromatiales > Chromatiales bacterium. The sequence goes on from JACKNI010000001.1 coordinate 819,841, forward strand.
TCGCCCCAGGTGGCGGATGAGGCACCAAGCGGTCTCGACGCTGGGCGATACGCACCAGCTCAGGTGGCGCGCTGCGACGTTCGAGATCCTGTGCGACCGCCCGCAAGGCTTTTTCACGCGACAAGATCGTCACGGCAGTCAGCAACACTAGCTTGAGATCGAGTGCAAGGCTGCGCCGCTCTATGTAAAACAGCCCGAGGCGGCTCTTCCACGGTCTGATCAGCTGGTTATAGGCCAGGTCCGGATCGGCCTGCCCCTGCAGGATTTCGCCTTCGTCGGCGAAGACTATCGAAGCGTAATCGGTAATGCCCGGTTTCACCGTCAGCAAGCGCTGCTCGAGATCCGTATAAAGGCGCGTCTCCCGTTCCACGTTTGGACGCGGCCCCACCAGGCTCATGTCACCGATCAGGACGTTCCAGAGCTGGGTCAGCTCATCGAGCTTGTAGCGACGGATGAAATGGCCCACAGGCGTGATACGACTGTCGCCGGCAGAGGTTGAATCGACGCCAGACCTGTCGGCACCGATACGCATGGAGCGCAGCTTGACCATCCGGAACGGCCGCTGATCAAGGCCAACACGCGAAGCCACATAGAAAGGTGAATGCCTGTCCTGCCACCAGACCAGAAACATCACCGGCAGCAGCACGGGCGACGCCAGCACGAGCCCGCCAAACGACACCAGCAAATCAAGCAGACGCTTTGACATGAGCTTCCTGACGACCAAGAGTGGCCCGGACCGCATCGACGATGGTCGCAGCGGTCGGGTAGTAGATACTCTCGAGAGCCTTGCTGGTCGGGGCCGGGGCATCAGCCAGCGCAATCCGCACGGGCCGGCTGCGGAGCTTCGCGGGATCAACAGCTTCCGTCACCGCAGCCAGTATCTCGGCGGACCAGCCAGCGGTACGCCAGCCACCGTCTACCGCAAACAGCCGTCCGGTTTTCCCGACTGACCTGATGATCTGCTGCGCATCGAGCGGACTCAACACACGAACATCGACAACTTCAGCAGAAACACCCCCGGCAGCCAGCAATTCGGCTGCCTGCTCGCAGAGATATGTCGAGTGACCCGCACCGACCAGCGTGAGGTCGCTGCCCTCACGCACCACCTTCGGGCCTTCAGCAGCCAGCGGTCGCTCGACTATCGGCGGGAGAACCGCTTCGCGATCGTAGAGCCAGCGATCATCGATATACATCACCGGGTCGTCACACAACACGCTGGAAATCAGCAGGTCGCGTGCGTCCTGCACGCTCGCCGGCATCACCACCCGGAGGCCGGGAACATGGGCAAACCAGCTATGCAACGCCTGGGAATGCTGTGCACCCTGCTCGCCGCCGCGATTGATGATCGCGCGGATCGTCACCGCCGGCGAAACCTGCCCGCCCAGCATGTGCCGCCACTTCGCAGCCTGGTTGATCACCTGATCGGCCGCCAGCACCATGAAGTCCATGCGCGGATGGATCACGATCGGCCGGTAACCGCACAGCGAAGCCCCCACAGCGGCCCCCGTACAGGCAAGCTCCGAAACAGGCGTATCGATAATCCGGTTCTTGCCGAACTGCTTGTCCAGGTCAGTCATCGTGTTGCCGACGTACCAGGGACTCCACAAGCCCTGGCCGATCGCAAACACCCTGGGGTAACGATCCAGCAGATAGACAAAGGCCTCGCGGATCGCCTCGCCATAGCCGACCGGCCTAGTCATTGGCGTACACCAGATCGAGCAGTGCCGCGGTCGGCGGATACTGCCCGGCCTTCGCTTTCGACACTGCCTCCGCGACCTCCGCGTGCACATCGGTCTGCAAACGCTTGAGCTCGGCCTCGGTTACTGCCTTTCCGGCCAGCAAGGCTTCGCTGAGTCGCCGGATGGGGCAACGTCGCTTCCAGCTTTCCACATCTTCCATGCGCCGGTTGACACCGACATCGATATCTTCATTTGGACCGACGTGGCCCCGAAAACGATAGGTCACGGCTTCCAGCAAGCCTGGTCCCTGGCCGGCGCGGGCCGCGTCGATCAATTCCTTCGCGGCACCCTGCACGGTGAGAACATCGTTGCCATCGACGGTACGGTTACGGACCCGGTGCGCATCGGCATAGCGTGCTACCCGGTCGCTCGGCTGCCGGAACTGGATATCGAGATGACTGGCAAACAGGTTGTTCTCGCAGACGAACAGGATCGGCAGGTTGTAGACGACGGCCAGATTGAGCGATTCGTGGAACACGCCCTCCTCGCACGCACCGTCGCCGAAGAAGGCCACGGCGATGCTGTCGGCGCCATCCATCTGTGCGGCAAGCGCGGCACCGACTGCTATCGGAATCGTCGCACCCACGAGCGGCACGGAACCATGAAATCCGACCGATGCCCCGTAGAGATGCATGGAGCCGCCCATGCCGTGCGAGACGCCCTCAACCCGACCGAGGATTTCCGCCAGCAGTCCGAACGGCGAGCCGCCCAGCGCCAGAAACTGCGAATGAGAGCGATGGCCGCCAAACACCCGGTCGGTATTGCGCAGCTCGGCACAGACGCCGACCGCCACGGCTTCCTGACCGATCCCGAGGTGACACGGCGTCTTGGCGAGTCCCGCAACGACCAGCGCTGCAACCTGTTCCTCGACCACCCGTATCTGCCACATCGAACGCAAGAGGCGCAGCAGCCCGGCAGTATCCTGACCGGTGATGTCCAGCGGCTCTCTGAAACGGGCCGGATCCGCAAGTCCGCCCAGATCTGATCGCCAGGTATCCCTTGCCATGCTCAGCGGCCCCGGCCGTAGAAGCTCCGGATGCATTCCACGACGTAGTGCACGTCAGCGCTGACCATCGAAGTATTCATTGGCAACAATAAGGCCCGACGATACAAGAGCTCCGTACGCGGCAAACTGTAGCCTGTCAGACCCAGACCGGCGTACTGGTGAACGGCCTTGCCGCCGAACTGAACGATGGTCCGCACACCGCGTTCCTCAAGATGCTTCTTCAGCGCGTCGCGACGCTCCGCCTCGATTTCATAATTCTGGTAGACATCGTGATGATCGGCGCTGGCTCCCGGCGCCGGCGGCAGCAGCAGTTCGCCGAGATCACGCAGGCCCTCGTCATACAAAGCTGCAAGCGCCCGCCGGGTGGCCAGATCCTTGTCAAAGGTCCTGAACTTCACATTGAGGATCGCGGCCTGGATGTTATCGAGCCGGGAATTCGTGCCCCAGGCAACCACTTCGCCCTCACTGTTGCGGCCGTGATCGCGCAGCAGTGCGAGTTGTTCACCCATCCGGTCATCGTTGGTTACCACACCACCGCCATCACCGAAGCAGCCAAGCAGCTTTGCCGGATAGAAACTGAAGGTGCCTGCGGCGCCGAAGGTACCGGCATGGCGACCCTTGAACTTCGAGCCGAGCCCCTGGGCGGCATCCTCGATGACGCGCAGATCATGGTCCACCGCCACCTTCATGATCGCGTCCATGTCAGCGGTCCGGCCATTGAGCTGCACCGGCATGATGGCTTTGGTCCGCTTTGTGATGGCCTGACGGGCAGACGCCGGATCGATCATGTGATCGTCGAGGCACTCGACAAGCACCGGCGTCGCGCCTGCAAAATGAATCGAAGCGGCGCTGGCAACATAGGTATGCGAGGGTACGATCACCTCATCACCGGCACCGATCCCGGCCGCACGCAGGGCGATGATCAGCGCGTTGGTGCCATCAGCGACGCCATACGCATACTTCACGCCCAGATAGCCGGCCAGCTTCGCCTCGAATTCGGTCAGGTCGCTTTGCAGGATATAGGCACCACGCCGCATCACATCCGTGACGGCGGCGGTGATTTCGGCTTCCTGGGACTCAAACAAGGCGCGATAGTTGAAAAACGGGACCTGCCTGGTGGACGCCATCGGCAAACATTCCTTGTCAAAAAACGGGGATCAGGCAGTCCGAAGAGTTGCCACGCAATAGATTACCTTGTGAGAGCGATCAGGAACACCAGCAGGCAGCGGTGCAGGCTCGATGACGGGCGCCGAAGATTCCGCGATCTCGGCGGGCATCGGCACCGGCTTGCCGAATACCAGACGCTTGAGTAGCTGCTTGCCACGCATGGTCTTGGGCATCAGGCCCGAGGCGACGACAAACTGCTTTACCGGACGGAGCAGGCGCTGCTTGGCGGATACGGCCGAAACACTGAGGTAGCCGAAACAGCTGGTCTCGAAACCTTCCTTCGCGAACTGCTCGCCCAGTTCGGCCACCCCCAGATACAGGTGACTATAAGGACTCGGGTTGAAATCAGGCAAATCCTTGTTGGCAGTTGCGATGAGTACCTTGCCACCCGGTCTCAGAACTCTCCGGCACTCGCGAATGAACGCCGGCACATCAGGCAAATAGTAGAGCGCCTCGAAAATGATCAGCACGTCCTTGGATTGATCCGGGTAAGGCATCGCCTGCGCATCAAACTGCCGGACGACGACACGACCGCCATAATGCTGACGCACCCGCTCTATCATCGGACCACTGAAATCGCCGGCCTCAAAGGATCCGGCTACCCCGTTCAGCACACCGATGCCCGGTCCGGTGCCACACGCGAGCTCCACCACATCCTTGCCAGCACAGTAGCGACTCGCCCATGCGTATCTATGACAGAGGCGGTCGAGCTGCTCTGAAGTGATCGGCTCGCCCGCCATCTCGGTGACGTCCTGGAAGTCTGTGCTCACTGCGTTCACCGATAAACACCCGAAGTGCCGCCAATCAATACTGGCAACGTAAAATGGGCCGCACCATAGCACGCGGCTCTTCCGATATCCGAAAGTAACTAAGACGTTGCCGAAACCCCAACCGGTACAGCTGCCGATGACTCAAGAAGACTCACGTAGCGTTTGTAAATAGTCTCCGCTGAGTACTGCTTGTCGAATAGCGAACGCGCACACATCGCCTGCCTGCTGCGCAGTCTCGTATCCTCGGAAAGCCGCAATATTTTCTCAGCCAAATCCTCAGCCCGTCCCGCCATATAGGACAGACCAATATTGTTTTCATCAATTATCGTGGCCGCCTCGCCCGTCAAAGACGACACAACAGGCAGACCAGCACTCATATATTCAAAGAACTTGTTAGGCAGGCTCATTGAGGCTCTGGGTTCATAGGCAGCAAGCCCGGCGTAGGCTATCGCAGACATACCGGCAATTTCTGCAGCACCAAGCCAGCCTGTAAAAACCACGTTAGCCAGATCATGTGCATGCCGCTTCCACTCTGTTGCCCGCTCACCGTCACCACTGAAGACAAACAGTATTCTTGGACTCCCGGCAAGAATACGTGCAGCATCAATGACCGTTCTGAGATCAATGTTTCCGACGAACGTACCGCAGAACCAAAAGATCTGCCTATCCGGATCGACACCGAGGCTCCTGAACCGGCCCAATACCTCATCAGGGCATCGCTGAGGAGTTGACTCACCCGTATATCCGAGCGGAATCATCTGGTCGGCACGACCTGCCGAACGGTTGGCCATGAGCAACCCCCATCTTAGGTAAGCATCTGAAATTGCAATCAGTCCAGCAGATTCTTTCATCGTGGCGACGGCCTGCCGCCGCAGCGGCCAAATTGCCAGCTTGACAGCAAATCGCGACCAAAGTGGCGCCCGACGAACGATCTCATCAGGCCACAGATCCCGAATGTCAGTAAACACGGGCACACCGCGCTCCCTGCCGTACCGAACTACGGCCCGGCAAAGCTCGATTGGAGGATACGAGGCGGCGATAACATCCGGTTGCGTCGCCCGCTGCGCGATAGCCGCGAAGCGCTGGCCTAGCTCTCTATGATTGAGAAATCTGGCAAGCGAAATATTTCTCGCGTAGGGCCTGCCCTTGAGAAACTGAAGGCGAAGATTCGAACTGATCTCTGAATTTGCTTCAGCTTCTTCAAAGTAGCGCTTATTGAAGTGATCAAAAGACGATGTCCACCAGGTGACCTGATGTCCACGATTGGCCAGAAGCCTCGCCAGAAATCCGCACCGCCACAGCCTGTCACCAGATGAGTAGCCTGGAAGGGGTTCACCGACAGTAACCAGCCAGATACGGAGCGGGCGGACACTAACCACACGCTATCCCTTCAGAATGTGCGAGCTGACAACTGTCGCGCGCGATATTTGCAAACCCCACCTCACCGACCATCCAAGACTGCAGAATAGTTTTCACTCAGCAACCTTACACACGCCGGCAACGAGTATTCTTGCTCAACACGCCTGCGCCCCGCTTCGCCAAATCTGTTCCGCAGATCCGTGTTGTCTATAAGCGTCTCAATCGCCAGCGCAAGCGCTCGTACGTCACCGGGCGGAACCACCAAACCCGTTACCCCTGATTCGACAACCTCTGGTAGCCCGCCAACATTACTCACTACGACTGGAATGCCACACGCCTGCGACTCAACGACAGATACACCAAAACTCTCGCTATGGTCTATTGACGGATACACCGCAACATCCAACTCCTGGTGGTAACGATGGACCACATCGTTGTCCACACGTCCGACAAATGTTGTCGTCCGGTCTATTCCAAGCTCTACAGAAAGGACTTCGAGATCCCTCCGTAGCGCGCCACCCCCTACGATCACAAGCCGCATCGGCGTCTGTGGCCGACCGGCGCATATTCTCGCAAACGCGCGCATCAGAAATTCCATTCCATACTTAGTCTCTAGGGACTTTATCGTTCCAATTGTAATTGGCCGTCGTCCACCTCCGTCTTTTTCGACGGGAGAGAATCTCTCAAGATCAATGCCAAATGGGACAACATGGACATTTCCATTGCTCACCAACTCAAGAACCTTTGTGCGCATCGTGTGACTGGTAGAAAGAATTCGATTTGCATTACGCAGAACATACCCAATTGCAGCCTTATGCAGCGGCGTAACAGATGGCGTTGTATACACATCTGCCCCCCATGCTGATATCACCCGTGGTCGCAATCCGGCGATTGTCGCCAGAACGCCGTAACTACTTACGTAGTGAGCATGAACAATGTGTGGATCGAATACTCGTGCCAGGGATTTCACCTTAGGCAGTGTCCCGATGTATGAAAGCTTCCGCAAACCGCCATCGGCCGAGTAAGCGACGCCGGGGTCTATTCCAGCGGTTTCCAACCGGACATCAACAGAGGCCCACTCATGCGGCGACTGTGGAGCCGCCAAACTGTAGACAAGCACCTTATACCCAGCAGCCGACAACGCCCTAGCCCAGCGCAGAGTGTGGGCTGCATTCGCATCTGACAACCAAAATATTCGTTTTCCGTGCCCGTCGCTATTCACCAGATAATCCCGCCCCACAATTCCTTTGCACAGGTGCCTTCGGGAGCAATCCTCCCAACTTACTGACCGCCCATACCAGACACCAGGCAACTGGAAGAATGTATGCAAAGTACCCTAATCCAATCGTGGAGTTTCCTCGCGCCACCATCAGATAACCAACTATCGTCGCCGGAGCAACCAGAACGACGACCTCAATCGGCAACGCAAGCAAGATACGATCTATGCTGTAAAGAACCAGCGGTAGAATGGAACACATGACTACCAGCCCAAGCCATCCACCATTCATCCACGCTTCACCCCAAAACGTCGGATGAAGTGATCCTTGGTCACCAATCTTCAACACATCGAGAATCTGGCGGATAAACATTTCACCATCAAAAAGGCCAGAATTGGCGGCATGCGTCCAGAGCATATAGGTTGGATCAATTGGCTTTAGATCCACTGCCCAGGATCGCGGCACGTACATTAGTACCCATCGAAGCACGGTAGCCATGGGCTCGACACCGGGAATGTAGTTTTCAGAAAGTACGAAATAGTAATAACCAAAAATATCGCTTTCACCTCCTGTCCAGTCGATATTCGCTATGAAATCTAAAATGCCTTCTTCAGGTGCGAACCGCCCCTGAGCAATCGAAATCAGCCCCCCCAGTCCAATCCCCCGTACAAATCTGCCGGTCACATGCAGCACCATGACCGCCAGCAGCAAAGCAATTGCGCCCCACATCAGTGCAGACTTACTACTTGTCAGGCGTCTGCGCGTATGAAGATCGAATGCGACAATCGCGGGAATCGTCAGAAACGCGGCACGTGATCCGTAAATTGAAATAAGCAATAAGGAAAGCAAGAATAATCCTACGGCTGGCAAATGTTTTCCTGACCGCCAAACAACCCAACAAACCGGAAGCGCCATGAACAGCAGAAGCGTCGCAACAGAGTCTGCGAACCCAAGCGCATCGCGAGCGTCCTCCCACGTTGAATCTAGCACTACAACGCCCCTACGGGCCGTAATCATGACAACCACAGCAAGCGCGGACAAAGCAATTACCAGGTAGTTGCCAGGCTTCTCTCCCACGGCCTGAACGACTGGCTCAAATGACCGATGAGAAGAATGCTGGTTGACGCGCTCCAAGCCCTCCAGGACACCGACTATGAGCACGGCCCCAAGAAGCGCGACGAGTTCGCCTTGAATGACCACGTCGACACCAAATTGATCAAGAAACGCGTAGACGCTTGGCAGCGCCAGGACATGATAACCAGCCAATCCTGCAAGCAGCGCCGTACAAATCCGAATACGCTGGAGTGCGGCCCATGCTCCGTATCCCAGCACACCTGCCACTGTCAGATGCAGTACAACGAGCGCGAGAAACAGCATGCTCACGGCGCCATCCTCATGGGGAGCAAATCAGCACGCATGAAGTAAAGGCACGCACATAGCCCAATCAACTCTCCGCCAACCCAGGCAAATGCAATAGACATCAGGTCCCTGCCGACGATCAGCAAGGCCGCGCCAATCACGACAGATCGGAGACATTCAACAAGTGCAGATACCTGTGGCTTCCCACAAGAACTGCAGTAGACAGAAAAGATACGCAGCATCGCCTGTGGAACAATCGACACGAATACCACGGCATATAGGCCTACATACCTGCCATACGGTTCGCCAAATATAAACCTGACAAGCGTCGCTTCGAAAAGCAGGAGGCCGATACAACAGATTACGGCAACACCAAGAACAAACGACATGGATATCCGCACTTCTCGCAAGCGACTCTTCCCCTCCAATGGAACCCACCATTTGAAAAGAAGCGGCATGCTTAGCACCAAAGGTGTTGCCGCGGTCGCTACCAAGGTAGCTGCAGCACCAAATGCGCCAACAGCGTCTGGATCAGCCACAACTATACCGACCCACTTAAGGGCCAGAAGCATTGCCGCCGCTTGGAATAACGATGGTAGCCATGACGATATACTGAAAGGCAAGAGGTCTTTGATATCGGCCAACGTATTCGCCAGTGTCAGCCGACCCAGCTTCGGCACAAAAATCAATACAACCAGAACAACTGCCGCCGCATATGCGCCGAGAAAAACCACACGCCCAGCTATTCCGGAGAACGAACCTTCCCCTGCCCCATATACCAACCAGCCGGCCACCAAAACCAGCAGCACAACATTTGGAACAGCGCTGATTCGTGCAAATGTAGCCGCCGAATGCGTAGCCAGTGAGATTCCTCGCAAATCGCCATAAATGACACACAGTGCAACGGTAACCCCCATCACCAACGGACCAGATACACTCATCCCGACAGACCCAGACGGCACAAGTACATACCACGCCCACACAACAAGTCCTGCAGTAACAGAGTGGACTGTCACGATACTCAAGCAAGCATCAAGCGTTTTTTTTTGACTCCGCAAGAAGAAGAGAAAGGACTGCGGTAAGCCGATCAGCGCCAGAGCAGCGAGGAAATCTATTGCGGCCTTTAACGTACTGAACTCGCCTTGCCCACCCGGACCGACCACTCTGGCGATCAGAGTCACACACGCAAACATTGCCAGCGACCCGACTCCCTGGAGAAGCACGGTTACTACCAACTCACTTGAACGTGTAGGTACCTTCACCGCGTCTGGTCGACTCTAGCGGCACTCATAATGAGGTTTGATGGATAGAGGCGGCGCCCAAAAGGCCGACATCCACGAGCAAGGCCATGCACTAATGTCTTTAGACAGCGAACAGGCCAGGTACCACTGTACTGGCTACCCAGAAGCTGCTCACGAAGCATTCGACGCTCAACGTCGTAAGATGTTTCATGAGACCACACACGGACACAAGAGACAATTCTCAATCCAGCCCGCACAACAAGCGCACGCCCAGCCTCTTCGGTATACCGGCGAAGATGGCCAGACTTGTCAGAAAATCCGTAAGGTCGCCGCAAATTGAGCCAATTGTCCTCAAGCGGCAGGTTAACCAACACCAGGCTCGCCGACTCTCCCGCACGACGAAGGAAATCAACATCATCAGGAACATGCTCCAGAATATCGCTGAGCACCACCACGTCAACCGCTGGACCATCGTAGAACTGCGCATCGGAGAAGGTCACGTTTCTGTATCGATTTTTCGCCTCCTTAATATTCGACGGAGAAATATCGAACCCATACTTCTCCAGGACATCACCATCCGGCCCATACTCCGGATACGAGGCAATCAACTCACCCGTCGCGCACCCAACTTCAGATATTGAACGGTAGTTGAAGCCATCTGGAATGACAGACAACAAGTGAGGAATCTTGAAGGTCACCACCTCCAGCAAGATCTGCCGAGCTTCAAACGACAAAGGATCACGCCGCGCGATGTATTCGGCATGATTATCGTAGAGAACATCTAGGGCAATGCCAGCCGCTGAGGCGCGGTCATCTTTTTCGACATCCGCTATTGGTGATGCGCTCATCTGCACCACTCCCTTTGAGTCACGCATCCAGTTAGCTTGCGGGCGGCCGCATCAGCAATGCCGCACCAAGCCCTACTCCCCCACCAATGACGGCGCCAAACAGCGTTAATAACAGCAGGTTTGGCCAAACATATTCATCGCCTTGCGGAGGAAGTGCGGGGTCGATGACCCGAAGTGCATACTCCGGATTAATCTTAGTAAGCATCGATTTCTTGATTTCGTCCTGGAGCAGCCGAAACAGTACAGCCCTCAGCTCGACAAGATCGGCGGATGCAATCTGCTCATTGAGGTAAGCAAGGCTTTGCGTTGCCGCTACGTACGCCCTCTGACGCATCGCTTCATTCAACTTCGCAACAAGACTATTCAGCCATTCCGCCGCTTGAGCAGGATCGTGCCACCGCAAGGTGAGCGTAATTACCCCAGTTCGCCGGTCCTCTTGAAAATGCAGAAGCTTAGAAAACCGACGATAGCCATCAGCTGGAGTTGGGGCATCCTTGCGGCCACCGACCAAAGCAAATCGGCTGACAGCGCAAGCATTATCCGCACACAACGCCGGCAGTATCCCGGCATCTACAAGAAACTGTTCGCCGAAAGCGCGGGATCGCAACACCTCCAGCGCTTCATACTTTGCTCGGTCTCCGCCGACTTCTCCAATGCCAGCCAGATCGGCCAAGCCACCGAGACCGCCTAGCGAAAAACCATCGCCGTGGATCTGTTCTGATGGCAAGACCTTAATCGAAGCCTCGTAGATCGGCGTTACAAACGCAGAATAAACCAAGCCAAAAAGAAGCCCGAACAAAGGAAAACCAGCGAACCACCAACGCCAAACAAAAAATTGCCGGGTCAAATCCGTTCCCTCATTGTCAGAACGAATTGACCGCCGCCACCGCGACAGCCAGGTTGTAGATGATTGTGGTGACCGCGCTCCACATCGGCAGCGGTGGCAGGCGCTCGGTGTCGACCGGTACGACGATCGTGTCGCCGGGGCGAATATCCTTGCCGGGATCGCCGAACCAGCGGCTCTTCGAGCTGGCGACAACCTGGCCGTTGGCCTTGACGACGTAGATCCTGCCGGCGTCGGCCTTTTGCGTGGTGCCGCCGCTCATGCCCACATAGTCGGAACGTGAGAGACCTGGCTGATAGAGATGCGAGGTTGCAGTCTGGACCTCGCCGAGAACGGTAACTTCCTGGCTGCGCCTCGGCACGACGAGCCGGTCGCCGTCCTTCAGCAGGATGTCCGCAGCCGATCCGGGTTTCGCTGCGAGCACCTGGGGCAGATCGATGGCGAGACGGCCGACCGGTTTGGTATTCCGCAACTCTGCCAGCAGGGACTGCCCTACCGACAGCGACTGCGCGCCGCCACTTTGCTGATCCACCTGGCTTCTTTGCACGGCCATGGCCGCCATGTCGCGTTCAAGCCGGCTGGTAAGCGCTGCTATCTGCTGCGCTTCGCGCTCCTTGAGGTTCTCGCGGGTAAATACCACGCCTTCGGCAAACGCGAGGTCAGTCAATCCACCGGCCCGACTGATCACGGAGGTCAGCGTTTCGCCACGCCGGATCGGGTAGCGACCGGGGAAGCGCACCTCTCCCTGCAGGGTGACCGCCTCCTGGTCAGACCACTGAGGCACGGATCGAATTGTAAGTACATCAAATGGTTGCAGCACTATATTTGACGCTGAATCACCTGCCTGGGCTGCTGCCAGGTTGATCGGCAACAGCTCCGTACGGCGGGATTCGCCGTTGATCACCTCGTAGCGCACCAGCTCCGCGTCGGCCGCAAAAGCTGCCTCATTCATGCCACCACCGGCGCGCACCAGATCGGCGACGCGCATCCCCGCTTCCAGCGGATAGTCGCCGGGCATACGCACATTGCCGCCGATATTGACGATCTGGCTGGGGTGCTCGCGACTGCTCTGCCGGTTGAGATCGGCGATCACCGGATCAAGCAAGGCCGAGCGCGTTGCCTCCAGATCAAAAACGATGACCTGGTCGCGCGGCGCGAGCACGACGTTGGCTTCTGATTGCGGCGCCGCCCAGGCCTTGGCGATATCGGCCGACAACACCGTCACGCGACGATCTGGCGGCAGCTCGCGCCGGATCAGCACATAGTGAAGATCGGCATTTGGCTTCAGCTCATCGACGCCGGGCAACAGATCAGCGAGACGCATCCCCGGACGGAACTGCGCCGGGCCGGCGCGGTAGACATGACCGCTCACCCTGACGGCATCGGCAACGGTCTCACGCACCGCAGCCACGCGCAGGGTGTCACCGGACTTGAGCTTCATGGCGCGCCCTTGCGGGCCGCCCAGATCCACATCAAGGAGCACATGGCCCTGGCTTGCATCGACCCGGTCGAGCTTGGCCAACCGGGGTGCCGCCTCTGCCGTGAGGCCACCGCTCAGTTCGATCAGATCCTGGACCGTTGCCGCACCCTTGTACTCATAGATCGCAGGCCGGCGAATTTCGCCAGTGATCCCGGCGGTATTGCCTACCGGCGGGATGAAGATCACATCACCGGAAAGGAGGCGCGCATCCTTGCTCGCATCGCCCTTCAGCAGCAGGTCGTAGAGATCGAGGGTCGCGACCAGCCGGCCACCGCGCTTTAGTTGCACGTTGCGCAGCGAGCCGATCGGCTTCACGCCACCACTCACCAAAAGCGCATTGGTCATGGTCGAGAGGCCGCTCACGGTATAGGAACCGGGCCGCTCCGCCTCGCCTGTAATCAGCACCCGAAGCGAGCGCAGTTCGCCCAGCCCGACGACGGCGCGCGTGCCGATCATCTGGTCGGCAACGGTCTTCTCGATCAGCGACTGGAGTTCATTGAAAGGCATGCCGGCAACGCTGATCGGCCCGAGCTCCGGAAAGCGGATCTCGCCATTGCGACCAACGACCAGCGTGTAGTTGGCCTTGACGTTGCCGATCAGCTGCACCTTCACGGCATCGCCCGGACCAACGGTGTATTCAGGCGGCACCGGGATATCGGTGGCCGGCGCGTAGGTTGTTGGTACGTTCGAGAACAGGTCGTAACCGAAGGGCTTGAGCGCGTCCACACCGATGCGCTCGAGACTGAGCAGCGATACGGTCGTGGTGAGATATTGCAGGGCGGGCTCGCGGCGCAGACGCTCGCTGGCCTGGTCGGCCGTCAACCCGGCCAGCGCTATCGGTTGGCTCAGGCCAGGGATCTGCAGACGGCCCAGCTTGTCCAGACGATAGGGATTCGCGGCCAGCGCCCGCTGGCGCAGCTGTTCGAGCGCCTGTAAATCCTGCGGTTGCAGATCCGGCAGGGCATAGGTCTGGTTTGCGGGGAGGGTTCCCGAAAAACTCTTGTCCGGGTAGCCATTCTTTTGAGATGACTTGTCGGGATATGGCTTTTCTGTAGCGGAGCTGGCGCCATCCGCACTGAGGGTACCCAGCTGCAGGTCGAGAAGAATCGTATCGCCGCCGCGGATCCGCGGTGAACCGGTCTGGAACATCGCGGTATCGGACCAGGCCGAATCAGACCATCGGTCATTTGCACCCTGGTCGATTTTCGGTCTGCTGGTTACGGGTTGATCGAGAGGCCGGTCAGTCTGACCACCATCACCCTGAATGCCACTCAGGCCGTACTGTTCGGCCAGGGCGCGCTGCTGTTCGGGAGACAGTGAGCGCAGCATGCGCAGCTGCTCTGGTGTGGGCGTCTGGCTCCAGGCGGGTCCAGCCAGCGTTGCGCCGAGCAGAATCGCGCACGATGACGCCATCCAGAAAGCCAAGGTCCAACCTGCAGTCTCGCGTATCAAACGCCGCAGCATCACGCTGTTCATCCCCCGGTGAGCCCGCGGGAAGCTTACAGAATATGGACGGCGCTGGGTAGGAGCGGTGTGTCGGCGACCCTACTCGTCACCCGACCAGCGGCGGATCGCTGCGGCGATACCCGGCAGCGTGGGATCGGCCTCGGTGGCCTGCAGCTTGTCGTGCATCGCAGTCGCCATCTTCTTGCCGAGCTCGACGCCCCACTGATCGAAGGGATTGATGCCCCAGATACAGGCCTGCACGAAAACTTTTTGTTCGTAGAGCGCGATCAGGAAACCGAGACTGCGCGGATCGAGCCGGCGCATGAGCAGGATGTTGCTCGCGTGATTGCCGGGGTGCACCTTGTGTGGCGTCAGCCGCTCGACTTCCGCCGGGCTCCTGCCCTGCGCCACCAGTTCGGCACGTACCGCATCGGCCGGATTGCCGCGCGCAAAGGCCTCGGCCTGGGCCAGCATGTTGGCAAGCCCCACCATGTGCTGATCGACGGCAGCGCTTGAGCCCTCGACCGGCGCGATGAAGTCGGCGCAGAACTGCGCTGTGCCCTGGTGCAGGAGCTGGAAGAAGGAATGCTGGGCATTCGAGCCCGGCTCGCCCCACAGCACCACACCGGTGGACCACTGCACAGGCTGGCCATCGCGCGTGACGCCCTTGCCGTTGCTCTCCATCTCCAGCTGCTGCAGGTAGGCGGGAAAGCGGCCGAGCCGACCGTCGTAGGGCAGAACCGCGTGGCTGGTGGTACCCAGATGGTTCTGGTTCCAGATGCCGACCAGCGCGAGCAGCACCGGCAGGTTGTCGATCAGCGGCGCACGGCGAAAGTGTTCATCCAGCTCGTGCGCACCGCGCAACAACTGGCGGAAATTCTCGCCGCCGATGGCGATGGCAATCGCGAAGCCGATCGGCGACCACAGCGAATAACGTCCGCCGACCCAGTCCCACATTCGAAAGCGGTGCTCTGGCGCGATGCCGAAAGCATCCATCGCCGGACCATTGACCGATACCGCGACGAAATGCCGGGCGACCGCGGCCTCGCCCAGCTGGCGGATAAACCAGCTCCGCGCAGCGCCGGCATTGAGCGCGGTTTCCCATGTCACGAAAGTCTTGGAGCAGATGATGAACAGGGTTTCTGCCGCCGAGACACTGGCGAGCACATCGGCGAGCTGGGTGCCATCGACGTTGGAGACGAAGTGCAGACCGAGATCCGGATCGGCATACTCGTGCAAGGCCTGGACCGCCATGACCGGCCCGAGGTCGGAGCCGCCAATACCGATGTTGACGATGTGGCGGATGCGCGCACCGGTAGCGCCGCGGAATTCACCGCTGCGGATCGCCTCGGCCAGCGCCAGCATGCGCTCGCGTTCGGCAGAGACTTCCGTCACCAGGTTCACGCCACCCACGACGACCGACGCATCGTCCGCATCACGCAGGGCCATGTGTTGTGCGGGACGGTTCTCGGTGCTGTTTACCGCCGCGCCGCTGAACAGCGCTTCGATCCAGCGCGGCAGCTCACGTGCCTCGGCCAGCTCGATCAGCAGCCTGAGCGTCCCCGCATCCAGCCGGCTGCGCGAGAAGTCGAGGATGAAATCGCCGTGCTGGCGGGAAAACTGCGCGTAGCGCCCTGGCGTATCGAGCAGTTCAGCGATATGTGTACCGGCAAGTGCCGCGGCTTGCCGCTTGAGCGCCTGCCAGGCCGGCAGCTGATCGAGCCCGCTGCTTTGCTGCTCCAGGCTGCCAAGCTGATCACTCATCGCTTGATCTGATGGTAGTCCAGATACCAGTCCACAAAGCGCGCCACACCGGTTTCGACCGGCGTGGCCGGACGGTAGCCGACATCGCGTGCCAGGTCTTCGACATCCGCCCAGGTATCCGGTACATCCCCGGGCTGCAGCGGCAGCAGATTCTTCTCCGCCTTGCGCCCGAGTCGTTCTTCGAGCACGGCGATGTAGTGCATGAGGTCCACGGGCTGGGCGTTGCCTATGTTGTACAGGCGATATGGCGCCGGACTGGTGGCGGGATCGGGCGCATCGGAATCCCAGTCCGCATTCGGCGTGGCGACGTGATCGAGCGCCGCCACCACACCGCCGACGATATCGTCGATGTAGGTGAAGTCGCGCCGATGCTTGCCGTAGTTGAAGACATCGATCGGCTTGCCTTCGAGGATGTTCCTGGTAAACAGGAACAGCGCCATGTCCGGCCGGCCCCACGGACCGTAGACGGTAAAGAAGCGCAGGCCGGTAACCGGCATGCCATAGAGACTGGCGTAGGTATGCGCCATCAGTTCGTTGGCCTTCTTGGTGGCGGCATACAGGGACAGCGGGTGATCGACGTTCTGGTGCACCGAGAACGGCATGTTGGTGTTTGCGCCATACACGGAACTCGTCGAGGCATAGACCAGGTGCTCGACCGCGTTATGCCGGCAGCCTTCCAGCACATTGAGCGTGCCGACCACGTTGCTGTCGACATAGGCATGCGGATTCTCGATGGAATAACGCACACCGGCCTGCGCACCGAGATGGACGACGCGATCGAATCGCGAAGCGGAGAACAGTCTGGCCATACCCTCGCGGTCGGCGAGGTCCAGAAACTCAAAGCGGAAGTTCGACTCTTTCTGCAGTATTGCCAGCCGGGCCTTCTTCAGGTTTACGTCGTAGTAGTCGTTGAGATTGTCGAGACCAACCACTTCGTCGCCACGTGCCAGCAAATGCCGCGCCGTCGTCGAACCGATGAATCCCGCTGCGCCTGTGACCAGAACCTTCATTAATTGCTACTTCCGTTCGCTGTCGCTGTCAGAGACGCCCGTCGACCTGGTTGGCCGGCAGCAGGCTCTTGATGTCATAGAGGACGTGCCCTGCCCGGCCCCAGGCGTGAATATCAGCCGGAGACATGTCCCGGAACTGGTCGTGGGCCACCGCGATGACGATACCGTCGTACTGCCCCTGTGCCGGTTCCTGCCTGAGGATGTCGAGGCCGTATTCGTGCTTGACCACGGCAGCATCGGCCCAGGGATCATGGATGTCCACCGTGGCTCCATAGGCCTTGAGTTCATGCACCACGTCCACGACGCGGGTATTGCGCACGTCGGGACAGTTTTCCTTGAAGGTGATGCCGAGTACGAGAATGCGGGACTTCGGCAGACTCGCGCCACTCTTTACCATCAACCGGATCACCTGCGACGCGACGTAGAGACCCATGTTGTCGTTGATGCGCCGGCCGGCGAGGATCATCTCCGGGTGATAGCCCATCTCCTGCGACTTGTGGGTGAGGTAGTACGGATCGACGCCGATGCAGTGGCCGCCGACCAGGCCCGGGCGAAACGGCAGGAAATTCCATTTGGTACCGGCCGCCTGCAGTACTTCGAGCGTGTCGAGACCCATGCGGTTGAAGATCAGCGCCAGCTCATTGATCAGGGCGATGTTCACATCGCGCTGCGTGTTTTCGATCACCTTGGCAGCTTCGGCCACACGGATGCTCGAGGCCGGATAGGTGCCGGCCGTGATGATCGTGGCGTAGAGTTCGTTGACGAAGGCTGCCGCAGCCGGCGTCGAACCGGCAGTGATCTTGCGGATGGTGGGCAGGCGGTGTTCCTTGTCGCCCGGGTTTATGCGCTCCGGGCTGTAGCCGACAAAGAAGTCCTTGTTGAGTTTGAGGCCCGAAAGCTGCTCGAGAATCGGCGCGCAGTCTTCCTCGGTGCAGCCGGGATAGACGGTCGACTCGTAGACCACGATGGCGCCCTTGCCAAGTACCTGGCCAACCGTGCGGCTGGCCGCACGCAGCGCACTGATATCGGGGCGCTTCGCGGCATCGATCGGCGTCGGCACCGTGACGATGTACACATCGCAGCCACGCAGGGCCTCGAGATCGGTACTGAAGCGCAGATGTTTCGCTTCGGCGAGCTCGGTGGCGTCGGTCTCGAGCGTGCGATCGTTACCCGCCTTCAGTTCGGCGATGCGCGCGGCGTCGATGTCAAAACCGAGGGTATCGAGATGCTTGCCGAACTCGACCGCGAGCGGCAAACCGACGTAACCGAGACCAACAATGGCCACCCTGGCGTCGGCCGTCCTTTTGAAGCTCGTCATATGCGTTCTTTATCCTTTTTCCCGGGGACACAGGCCTGCCCATTGTCCGGCAAGAGCCCGGCCTGGCCACACGGGACCGGTCACACTACAGCAGAAAAACCACGGCGATCAGGCCCGTCAAGGTCATGGTAACGGCATAGGGCAGGGCCATCCAGACCATCCGGCCATAGGAAAGACGGATCACTGGCGCCAGGGCCGAGGTCAACAGGAACAGGAACGCTGCCTGGCCATTGGGCGTAGCCACACTGGGAATATTCGTCCCGGTATTGATCGCCACGGCCAGCAGGTCGAACTGTGCGCGGCTGATGCTGCCGGCGGCGAGCGCATCCTGCGCCTGGCTGATATACACCGTACCGACGAAGACGTTGTCACTGACGGCTGACAACAGGCCCGCTGCCAGGTAGTACGTGACGACCTGCGTCCGGCCGGCCAGGCTGAGCACCCAGTGCGTAAAGGGATGGAAGAGTTGCTGGTCCTGGATCGTCGACACGATTGCGAAGAACACCACGAGCAGTGCGGTAAACGGCAGCGCAGCTTCGAAGGCGTGCCCCAGCCTCACTTCCTCCGTGACACCGTTCAGCGCAGTCGCCAGCACGATGATGAGCAGTCCGATCAGGCCGACTTCGGCGAGATGGAAAGCCAGCGCAAGGATCAGTATCAGCACCACGACGGCCTGCACCACCAGCACGCACTTTTGCCGCAGCGTTCGCGACGCTGCTTCGTGCCGGGCATGCTCGCTAAGCACGGCGCGCACTGCAGGACTCAGCTCGGCGCCAAATCCAAACCAGCGTGTGGTCTCAAGCCCGACACACACCAGCAGCCCGGCCGCCAGCACAGGCAGGGAAACCGGCGCGACGTTGAAAAAAAACTGACTGAAGGTCCAGCCTGCTTCTTTGCCAATCAGCAGATTCTGCGGCTCGCCAACCAGTGTCGTGACGCCGCCGAGAGCAGTCCCGACTGCGGCATGCATGACCAGGCTGCGCAGGAAACCGCGAAACTGGTCGAGATCCTGCCGATGGAGCTCCGGCACGGAGCCGTCATCGATCCAGCCATCGGACTGCGCATCGGATTGACCGGAAGCCACCCGCTGATAGATCCGGTAGAAACCTTCCGCGACGGCCATGACCATGGCAGTGACGGTGAGCGCGTCGAGAAATGCCGAGAGAAATGCGCCGGCAGCGCAGAACATCAGCCCCAGCAAGGGCTTTGATTGCACACCGAGCAGAATCCGGCTGAAGACATACAGCAATATCTCGCGCAGGAAGTGAATGCCTGCCACCACGAAGATCAGCAACAGGATGACCGGGAAATTGTGCAGGGTTTCCTGGTACACGCCGTCCGGTGTGGTCATGCCGATCAGCACCGCCTCGATCGCAAGCAGCCCGCCCGGCTGCAGCGGATAGCACCGCAGCGCCATGGCCAGCACGAAGATGAACTCGGCAATCAACAGCCAGCCGGCGGCAAACATGCCCAGGCTGAAGGCCACCAGCGGATTGATCAGCAGGAAGGCGACGACAGTAAATTTGTACCAGTCGGGCGAGCCGCCGAGAAAATTCGCAACCAGTGCCTGACGAACCGTGAGCTGCATCGTGAATTGTCCCGAAGGTGAAGGGTTTCGGTGCAGGAGCGGCTTCATCCGCTCCTGCAGCCGCGATCAAGGGTTTGTGCGCCAGAGCGTCTTTCCATGGCTGATCTTGTCGATCAGCTGCAGATGCTGCTCGTGCTCGGCCAGCTCTTCCGGCGTGGCCCGGATCACACGCAGATTGAGGCCGCTACGGTCAATCGGACGGGGCGGTGAAGGCCGCCCGCCGGCTTCCGGGCTGTTGCGGTCCAGAGAAAGGGTTGCCTGTCCGCCGGTCATGGCCAGATAGACGTCGGCAAGCAGATGCGCATCCAGCAACGCACCGTGATACTCGCGGCCGGAGTTGTCGATGCTGTAACGCTTGCAGAGTGCGTCGAGGCTGTTGCGCTGGCCGGGATGCAGGCGGCGTGCAAGCGCCAGCGTATCGACAACCGGGCAGACCTCGGTCACGGTCGCCGGCGACCGTCCGGTCCGGCGCAGCTCGGCATTCAGAAAGCCCACATCGAAGTCCGCGTTGTGGATCACCAGCTCGGCACCGGCGATGAAACCGAGAAAATCATCGGCGATTTCACTGAAGCGCGGCTTGTCCTGGAGCATTTCAATGGAAATGCCGTGCACTTCCTGCGCACCGGGATCTATGTCGCGATCCGGTTGCAGATAGTGGTGCAACGTGCGCGCCGTCCGCCGACGATTGACGAGTTCCACACAGCCAATCTCGATCACGCGATGACCGAGCTTCAGCTCAAGCCCGGTGGTCTCGGTATCCAGTACGACCTGTCGCATCCGCTGATCTCCGCTCAGTCCGCACTCGCCGCCGTACGGCCGCCGAGTGTCGCCTCCAGTCCCTGGTTTGCCAGTGCATCCGCCCGCTCGTTTTCCGGATGACCGGCATGGCCTCTGACCCAATGCCACTCGACACGGTGCTTGGCAGTGATCGCATCGAGCCTCCGCCAAAGGTCCTCGTTCTTTACCGGCTTGCGGGCTGCCGTACGCCAGCCGGCACGCTTCCAGCCCTCCAGCCATTCGCTGATCCCGCGCCGGACATACTCGGAATCGGTGTACAGCGCGACCTCACAAGGCCGGCTGAGTGCGGTCAGCGCCTCGATCGCCGCGGTCAGCTCCATGCGGTTATTGGTGGTATGGAGTTCTCCGCCGCAAAGTTCGCGCTCCTTGCCATTGGCACGCAGCAGTGCACCCCAGCCGCCCGGACCCGGATTACCGCGGCAGGCACCGTCGGTATAGATCTCGACCTGGCTCATGCGGCTTCGCGCGTGGTGGGATTGACGAGGCCGCCCACCAGTTGCGCGCGGCGGCGACGAAGCGCGGGACGAACCGGCGTCATGGTGAACATCTCGCGTCGCGCGACGAGCAGATAGCAGCTGGCCAGCGGATGCCAGCCGCGGCGCCGGCTGTGTCGATCCCTGACGGGTTCGGCTGCCACATGGCTGCGATAGATCGGCGCCGTAAAGTGAAAAAAACATGACGGGTCCACGCGGAAATCGAGCAGGCGCAGCCAGTCGTGCAGACGGGATTCGGAAACCATGCGCCGCGAGCCAGCCGGAAATTTGCGGCGCGCAAGATAGTGGCGCATGCCCCACCAGCCCCAGGGGTTAAAACCCAGCACCACCAGATGTCCGTCAGGACGCAGAATACGGTCGACCTCGCGCAACACATCGTGCGGATCATCTGCGGTCTCGAGGGTATGGGGCAGGAAAACAGCATCGATCGAATCGGGGACAATGGCCAGATCCTCGGCGGCGCTGACCAGATCCACACCCGGAGCAGGCTGTGCGGCGACCACCGCGTAGCGTCGCGTCCGGGCAAACTGCCGGAACAGCTGTCCGTCGCCCCATGCACCGATCTGCAGACACTGGTCGCCGAAGATACTCTCGAAAGCACCGGCCACCTGGTACGACTCCTCCCTGAGCAGGGCGATGCCGGTACCTGAATGGAGCCAATCGGAGCGCATATCCGTATATTAGCCCACAGTGATGCACCGGTTTAGCCCGTGGCACCTTACAATGGGCGCCTGGCCAGCAAGTAAAATTGAGGCAGACGATGGGTTTTCTCAAAGGCAAGCGCGCACTGATCGCGGGTATCGCGAGCGATCGCTCCATAGCATGGGGTATTGCGCAGGCAATGGCCCGGGAAGGTGCGGAACTTGCCCTCACCTACCAGTCGGAGCGTCTCAGCGAACGTGTGCGCGAAATGGCGGCAGAGATCGGCGCAAATATCTGCCTGCCGCTCGACGTCTCAAGTGATGACGAGATCATACGCATGTACGCATCGCTTGCCGGGCACTGGGACAAGCTCGACATCATCGTGCACTCGGTCGCATTTGCGCCCCGTGACCAGCTGGTTGGCCCCTACCTCGACACCGTCACGCGCGAAGGCTCACATATCGCGCACGATATCAGCAGCTACAGTTTCGTGGCGCTGGCGAAGTACGGCCGAGGCATGCTCTCGAAGCAGTCTGCCATGCTGACGCTGTCCTACCTGGGTGCGGCGCGCTCCCTCCCGAACTACAACATCATGGGCCCCGCCAAGGCCAGCCTTGAATCCAATGTGCGCTTCATGGCGGCCGACCTCGGTGCTTCGGGTGTACGGGTCAACGGTATTTCGGCAGGACCGATCAAGACGCTGGCCGCGTCCGGGGTCGGCGACTTCCGGCAGATGCTGCAGCACTTTGCCAGCATCGCCCCCCTGCGGCGCAATGTGACCATCGAGGACGTCGGCAATGCAGCCGCATTCCTGTGCTCGGACCTCGCCAGCGGGATTACCGGTGAGATCGTCTACGTCGATGGCGGCTTCCATACGGTGGGCATGAGCCTTCCCGAATAGGCGCGCCGCCTCACCTACTGCGTGACGTCTTCGGCCTTGAAGAGATCCTTGGCCACCACGACCTTCGCTTTACTGCGCAGATCGGCAGCCAAGGCTGCCAACTCGGCCTGCGCTGAACGCTGGGCCAGAATGCGCTTCTGCGCATCACGCTGATCTTGCGGTATCTGTGCAGGGTCACCCGGAATGACGCGATCGAGCCGGAACACCGCGTAGCTGCCATCTCCCAGCGATACACCACGCACCACGGGCTTGCCATCGACAGGTGCCGGAGTACGGAACACGGCCGAAAGCAGTTCGGGTGGCAAAAGCGGCGAGCGACGCAGCACCGGTCCGGTCCTGGTCAGATGCAAATCCATCGAAGCGAGGACAGCGGCGAGATCTTCGCCGGTCTGCTGGCGCTTGAGAATTGCTTCGCCCCTGGTCTTCGCCTCGGTCGCCGCACGCAGCGAACGCAGCCGGGCGACGATTTCGTCGCGGACCTCGGCCAGCGGCCGGGCAGCCGGCAGTTTGTGTTGGGCGACCCTGGCAACCACGACCCGCCCCTGATCAAGCTCGATCAAGGGCGTATTCTCGCCACCCTCCAGCACGGCATCGCTGAAGACGGCGCTGATCAGATCTGAGTTGTCGCCAAATGGTCCGCCGCCGGCACGCGTATATCCCGGGTAGCGGCGGATCTGCAGCCCCGCTTCCCGGGCTGCAGGCTCCAGCGAGCCGGGGTTTTCGAGCGCGAGATCATCGAGCCGCTCGGCCAGCGCATAGAACGAATCCTGCGCCTTCTGCTCGCGCAAGGATGCCGCGAGCTGCTCGCGTACCTGTTCAAAATCCTGCCCCTCGCTGGCCTTTATCGCCTCCAGCCGGATGATGTGATAACCGAATTCGGTCTTTACCGGCGCCGAGGTCTCGCCCGGCTTCAGGGCAAACAGGGCTTTTTCAAACGGCTCGACATATACACCGCGCGCAGCAAAACCCAGATCACCGCCGCGCGCAGCCGAACCGGGATCACCGGAGTACTGGGCCGCCAGCGCCGCGAAATCAGCACCATCGGCAAGCTTCTTTTCAATTTCATCGGCCAGCGCTTTCGCGGCCGCATCACTGCGATCGGTGCCCACAGTGATCAAAATGTGTCTGGCATGCCGCTCCTCGGGGCTGCGAAACCGTGTCGGATCCTCGTCGTAGGCTTTGCGCAACGCTGCCTCGTCCGGCACATAGTCGCGTTCCGCATCCGCCAGACTGATTTCAAGGTAGTCGAGGTCAACCGTTTCTTCGCTCTGGAACTGCGCGGAGTTCGTCGCGTAATAGGCCTGGATTTCCGCGTCCGAGGGGGTAATTGCCGCACCCAGAATCTTGGGGTCGAACAGCACATACTCGAGATCACGGCGTTCCTGATCAAGGGCGATGATGCGGCGGAACTCGGCCGGCGTGAAAAAGGCGCTGCCGGCAATACCGTCCTGCAACTGGTTCACCTCAAGCAGGGAACGCTGCTCGCTCTCGAAGGCCGCGGCGGACGCCCCGTTTGCAGCCAGTGCCGCGTCATAGGCCGGCTTGGAAAACTGCCCGCCCACCTGAAAATTCTTCAGACTGCGGATATGGTCGGCAACACGCTGCGCACTGACCCGGAAACCGGCTTTGTGTACAAACTGGAGAACTGCCCGGTTCAGCACCAGACCGTCGAGCGTCTCCTGCTTCAGTTGCTGTTCTACTTCAGGCGACAGCTGGCTACGGGTTTCCTGCTGTCTGGCGACCGTACGGTCCTGCAGCACACGCTGGAACTCCACGATCGGAATATCCTCGCCGTTGACACTGGCTGCGGTTCCGGCTCCCGTGAAAGGGCTGTTACCACCGACAAAGGTCAGGACAAGGGGTACGCCGATCAGGGCAATAACGACCCATGCAATCCAGCCCTTGAGACCGTCTCTTATTTTTTCCAGCATCGATTTCTCCAAACAAAAAAGGCGCCACACTGGTGGCGCCCGTTCGTTCGCATCAGATCAGCCATATGCTGCCACAGATGCACTTGCAGGATAGTTGGCGGAGTGGACGGGACTCGAACCCGCGACCCCCGGCGTGACAGGCCGGTATTCTAACCAACTGAACTACCACTCCAAAAAAAACCGACCGCCCGACCGGAGAAACCCGGGCATGGTCCCCCGAGAGCCTGCCTGGGCTGATCAGAAACAGTCTGCGAATCTGGTGGGTGCTGAGGGGCTCGAACCCCCGACCTTCGCCTTGTAAGGGCGACGCTCTTCCAGCTGAGCTAAGCACCCTGTTTGCTGGCCGCGATCCAGTTACCGGCACTCATGCCGGCTGGCAACCAGAAACTACGACCATCAGGCGATGCCCCTCACAGGGCACCCGGCAGCCGCCTAGTTTACGGCATCCTTCAGAGCCTTCCCAGCCTTGAAACCAGGTACCTGGCTGGCGGCAATCTGGATCGTCTCACCGGTGCGCGGATTACGGCCCTGACGTGCCGCGCGCTTCTTCACGGCAAAGGTTCCAAAGCCCACAAGCGCGACCTGGTCGCCCTTCTTCAACGCCTTTGTGACCGCGGTAATGACAGCATCCACTGCACGAGTGGCATCAGCCTTCGACAGGCCGGCATCATCCGCAACCACGTCGATCAGTTCACCCTTGTTCATCAACGTACCTTCTTAACTGTTTCCCGATTACTGACTACGCTACCGGCAAACCGGCAGCACCCCCTTGAAAACTTCTCCGGCTGTCGTCAAACCAGCGAACACACCGATACGGACATAAACCCGATCCTTCAACAGGACTGCAGGATCTGGAATCCGGACGGCGGTGAAATGAAGTATAGCGGGACGCGAAGCCGCGAACCTTATACCAAGCGCAAAAAACCGCTGTCAACCTGCACTCGGCCCGGCGTTAGTGGGCGCGTACAGCCTTATCAGCGGGATCAGTTTGCGCCTTCTGCGCTTCGTCTGCCACCAGTTTGCCTTCGACGGTCTTCGGCATCGGCATGTCCTGCAGGGACAACTGCAGGACCTCATCTATCCAACGGACCGGAACAATGTTGAGGTTGTCCTTGATGTTTTTCGGTATTTCCGCCAGATCCTTCTCGTTGTCGTGCGGGATCAGCACCGTCGCAATCCCGCCACGATGCGCAGCCAGCAACTTTTCCTTGAGGCCACCGATCGGCAGAACCTCACCGCGAAGGGTGATTTCCCCGGTCATGGCCACATCACATCGCACCGGGATATTGGTCAGGGCAGAGACCAGCGCCGTACACATGCCGACACCTGCGCTCGGCCCGTCTTTGGGCGTAGCGCCCTCCGGCACGTGTATATGCAGGTCGAGCTTCTGGTGAAAATCCTCGTCTATTCCCAGTGTCCCGGCACGCCCCCTGACGATCGTGGTGGCGGCCTGGATCGACTCGCGCATCACTTCGCCGAGTTGACCGGTATGGATCATCTTGCCCTTGCCGGGCACGACAGCTGCTTCAATCGTCAGCAGTTCACCACCGACTTCGGTCCAGGCAAGGCCGGTCACCTGACCGATGCGGTTGCTCTCCTCCGCGCGGCCATAGCGGAAACGGCGCACACCCAGATACTTCTGCAGGCCCTTCGGTACCACGTGAGTGGTCTTGCTTTTCGGCTCGAGCAGGTGGCTCTTGACGACCTTGCGACAAAGCTTGGCGATCTCACGCTCGAGGTTTCGCACGCCCGACTCGCGCGTATAAAAACGGATCATGTCGTGAATCGCCCCATCGGATATCGAGATCTCGTCCTTCCGCAGCCCGTTGTTCTTTATCTGCTTTGGCACGAGATAACTGCGCGCGATATTGAGTTTCTCGTCTTCCGTATAACCGGCAAGACGGATTACTTCCATTCGATCAAGCAGCGGCGCGGGGATATTCAGCGTATTGGCAGTACAGACGAACATCACATCGGAGAGGTCGAAATCGACTTCCAGATAGTGATCGGCAAAGCTGCCATTCTGTTCGGGGTCGAGCACCTCGAGCAGGGCCGACGAGGGGTCGCCACGGAAGTCCGTCGACATCTTGTCGATTTCATCGAGCAGGAACAGCGGGTTGCGCACGCCGGCCTTGGCGAGGTTCTGGATGATCTTGCCGGGCATCGAGCCGATATAGGTACGCCGGTGGCCGCGGATCTCCGCCTCGTCGCGTACCCCGCCCAGTGACATGCGGACAAAGGTCCTGTTGGTGGCGCGCGCAATACTCTGGCCCAGTGAGGTCTTGCCCACACCGGGCGGACCCACCAGGCACAGGATCGGACCCTTCAGCTTCTTGACGCGCTGCTGAACCGCCAGGTACTCGAGAATGCGTTCCTTGACCTTCTCCAGGCCATAGTGATCCTTCTCGAGAACCGCTTCGGCCTGCGGCAAGTCATGATTGACCCGGGTACGTTTGCGCCACGGTGCCTTGAGCAGCCAGTCCACGTAGTTGCGGACCACGGTTGCCTCGGCTGACATTGGCGACATCAGCTTGAGTTTGTTGACCTCGGCTGTCGCCTTCGTGCGCGCCTCCTGCGACATGCCGGCACGTGAAATGCGCTTTTCGATATCAGCGATCTCGTTCGGGGCATCGTCCATGTCCCCGAGTTCTTTCTGGATCGCCTTCATCTGTTCGTTGAGGTAGTACTCGCGCTGACTCTTCTCCATCTGCTGCTTGACACGGCCGCGGATCCGCTTCTCGATCTGCAGCATGTCGATCTCGGTCTCGATCAGCATCATTACGTGCTCGAGACGTTCACGGATCGGGATGATTTCGAGGACCTTCTGCTTCTGGTCCAGCTTGAGGGACATGTGCGCAGCGATGGTGTCGGCCAGCCGCCCCGGCTGGTCGATACCGGCCAGGGACGTCAGGATCTCCGGCGGCACCTTGCGGTTCAGCTTGACATAGTTTTCGAACTGGGAAATCAGCGAACGCTTCAGGACATCCGCCTCACGGGTAGTGACGTCGAGACTGTCTTCAACCAGGTCGATATCGGCTGAAAAGAACTCGCCGGCCCTGGTCTCAACAAGATTGGCCCGAACGCCGCCCTCAACGAGAACCTTGACCGTACCGTCCGGCAGCTTCAGCAACTGCAGAATGGTGGCCAGCGTACCCACGCGGTAGACATCCTCCAGCGAGGGCTCGTCCACATCGGCCTGTTTCTGCGCCACCAGCAGTATCTGCTTGCCGGCCTGCATCGCCGCATCGAGGGCCTGGATGGAACGGGATCGGCCCACGAACAACGGAATGACCATGTGCGGATAAACCACCACATCGCGCAGGGGAAGGATGGGAACGTTCAGACGTTGTTCCGGCGGATTCTGTTCAGACATTCCTCTCTCCATGCGCAATGCGCCGTTCCGCCCCTGGCTGGCCGGAAGACCCGGGCGCTAGCCGCCGCACAACACTCTCACGAGCTCAGCTGCCGCCGCCGGAACCTGCTGCCCGGCGCTCTTCCGTCACGGCACGCAAGGACCCGGCCTCATCAGACTCATAAATGATATAGGGACGCGTCTCACCAGTGACGACGGCCGCGTCAACCACCACCTTGCGGGCATTACGCAGGGACGGGATCTCATACATGGTGTCGAGCAGGATGCCCTCGAGAATGGTCCGCAACCCCCGGGCACCGGTCTTGCGCTGCATGGCACGCAATGCGATCGCGCGCAGCGCGTCTTCACGAAACTCCAGTTCCGCACCTTCCATCTCGAACAGACGCCGGTACTGCTTGACCAGCGCGTTCTTTGGTTCAACCAGGATGCTTACCAGCGCCGCCTCGTCGAGTTCATCGAGCGTGGCGACCACAGGCAGCCGGCCGACAAACTCGGGAATCAGTCCGAAGCGGATCAGATCCTCCGGCTCCACATCATTCAGCAACTCGCCGATCGGTGAGTCTTCGCTACTGCGCACATCGGCGACAAAGCCGATACCGCTCTTTTGCGAGCGCTTCTGGATAATCTTCTCGAGCCCGGCAAAAGCGCCGCCAACGATAAAGAGAATGTGCCGCGTGTCGACCTGCAGGAATTCCTGCTGCGGATGCTTGCGGCCACCTTGCGGGGGTACGGAGGCAACCGTACCTTCGATGAGCTTCAAAAGTGCCTGCTGCACGCCCTCCCCCGAAACGTCACGGGTGATTGACGGGTTGTCCGACTTGCGGGAAATCTTGTCAATCTCATCGATATAGACGATGCCGGTCTGTGCCTTTTCGACATCATAGTCACACTTCTGCAGCAGCTTCTGGATGATGTTCTCGACATCCTCGCCGACGTAGCCGGCCTCCGTAAGCGTCGTTGCATCAGCAATCGTGAACGGCACATTGAGCAGGCGAGCGAGTGTCTCGGCGAGCAGCGTCTTTCCGCAGCCGGTGGGACCGATGAGCAGTATGTTGCTCTTCGAAAGCTCGATGTCGCTCTTGCCAACATCGGTAGAACGGTTTTCCAGCCGCTTGTAGTGGTTGTATACCGCTACCGAGAGGATCTTCTTGGCCCGGTCCTGACCGATGACATACTCGTCAAGGACATTCTTGATTTCCTGCGGCTTGGGCAGCTTGGTGCCGGTGTGATCCTGACGGTCTTCCAGCTCCTCGCGGATGATGTCATTGCAGAGCTCTACGCACTCGTCGCAGATAAATACCGAGGGACCGGCAATTAGCTTCCGTACCTCATGCTGGCTCTTGCCGCAGAACGAACAATAGAGCAGCTTGCCGTCGTCGCCACGTCCCCGGGTTTCATCTACCATGGTTGCCTCGTTTCTCTGCCGTGAGGTCCGTCACATGGACCCGGTTCAGATATAACACGCCCTTGTCCGGCCGTGCAAAGCAGCTGCACATATTCTGCGATCAGTTCACATCAAGCCGGGATGCGAACGTCTGTGCGGCTTTCCAGCACGGAATCAATCAGACCGTACTCAACGCCTTCAGTACCGCTCATGAACCGGTCGCGGTCGGTGTCGCGGTCGATCTGCTCGATCGGTTGACCGGTATGCTTCGCCAGGATCCGGTTGAGCCGGTCGCGCGTTTGCAGGATCTCCTTGGCGTGGATATCGATATCCGTCGCCTGGCCCTGGAAACCACCCAGCGGCTGGTGAATCATCATGCGCGAATGCGGCAGACAGAAACGCTTGCCCTTGGCCCCGCCGGTCAGCAGCAGCGCACCCATGCTCGCCGCCTGGCCGAGGCAGATCGTGCTGACATCCGGCTTGATGAACTGCATCGTGTCGTAGATGGAGAGCCCGGCAGTCACGACGCCACCCGGTGAATTGATATAAAGGTGAATGTCCTTGTCGGGATTCTCGGACTCCAGGAACAGCAACTGGGCGACCACGAGGTTGGCCATGTGATCTTCCACCGGACCAACGACGAATATCACCCGCTCCTTGAGCAGCCTTGAGTAGATATCGTAGGCACGTTCGCCGCGGGCAGTCTGCTCAATCACCATCGGCACGAGGCCGAGCGCCTGTGTTTCCATTGCCATGTCCAGCTGTTCCTGTCTGTCGTACTGTGCGCCGCCGGAAACCCGGCGGACCCGTGCTCTGTTCTGCGCTGCCTAACTGCCTACCAGTGCCTGGAAACTGGTCGGTTTCGGCGTCACCGTGGCGCGCTCCGTCAGCCACTCGATCACCTGCTCTTCCAGCACCATGTCTTCCACCTGGCCCAGCAGCCCGGCGTTCTGGTAGTAGATCTTGCGCACCTCATCCGGCTTGTCGTAACCCCTCACAAGTGAATCTATTCGTTCACCAACCCTGTCCCGATTCGCCACCATGCTCTGCTCCATGATGATGGCACCGAGCAGCAGGCTGAGGCGCACACGCCGCTCGGCTGCGGGGAGATAGGTTTCGACCGGCGGCGCGCCCTGCCGGTCGGGCAGACCGAGATTGCGCGCTGCATCGCCCTGCAGCGATGCGGCAGCTTCCGCAACCAGCACTTCAGGTACATCGATGGGATTGTGCTTCAGCAACAGTTCCAGCAGCTGCTGCTTTACTTCAGCCCGTGCACGCGATTCAAACTCCTGGGCCATGTTCTTGCGGATATCCTGCTCAAACTCGGCACGATCACCGCTCTCGACCCCGAAGCTGCGGACAAACTCCTCGTCCACCTCCGGCAACTGTTCTTCGGCGACCTCGCTGATGCGCAGGTCGAATTCGCCCCGACGTCCAGCCAGTGTCTTGTTCGGATAATCGGCCGGGAACTCGACCTGAATGGTCTTCTGCTCGCCGGCACGGACTCCGGCCAGTTGCCGTTCAAAGTCAGGTACGAGGCGACCGCCTCCGACCACCACACTGACCTGATCACCTGATCCGTTTTCAATCGGCTGACCATCGAGCCGGCCTTCAAAATCGAGTGTCACCTGGTCACCGTCACGGGCCTCGCGCTCAACCGGATTCCAGGTCCGGCGCTGCCGACGGAGGTTGTCGATGACGAAGCTGACGTCGGCGTCGTCCAACTGCGGTTCCGGGCGCGAGACCGTCAGCGCATCGATGCCCTGCAACTGAAAATCCGGGAAAATCTCGAAGCTGGCGGTGAACGACAGGTCGCTGCCGCCGTCACCGGAGTCCGGTGTGGTTTCAATCTGCGCGTCGCCGACGGGGCGCAATTTCTCGCGGGTCACGGCCTCGGAATAACTCGAGCGCACGACGTCCTGCATGACCTCCTGACGCACCTGGTCACTGAAGCGCTGACGCACGACTTTCTCGGGGACCTTGCCCGGGCGATAACCCTTGATGTTGGCCGTCCGCCCCACCGAGCGGAGACGCGATTCGACTTCGCGCTCGATACGCTGTGCCGGCACGCTGACCCGAATGCGCCGCTTGAGACCCTGTGCGGACTCAATGGCTACCTGTACGTCTGAACCCTCAACGCGCTCCATTCATCCTCTCGCTTTCTGCTGTGACTGCCTGATTTCCGTACGGCGTAGCACACTGGCCCCAAAATCCCCTACACCGGGGCTGGTGCGAAAGGAGAGACTCGAACTCTCACGGGTTGCCCCACAGGAACCTAAATCCTGCGCGTCTACCAGTTCCGCCACTTTCGCGCCTGGGGCCCCGTGGCGCACTACGCGGCGCATTATACCGAAGGGTCCTGGCCACGCCGTCCGAAACGGCGGGCGCCGGGCCTTCGCCGAATTACTGAGCTGACCCGCCCCACTCAAGGCTTTTAAATCAATCGATTAGGGATGAATACTAACACGTAGCCTGATTTGCGGCCCGTCCGGGTACGGCTTTCGCCGCTCTGGTTCCGAACCTTCACGTGGACAAGCAGGAAATAGCCCAGACCGATTTGACCCAGATCAAACAGCCCCCGGGGCACCTCTGTTACTGATAGCTGATATCCAGCGTCCGTATCGGTCCGTCTGAGCAGGAGTATCGAGAAGCGTGAACACCGAAGCACACCAAACCGCTGCTGCCAACGACTTCGTAAGCTACGCCGGCCGGAACAACTTCTATCAGACCTGCGCCTTCATTCCGATGTCCTTCGCGCTGGTTACGACCGTGCATGAAAACGGCGAGACAGGCATCGGCCCGCACGCCCTGGTCATGCCCTTTGGCATCAGCCCGCCCTACTCCATGCTGCTGATCAGCCGTGGCAACAGCGCCACGTCCAGCAATATCCGCCGTACCGGCAAATGCGCGCTCAACTATATTGAATTCAACCGTGACCAGTTGACCGCCGTTTCGCGCCTTGGCTATCCGGGACAGTCGCTGGAGGAGAAGCAGAAGGCAATGCCTTTTACGCTCCTGCCTTCACCCTCTGTCGACCGGCAGAATGACCCGGACGCGCCCCGAATCCTGGGTGACGCCTTCCAGATCATCGAGTGCAGTTGGGACCGCAGCTTCGATCTGGATCCGCCGCGTACCGGTCCCGACGGCACCAACGAGCGCCGCTTTGTCCTGCAGATCGACCACCTGCTTATGCGCCGGAATTTTCACGATGCGCTTGAAAACGGCGGCACCTTCCCGATCATGCCGATCTTCTACGGCTTTCGCAGCGACGGCGGCTTCTGGTTTGCCGAGCACGGCGAGCCGTTCAATATTTTGCCGCCAAGGGTTGAAGGCAGCGAAATCCGGCAGGTTTCCTATCTGGCCAACCGTATCGACAATAACGTACGCTTCACGCAGGAAGCCTGCGCTGCGTTCACCAAAGTACCGCGACCGTTTCTGAAAACCGCATTGCAGGAAACCGTCAACGCTGCACTGGCGGCCGGCGTGAGCCTGGTCGATGAAACGTTCGTAAAGGAACTGCGCGGCAAGTCTTCGCGCTGACTGAAACACACCACCCATCAAGAGAGGCAAGCCCATGATGCATCGCTGTCTGACCATCACCACAAGTGTCATCCTCATGATCAGTTCGTTGAGCCCGGTCGCCCTGTCCGCGGCTGAACGCAGCCCGGGCGAAACCGTTCAGGCCTTCAATCAGGCCCTCAGCAAGCATGATCTGGATGCAGCGCTGGCGCTGATAGCAAATGGTTCGGTGCAATTCTCCCTGCGCTCGGCGCACAGCGATATCCCGTCTGCTGGCCAGGGGGGTGTCACGAGCGACCTGAAGGCCCACTGGAGCATGGTCGGTCCGGTGGTATTCGGCAGTACAGCGGTCTACAGCCGTATCCCGAAAGTCGTGGACTCCCATGTCGACGGCGACCTCGCCACCGTATGGACGAATACCGCCACCGAAACCGTGGACAAGAGCGGCAGCAAGCGCACTGACAGCTTCAGTGAGGTCTATATGCTCGTGCATACGGCCGGCGGCTGGCGGATCGGCGCGGTGGCCGACAATCGTGGCGCGAACAAGACAACCGCAGTGGCACCAGCGGCATCAGGAGGAAAATAAGCGTAGGTGGTGGGCCGTGTAAGACTTGAACTTACAACCAATGGATTAAGAGTCCACTGCTCTACCAATTGAGCTAACGGCCCGCTGCTTCTTCTTCCGGACTGCATAACTTCCGCAATCCGCTGTCAAAATTGGGGTGGGCGATGGGGCTTGAACCCACGACCACTGGAATCACAATCCAGTGCTCTACCAACTGAGCTACGCCCACCATTGACACGGCACTGCACGTCAAAATCCTGACCTGGCGCGCCTGGCAGGACTCGAACCTGCAACCACCGGCTTAGAAGGCCGGTGCTCTGTCCAGTTGAGCTACAGGCGCTTTACTGCCGGGAATTCCGGGTGGTCGGGGTAGACGGATTCGAACCGCCGACCCTCTGCTCCCAAAGCAGATGCGCTACCAGACTGCGCTATACCCCGATCTGTACCCGGCATTGCATTATAGCCGCCCGCCCGTCGGGGCGCCGCATGATACGAAGCGCCGCCGGCAGCGTCAATTTCCGGCCGACCTCGCCGACCCGCCCGGGGCCGGTTTTTCGGCTTCTGTGCCTCTGGTATTGTGCATTACCTTCTGTATTTCCAGCCTGCAGCCAGAGACCGCACATCCCGCTCATGACAGATTTCACATGACTGCCCGCCTGATTGACGGCAAAGCGATCGCGCTCGGCCTGCGCGCGCGACTGCGCACACGCATCGCTGAGCGGCTGACCCTGGGTCACCGGCCGCCGGGGCTCGCAGTAATCCTTGTCGGCGATGATCCGGCCTCACAGATCTATGTACGCAACAAGCGCACCGCCTGCGCGGAAGTGGGCGTCGTATCCCGCAACCACGATCTTCCGGCCTCCACGGGTGAGGCGGAATTGCTGGCGCTGATCGACCAGCTCAATCTGGATCCGGCTGTCGACGGCATCCTCGTCCAGCTGCCGCTGCCACCGCACATTGATGAAACCGCAGTGATCGAGCGCATCAATCCGGTCAAGGATGTGGACGGCTTCCACCCCTACACCCTTGGCCGTCTCTGTCAGCGCATGCCGGTGCTGCGCCCCGCCACCCCGTACGGCGTGATGACGCTGCTGCGGCATATCGGCGTACCGGTCCGCGGACAGCATGCGGTGATCGTCGGCGCTTCAAACCATGTGGGCCGCCCGCTGGCGCTCGAACTGCTGCTGGCCGGCGCCACCACCACAGTGTGTCATCGCTTTACGCAGGATTTGGCCAGCCACATCGCGAGAGCCGACATCCTCGCAGTGGCGGTCGGCAAGCCCGGACTGGTACGCGGCGAATGGATCAAGCCTGGCGCCGTCGTGCTGGACATCGGCATCACACGCCTGCCCGATGGCAAGCTCTGCGGTGACGTGGAGTTCGCCGCAGCCAGTGAACGCGCTGGCTGGATCACGCCGGTGCCGGGCGGTGTCGGCCCGATGACCATTGCGATGCTGCTGGAGAACACGCTGACGGCCGCGATCTCGGGCATAGCGCTGCTGACACCCCGGGAAATGCCCCCGGCCTGAGCATTACTGTTTCAAGATTGATGCGGAGCAAGTACCGATGCGTATTTCAAGAATCTGCCTGCCACTGATCGCCAGCTTCTTGTTGGGCCTCGGCACGAGCCTGCAGGCTGCAGACCCGGTTCTCGTACAGTTCGAGACTTCAGCGGGCGCGTTTATCGTGCAGCTTGATCCGGAGCGCGCGCCACTGACCGTCGACAACTTCCTGAAGTATGTCAACGAAGGCTTCTATAGCGGCACGATCTTTCATCGCGTGGTCAATGGCTTCGTGATTCAGGGCGGCGGATTCACCGGCGACCTCAAGCTCAAGCAACCGCACCCGGGCGTGCCGAATGAATCCGGAAACGGGCTCAGCAACCGGCGCGGCACCATTGCCATGGCGCGGACCGGTGAACCGCATTCGGGAGACTCGCAGTTCTACATCAACCTGGCTGACAATTTTCCGCTGGACCCGAAGCCCACCCGTTGGGGTTATGCCGTGTTCGGCGAGGTCATCCAGGGTATGGATGTCATTGACGACATCGGCCACCGCCTGACGGGGACGAAGGACGGGATGTCGGACGTCCCGGTTGAACCTGTGATCATCCAGAAAGCGAGTCTGCTGAAACCGCCTGCAGCTAAATGACGATACTGTTCGTCTCCGACCTCCACCTTCATGCCTCGCGGCCTGCAGTCACCGACTGCTTTCTGCGCTTTCTGGCTGATACCGCCAGCCATGCGGAAGCCCTGTATATCCTCGGCGACCTGTTCGAGAGCTGGATCGGGGACGATGCGCCCGGTGCCACCGGGATGCAGGTCAGCGCAGCATTGCGTCAACTGACGGACCGCGGTGTCCACTGTCACTTCATGCGTGGCAACCGCGATTTTCTGATCTCTGGACGCTTTGCCGCTGAAAGCGGCATCAATCTGCTGGCGGATGAAGTGGTCATCGACCTTCATGGTGAACGTACCCTGCTCATGCATGGGGACACCTTGTGCACTGATGACCACGCCTATCAGCGATACCGCCGGATAGTGCACTGGCCGCTCACCCAGGCACTGTATCTCGCCCTTCCGGTGACTGCCAGAAAGCGCATCGAAGCGCGGTTGCGCAGCAAGAGCATGGAAGCATATGGCAACAAACCGGCCATGCTCATGGATGTGAACCAGCAGGCAGTGGCGGCCATCATGGAACATCACAAAGTATCGCTGCTGATACACGGACACACGCACAGGCCGGCGATCCACAAACTAGCCACCACACACGGCGAGGCGGCAACACGCATCGTGCTCGGTGACTGGTACGAACAGGGCAGCGTGCTGCGCTGCTCGCGCGGAGGACCGGCGCTGCAGCCAATTCCCCTGCACTGACGCCCGTTGCTACAGAGCCGGCTCCCAGGCCAGCAGCTCGGCGACATTCTGGAAACGTGCCGAGGGCTTCTTGGCCAGCATTCTTTCGATCAGCGGCTGGAACTCGGCTGTCGCGGGCGGCAGCACTGGCACCGGCGCCTGCCGATGCTTGACGATCACGCTCATTGCGGTCTCGCCATCGTAGGGCTTGGCACCACTCAGCATTTCGAAAAAAATGACGCCCAGGCTGTAGATATCACCCCGCGCATCGACTGCTTCACCGTGTCCCTGCTCGGGGCTCATGTAGTACGGCGTGCCGAAAATCGCACCCGCACCCGTCACCTCGGCGATCAGAGCCACCTGTTTGGCCAGACCGAAATCGATCAGCGCCAGCGTGTCATCATCGCGAAACAGCACGTTGGTCGGTTTCAGGTCGCGGTGCAGGATACCGGCAGCGTGCAGCACACCGAGCGCAGCCGCGATATCGCGCATCAGCCGGTAGGCTTCGTAGCGGTCCATGCCTGCCGCAATACGCCGCTTCAGACTGCCGCCGCCGCAATATTCCATGGCGATATAGGCATGATCATCCGCCACGCCAAAGTCATGGATGCGCACGACGTTGGGATGATCGAGGCGCGCAGCCAGCTCGTACTCGCGCAGGAACCTGTCGAGGATCTTGCCGCTCGCCGCATCGCTGACCTGGTGCAGAACCTTGAGCACCACTTCCCGGCCAGAACTGCGTTCTTTTGCCAGATAGACCGTGGCAATCTCTCCGTGCGCGAGCTTGCGCACGACACTGTAGTTCCTGGGAATCGGCCCGTTGCCATTTGCTGCCAGAGACTCTCCCCCTGTGCGGCCCGGGTTGGCCCGGTTTGAACCGATACGCAAGGCTTCCTCGATCGCCTCAACCAGCCGGGCGTTATTAAGCCGCGGTTTGCCCACGTATTCTTCTGCACCGGACTTGATGGCCGACACGACCTGTCGTTCATCGCCATTGCCGACAAAAATGATGGGTGGAAATTTTGGCTGCGCCCGAAACCGGCGCAGCCACTCGATGGCATCCTCGCCGCCACAGGTATCCCCCAGCAGCACCACGTCATTGCCGGCACCGGAAAAGGCATCGGGCAGGCGTCCTGACTGCAGGGGGTCATACTCCCTGATGATCGCCTCGGGCCAGCGTGCCGCAATGTGGTAGGAAAGCAGACGCCGGTAATCGGCGTGATCGTCAATGATGAGGAACTTGAGGCTCACGAGGGTGCCGGGCTGCCGACTGCTACATGCCGCACGACCGCCTCAGACGGTCCGCAACCGGGGAGCGGCGCCGGCACCATCCGTACCAGATGGACCGCGGCGGCGTTTCGAATCACGCTGTGACATGGCCCGATCGCCGCGCTGCTGCTCGAGTTGCGAAAGATACTCGGGACTCACATCCCCGGTTACATACTCACCGGAAAAGCATGACGTATCAAACTCGGTGATCTCCGCGTCATCGTGGTGGACTGCCTTGATCAGATCGTCGAGATCCTGGTAGACGAGCCAGTCGGCACCTATGAATTCCTGTACCTGCTGCTCGGTTCGGTCACTCGCGACCAGCTCGCTGGCGGCCGGCATATCGATACCGTATACGTTCGGGAACCGGACCGGCGGCGAGGCGGATGCAAAATACACCCGTCGCGCACCCGCTTCGCGGGCCATCTCGATGATCTGCTGGGAGGTCGTTCCACGCACCACTGAGTCATCGACCAGCAGCACGTTCTTGTCGCCAAACTCCAGATCGATTGCGTTCAGCTTGCGGCGCACCGACTGTCGCCGCATTTCCTGACCGGGCATGATGAAGGTGCGGCCGATATAGCGGTTCTTGATGAAGCCTTCGCGGTACTTGACGCCCAGCCGGTGCGCGACCTCAAGCGCGCTGGTGCGGCTCGAATCCGGTATCGGGATAACCACGTCGATATCGTGGTCCGGTCGTTCCCGCAGGATCTTCTCTGCCAGGCGTTCACCCATGCGCAACCGCGCCTTGTAGACGGAGATGCGGTCAATGATCGAGTCCGGCCGTGCAAAATAAACGTACTCGAAGATGCACGGCGTATAGCTGCGCGGAAGGTCACAAACCTTGCTGTGCAGGCGACCATCCCGCTCGATGATGACGGCCTCACCCGGCAGGATGTCGCGCACCACCTTGAAACCGAGCGCATCCATCGCCACGCTCTCCGATGCCACCATATGCTCGATGCCATCGGGCGTTTCACGGCGCCCGAGGCATACCGGACGTATGCCGTGAGGGTCCCGGAAAGCCACGATGCCATAGCCGATGATCAACGCCACTACGGCATAGCCGCCGCGGCAGCGACGGTGCACAGCGGCCACCGCCGCAAAGATCGCCTGCGGTGTCAGTTCTGCCGCTGGCTGCTGCTGAAGCTCATGGGCGAACACGTTGAGCAGCACTTCGGTATCCGAGCCGGTGTTGAGATGGCGGCGATCCTGCTGGATCAGCAGGGCTTTCAGTTCGTCGGAGTTTGTCAGGTTGCCGTTGTGCGCCAAGGCGATGCCATACGGCGAGTTGACGTAAAAGGGCTGGGCCTCACTGGACCTGAGTGTCCCCGCGGTCGGATAGCGGCAGTGACCGATACCGATGTTGCCGCGCAATTCCTCCATGTGCCGCTGCAGGAAAACATCGCTGACGAGCCCGTTTTTCTTGCGCGTACAGAGAGTGCCATTCCAGTCTGTGACGATACCGGCTGCATCCTGGCCGCGGTGCTGCAAGACCATCAGCGCGTCATACAGTCCCTGATTGACCGGCTGATGACTGACGATGCCGACGATGCCACACACTAGAACCAGACTCCTGCCTGCTCACCCAGGCCCTTGACCTGCTGCCCGGCCAGCGCCCAGAACTTCTCGCCGGCTGCGGCGGCATACGGTATCAGCTTGGACCGTTGCCACCAAGATTCAGACTCAAAACCGCCTTCCTTCAGCACCAGCACGACCAGAATCATTGCCATAAGCCCGCGGGCCAGACCAAACAGCAGTCCCAGCACCCGGTCAGTACCGGTCACGGCGCTGTTGCGGATCAGGTATCCCACCAGCCAGCCGAGCAGGCTGCCGGCAAACAATATCCCGACAAACGCCAGGGTCCTGCCCGCCCAGAGTTGCAGCGCTGGCTCGTGCAGAAAGCCGTTGAGCAGTGTCCCCATCTGACCACCAAAGCGGGCAGCGCCCCACAGCGCCAGTATCCAGACCAGCACCGACAGGGCTTCGCGGATAAAGCCACGCAGCACACCCACCAGACCGGAGACCGCAACCAGCACGACAAGAATGTAGTCGACTGTGTTCATCAGCTATAGCCTGGTTACCTGCCCCTTGAAACCGGCGCCGGAAAGCTTTTCTGCCAGCGCGACAGCGGCATCCCGGTCGGCACGCGGCCCCACGAGCACACGAGACATCGAGCCATTGTTGCTCTTGCGGATCGTCGTATTGAAGCCCGCGGCCTTCAGCTTCCTGGCCAGACCGTCAGCATTCAGCCGGTTTGAGAAGCTGCCCAGCTGCACATACCACTCCCCGGTATCGGCAACGGCCGGCTTCCCCGGCGCCGGCGCCCGAGCGACGGCGTCGTCCGTGGCTGCCGCCACAACTGCCTGCCTTGCCGGTTCTGGCACCGTGGATGGCGCCGGCGGCTCGGCCTCGTTCAAAATCAGCGGCGCAGCGATCTCGTCCGCAGGTGACTCTTCAGGCGGCAGCGTTCCGGCGGGCTCGCCCGGAACATCGCGCAACTGCGGTACCGGCGGCACACGCTCCGTATTGCTCAGACTCAGCGTATGCGTACGCAAATCAGGCACTTCTGCCGGCACCGGCTCCCCGGCCATTTCCGAATGCTGATTGCCATCCAGAATGGAGGGCACGACGAGAACGAGAACCGCGAGCAGACACGCGGCACCAACCATTCGTTCAGCGAGCTGGCGGTCCATCAAAAAACGGTTCCAGGCGGGCCGTCAGTATAAACCAAGCCACTGCAGGGCAGGCGCCACAATGCGGAACGAACCGCAGACCACTATGCGGCCCGTCGGTGGCGTCAGGCGCTCAGCCAGCCTGAATGCTGCCTCCGGCGTCGCTGCATATTCAAAGTCATCGATCCCCGCAGCTGCCATTCCTGCGCACATGCGCTCGCTGCTGCTGGCCCGGGGGTCGTCGATACCAGCGACGATCCAGCGCGTGGCAATCGGTGCCAGTACAGCCACAAAGGGCGTTACCGCCTTGTCAGCCAGCAGTGTCGTTACGAAGGTCGTTGCGGCAGCGCTCGGCAGAGTCTCGAGTTGTGCGCGGAGTACAGTTGCTGCCTGCGGATTGTGTGCCACATCCAGAATCCATTCATGTGTCGCACATACCTGCTGGAAACGACCGTCCGGACGGGAATGGGCAAACACGGCATTCAGGGCAGCGAGCTCGGCCAGCAATGCGGGTTCGAGTACAGACAGCGCTGCCAGTACCAGGCTGGCATCGCGATACTGGGCAGCCGACCAGTATTGCGGTGCCTTGAGTCCCCCGATGCCTCCCGCAGCTGCACCCTGCCACGACCAGCTACGCAGGCCATCAGCCAGCTTCTCGCTGGTGGTGTGGTAGGAA
Organism: Chromatiales bacterium; assembly: GCA_024234935.1. Lineage (NCBI taxonomy): Bacteria > Pseudomonadati > Pseudomonadota > Gammaproteobacteria > Chromatiales > Chromatiales bacterium. Next base: position 861,079 of record JACKNI010000001.1, read on the forward strand.
AAGTCACTGCCCAGGACCGCCAGCGGTGTACCGGTTTCCGCCGCATGATTCCTGATTGCAGCCGGCACTGGCTGGTCTGCATAGAAAGCCGGTCGACCCGGTCGCATGATCCCGGCCTTCTCGGCGGCGATTTCCTCGACCGTTTCACCCAGCCAGTCCTGATGGTCGAGCCCGATCGTGGTGATCAGCGCGAGATCGGCCGCCAGTACGTTGACTGCATCCAGACGGCCGCCCAGACCGACCTCCAGAATCCAGGTATCGCAATGAGCTTCCGCAAAACAGCCGAACGCCGCGAGCGTGCCAAATTCAAAGTAGGTCAGCGGCACATCGCCACGCACTGCCTCAATACGCTCAAAGGCGCGCACCAGTCCGGCATCGGAGACTGGCGCACCGCAGATACGGATACGCTCGTTGTAGTGCACCAGATGGGGCGAGGTATAGAGCCCGGGACGGCGGTCAGCCGCCAGCAGCATGTCCTGCAACAGGGTCACGGTCGTGCCCTTGCCATTGGTTCCGGCCACGGTCACGACACGGCCGGCTGGAGGTTCAAGGTCGAGACGCTCCAGCACTGCGCCGACGCGCTCAAGACCGAGCTCAACAGCGTGCGGACTCAGGGACTCCTGCCACCGGAGCCACTCCGCAAGGGTTCTCGTCGGCATCAAGCCTCAGGCCGGCAGGTCGACGGCTGGCGGCGCCTGCTTGAGCAGCTTGGCGAGCAGCTGCGCAATCTCGTCACGCATCTGGCGACGATCGACAATCATGTCCAGGGCGCCGTGTTCGAGCAGAAACTCGCTGCGCTGGAAACCCTCGGGCAGGGTTTCCCTCACCGTCTGCTGAATCACACGCGGCCCGGCAAAACCAATCAGGGCGTTGGGCTCGGCAATATTGATGTCACCCAGCATGGCAAGGCTCGCCGACACACCACCGGTAGTCGGGTCGGTAAGCACGGAGATATAGGGAATACGCGCATCGGAGAGCGAGGCCAAGGCACCGCTGGTCTTGGCCATCTGCAGCAACGAGTACAGGGCTTCCTGCATGCGGGCGCCGCCGCTGGCAGAAAAACAGATCAGTGGCGCGCGGTGGTCGCGACCGTATGCGGCAGCCCGCGTGAATTTCTCGCCAACCACCGAGCCCATCGACCCGCCCATGAAGCGAAACTCGAAGGCGCAGACAACGACGGGCTGCCCCTTGAGCAAACCGGACATCGCGACCAGCGCATCGCGCTCACCAGTGTCCTTCTGGGCCTGCGCGATACGCGCCCGATAGGGCTTGGTGTCCTTGAAGCGCAGCGGATCCTGCGGACTGAGCTTTTCGCCGATCTCCTTTCCGGAACCCGCGTCGAGAAAAACTGCCAGCCTGTCGCGCGCAACCAGACGCATATGATGGCTGCACTTGGGACAGACATGGAGATTGCGCTCGAGCTCGGCACGGTAGAGCTGCGCGCTGCACTGGGGGCACTTGATCCAGAGTCCCTCGGGCACTGAACGTGTCCGCCGCTCGGTCTTGATCCGCGAGGGCAGGACTTTTTCATACCAGGTCATGGGCGAATCATAATCAAGTCCGGTTCATCGATCACGCCAATCGGCAGACCAGACCGGCCGGGACGGTGGCGGCGGGAAACCGAAGGCATCCGGATAGTGGACGGCAGCAAGGAAAAGACCCGATGACGGCGCGGTTGGCGCCGCCGCGCGCCGGTCTTTCAGCGCCAGCAGTTCGCTGATCCAGCCAGCCTCAGCCTCACCACTGCCCACCGCGACCAGCGAACCAACGATATTGCGCACCATGTGGTAGAGAAAGCCATTGGCGCGCACTTCGAGAACCAGATAATCACCGTGCCGGACGACCTCCAGATGCTCCACCCGGCGCACCGGGCTCCTTGACTGGCAGCCTGCCGCACGGAAAGAAGAAAAATCATGTTCGCCAAGCAGATAGCTGCCCGCGGCCTGCATCAGCCCGGCATCCAGCGGCGTGCGCAACTGCCAGGCACGGTGCCGATCAAGCGCGGAACGCACTGGACGATTGAGAATCACGTAACGGTAGGTGCGCGCCAGTGCCGAGTATCGCGCGTGAAAATCCGGTGGTACGGCCCTGACCCACTGGATCGCGATATCCGCGGGCAGATTGCTGTTGATGCCGCGCAACCAGGCATATTCGGAACGACTGGCGATGGAGTCGAAATGCACCACCTGGCCGCAGGCGTGCACACCGGTATCGGTACGCCCGGCGGCGGCTGTCGTCAGGGCTTCGTTGGCGACGGTACTGATCGCAGCATTCAGCGTGGACTGAATGCTGCGTGCATGGCTCTGGACCTGCCAGCCGAAGAATTCACCGCCGTCGTATTCAACCCCGGCAGCAAGACGCTGGGCGATCACTGATATGGTGTGGCTCAGTCGGCCAGTTCGTCCAGAAGCTTGCGGGCTTCCTGCTGCTGGGACGAGTCGCCCTCCTCAAGAACTTCGTTGAGGATGCTGCGGGCCCCTTCAGGATCACCCATGTCGACGTAGGCCCTGGCCAGATCCAGCTTGGTACCGACCTCGGTCATGGTCGGTCCATCAGGCCCGCGACCTCCCCGAGGCGTCACGACGGAGGTTGGTTCGGAGTCTTCAATCCCGTCTGCGCCGATATCGAAATCGACCTGGCTCAGTTCGCCGGATTCCTCACCAAGCGCAACACCAGGCAGCTCGCCGCGCGGCTGTTCGGCCGTATCGTCGATACCTGGCGACTGGCTGGTCGCCTCGCGGCTCGCCGCACTCTTCTCCATTGCCGTACCGATTGCCGGCAGATCAAGCGTCCCCTCATCGAGCGACATGCTGCGCATCTCGGAGGTTGCGTCCCCTTCCAGGCTCTGCAGGATGTCAGAGAGGTCTTCGTCCACATCGGCATCAGCATCGCCGATATCAAATATCTCGCCTTCACCGCCATCGTCGGCCTTGCTTTCCTCGAGCTGGTTTTCGTCGACCGCCGCGTGCAGTCCCGTACCCATGTCGCCCGCCACTTCGTCGAGGCCAGTCAGATCAATGGCAAGATCTTCAACATTGATCTCTTCCGTATAGTCATGGCCTTCAGAGTCGGCAAGCCCGGCGCGCGACCCTGTTATCGCGGCATTCTCGAGCGTCGGCGTCTCGACGGTACCGGCCGCTGGCGTCTCCAGTGTTGGCGTTTCCACGGTCGGCGCATCTGGCCCGCGGAATTCCACGGTCGGCGTCTCGATGGTGGGCGTTTCCATGGTCGGGGAAAGGTCACCCGCCGGTGCTTCAACAGTTGGTGATTCGTTGCCCTGCAGTTCCGGTGCGATCTCGGTCTGCATCATGCCGGTATCGTCGACTCCGGTATCGTCGGTCCCGGCAATTTCACCGAAATCAAAGTCGAGAAGGTCAGCCGCCGGACCCGGTCGCGCCCCGGTCAGGTCCAGGTCGACGCTTTCAGCGGCGTTCTCGTCCAGCGTAAAGTCCACGCTGTCCCCACTGTCGCCGTCCAGCGAGACATCCAGGCCAGCGGTACCCGCACCGGCTGCAAACAGTTCCTCGCCCGGACAAATCTGCTTGCCCATGATGAGGACCTTGTTCCAGTCCGGGCTCTCGGCAACACCGGGCTGGCGATGGAAAATCTGTGCTTCCTTGAGGAAGGCCGCCTTGTTTTCCCAGATGAAATAGACTTCGAGCAGCTTGAGGCGCAGATCACGCCGGTCGGGATTGTCACGCAAAGCCCGCACCAGCAGCTCCGCCGCCTGGTCATAAAGACCGTAGGCCATGTGAAACTCGGCTTCGGCGACGACATCGGCCTGGTCGATCTCGACCGCGCCGTCGGTGCTGATCGTGCGTTCAAGCGCTGTCTCCGAATCATCGGCAGGTTTGCGGCCACTGCGCCCTGGTGCCGGTGCCACAGCCGTCTGTTGTGCCTTGATCTCGCCGGTCCGTTGCGCCTCGCTTTCCTCGACGATGAAGCCTTCGCGCAGCGTCGGCTCGGCTTGCGCTGCGCCGCCTACGGAGCTGCCTCTGGGCAAGGTAGAGAATCGGCCAGTGCTGTCGTCATCAGCCCTCGCCATGCGCCGGCGGCCAAAGACGACGAAGAGACCGGCCAGAACGACCGCAGCGGCAGCAATCAGGAAGTAGCTGTTGAACACCAGGCTACCGAGCGAATCCAGCCAGGAACTTCCGGCGGGCTTCGGCTTGCGTTTAGCGGCGGTCTGCTTTGCGGGAGCTGCTGTGGAAGCCGCAGACCCGGCAGAATCTTCGGCGACGGTGGCTTCATCGCCAGCCGCTTCATCCGGCTCGGCAGCTGCCTTGTCTTCGATCGGCAACCGCTCTACGGGCGCTTCAATAGGCGCTTCAACCGGACGCTCAACCGCCGAACCCGGCCCGCCAACCTTCAGCCGGTCCTGCAATGCCTTGAGCTGGCTGTCTTTCAGGTCAAGCAGGCGGCGGCTCTCGGCGAGCTGCTGCTCGAGCGCCCTGACCTGCGCTGCATCCGCCCCGGCTGACGCTTTCGGAGCAGGCGTGGACGGCGTGCTTGCCGGCTTTTCCGCCGGTGGCACCAGCTGCAGGCGTGCCGCGCCTGCAGCTTCTGCTGCGCCTGCACGCCAGGCGTCATTCTGGCGGCGCACTTCGTTCATCGCTTCACTACCTGAAAGCGCCGCGAGCTCGGCTCCGGCCGGTACGCGCAGGATCGCACCGCGCTTCAGCAGGTTGATATTGCCCGCGAATGCCTCTGGATTGGCGCGGAAGAGCGCAACCATCATGGCGTTCAGGGACACGCCACTGTCGGTATTCAGACGCTCCGAGATTGCCCAGAGCGTTTCGTTGGCGCGTACCGGCCCGTAGCTGCTGCCATCGGGCCCGGCAACCAGGCGATCATCGCCGCGCTGCCCAGCCCCGGCTGACGCGGCCGGTGCCTCCGGCTGCGCGACGGTCCGCTCAATGCGTTTGACCGCGGGCGCGGGCGCGGTTACCGCCGGCACGGCCGCAGCGGGTTGCACGGCACCGGTCCGTGCAAACGCGGGCGGGTCGAGCAGCATGGTGTATTCGCGCAGCAGATGACCCTGGGGCCAGGTGATATCCAGCAGCAGGGAGACGAAAGGCTCGCTGATGGGCAGACTGGAAGTGACGAGAATGCGAGCCCCACCGCCAGCACGGTCGACGGTGAAGTTTAGGGTATTCAGGAACTGCGGCCGGTCCAGGCCAAAACGCTGGAAGGTTTCTGCCGAAGCCAGGCGCACATCGAGTTGACTGAGGTCATCAGGCGATTCGGTTGTCACCGGAATCTCTGCGACCAGTTCTTGATTCAAGGCTGACTTGAGACTGATCTCGCCGAGGCCAAGGGCCCCGACAGACAACGGTATCAGCCCCGCCAGCAGCCATCCTGCAGCGAGTGGAACTCGTGGCATCACCAATCCCCGTTCATGACCCAGAACACCACCCCTGGTGACTGCGTCTCAAGGCGCACAGCGGAACGTCGTAACCCACTCCGAGAAGTGGCTGCAACTATAGCCCATATGACCGTATTACGTAAGGCAGACCATGGACGCATCGCCCGTTTCGTGACGCCCGTCTACTGTCGCCCGATGGACAGGCTCACAGATATTCGCGGATCAGCACTTCGGCGATCTGCACGCTGTTCAGCGCGGCGCCCTTGCGAATATTGTCCGACACGACCCACAGATTGATGCCGCGCTCGCAGGACAGGTCTTCGCGGATCCGCCCGACATAAACGGCATCGTGGCCTGCGCCCTCGGTGACCGCAGTGGGGTATCCACCCAGCCGCGCCTCGTCCACCACGCTGATGCCGGGCGCCTTTTCAAGCAGGGCACGAACTTCACGCGCGGAGATCTTGCGCCGGGTCTCGATGTGCACGGCTTCGGAATGACCAAAGAATACCGGGACGCGCACAGCCGTCGGGTTGACTTGTATCGAGTCGTCCTCGAGGATCTTGCGCGTCTCCCACACCATCTTCATCTCTTCCTTGGTGTAGCCGTTGTCCATGAAGTCGTCGATATGGGGCACGACGTTGAACGCGTTTTGCTTGGCGGCACCCTGGGTTTCCACCGGCTGGTGGTTCAGATGCTGGGTAGTCTGCCGGGCCAGCAACTCAACCGAACGCCGGCCGGCGCCGGACACCGACTGATAGGTGGCGACATTGATGCGGGTGATGCCCACGGCATCATGAATCGGCTTGAGCGCCACCACCATCTGGATCGTTGAACAGTTCGGATTGGCAATGATGTTGCGCTGCCGGTACTGCGGAATGGCCTGCGGATTCACCTCGGGGACGATCAGCGGGATATCAGCCTCGTAACGGAACTTCGAGGTGTTGTCGATGACCACGCAGCCGGCGGCTCCGGCCCGCGGCGCATGCTCGCCTGAAACGCTGCCACCGGCCGAGAACAGGCCGATATCCACCCCGGCAAAATCGAAAGTCGCGAGATCCCTGACCGGCAGCTTGCGGCCGCCGAATTCAATGCTCTTCCCCACCGAGCGGGCACTCGCCAGCGGAATGAGTTCGCTGACCGGAAACTTTCGCCCGGCCAGAATCTGCAGCATGGTTTCGCCGACGAGACCGGTAGCACCGGCAACGGCGACCCTGTAGGCATTCTTCTTTGACATGAGCTGAAACTCTGCGATGGGTATAGGGCGGAAAGCCGCCGAAGGATAGGCAATTGCAGGGCAAAAACAAGCCCCGCAGCGATACGGAACGGGCCATGCCCGGACCGCTCAGCGTTTGGGTCGGCGCGCCTCGACAGCGGGCGTCAGCGGCTGCACATCGGCATTCTGGCCGCGCTGCCGCAGATAGTGATCCATGAGCACGATGGCGAGCATGGCCTCGGCGATCGGTACGGCCCGCAGCCCGACGCAGGGATCGTGCCGGCCGGTGGTGGCGATCTCGGCAGCCTCACCCTCCTCGTCTACGGTCGCCCCGGGCAGCCGGATGCTTGAGGTCGGCTTCAGCGCCATGCTGAAAAGTATGTCCTGACCGGTCGATATGCCGCCGAGGATGCCGCCAGCCGAGTTGCTGCGGAAACCTGCCGGTCCTATTTCGTCGCGATGCTCGGTACCCTTTTGTGCCACCACGGCAAAGCCGGCGCCGAGCTCAACCGCACGCACCGCATTGATGCTCATCAGTGCGTGGGCAATATCGGCCTCAAGCTTGTCGAACACCGGTTCGCCGAGGCCGGCCGGCACGCCCGAGGCGAGCACGTTGACCCGTGCGCCGATCGAGTTGCCCTCCTTGCGAAGCGCATCCATATACGCCTCGAGTTCTGCCAGGCGGGACGGGTCGGCACAGAAGAACGGATTGTCATCGACGGTTGAAAGGTCCAGCGGTTCGAGAACCAGCGGACCCAGCTGGCGCAGATAGCCGCGGATTTCCACGCCGAGGCGCTCACGCAGATATTTGCGGGCGATGGCGCCGGCGCCGACGCGCATTGCGGTTTCGCGGGCCGATGAACGCCCGCCGCCGCGATAGTCCCGCAGGCCGTATTTCTGCTGGTAGGTGTAGTCGGCATGGCCCGGACGGAAGCGGTCCTTGATACCCGCATAGTCCTTCGACTTCTGATCGACGTTATCGATCAGCAGGCCGATCGGCGTGCCGGTGGTCAGCCCTTCAAAGACACCGGAAAGGATGCGCACCGTGTCCGGCTCGCGACGGCCGGTGGTGTGGCGTGACTTGCCGGGCCGGCGGCGTTCGAGGTCGTGCTGGATGTCGGCCTCCGCAAGCGGCATGCCCGGTGGACACCCGTCGACGATGCAGCCGATCGCGGGTCCGTGACTCTCACCGAAGGTGGTCACGGAAAACAGTCTGCCTATGGTGTTGCCGGACATTCACTTGCTCTCAGATCGACGGCACTAATCAGCGCGATGCCGTCACCGCCGTTTTCAAACTCGGGCCAGATAAATGGCAGCGTCGCAAAACGCGCCTCCAGCAAGGCAGCCCCGCCGCCAACCTCCAGGGCCAGCCAGCCGTCCGCCGTGAGAAATTGCGTCGCATGTTGCAGGATTCTCGCGGGCGTTGCCATCCCGTCCTCCGCCGACAGCAGCGCCAGCTCCGGCTCGTGACGATACTCGTCCGGCAGTGATGCGACCTCTGCGGGCGAAACATAGGGTGGATTGCTGATGATCAGATCGAATACCCCGTCGAGCCCCGCATACAGGTCGGCCTCGACCAGCTGCACCCGGCCCGTCACCTTGTGCCGGGCCACGTTTTTCCTCGCCACCTCCAGCGCTGCCGGCGAGATATCCGTAGCCACCACGCTGCTCTCCGGAAAGGCCAGCGCACAGGCAACCGCCATGCAGCCGCTGCCGGTGCCGATCTCGAGAATCCGGTGGATGCCATCCGGATCCAGCCAGGGCACAAAGCGCGAGGTGATCAGTTCGGCGAAGGGTGAACGCGGCACCAGCACCCGCTCATCGACATGGAAAGGCAGCCCGGCGAACCATGCCTCACCGGTCAGGTAGGGCAAGGGCTGACGCGTGCTGATGCGCGCTTCGAGCATCCCGGCCACCTGCCGTTGTCCGGCTGCCGATACCGGCTGACCATAGACGCGCAACGCATCGGCATGGTCCAGGCCGAGCACGTGGAAAACCAGCGCTGCGGCTTCATCGCGCGCATTGTCAGTGCCATGTCCGAAGCAGACCGCGCTGCGCTCAAGGGCCCGGGTACAGCGGGCGATCAGCTCGGCAACACTCTGCCCCGCGTTGCTGTCGCCACCAGTCTTTTTGTCTGCCATCGCGCCCTGACCATCAGCATCCGAACCGGCCGTATAGAATACGCTGGTGCCAGACAGGACCGGAACCGGAACCACCATGCTGCAGGGCCTGCCTGATCAGCTCTTTGTGCTGTTCCAGCGTCTGCTGCCGGGGCGACTGCTGGGACGCATCGTCTACTGGCTGGCGCGTCAACGCGCACCGTGGCTGCGTACCCTGCTGATCAGGAGCTTCATCCGCTTTTACAAAGTCGATCTCAGCGAGGTCGAACACCCGGAACCGGCGGCATGGGAACATGCCAACGCCTTCTTCACGCGCGCACTGAAGCCTGGTGCCCGTCCCGTGGCTGCCGGTGCCGGTACGGTGGTGAGTCCCGCCGACGGCACGATTGAGGAACTCGGTTACGCCACCGGTGATCACCTGGTCCAGGCCAAGCGTTTTCATTACCGGCTGGCGGACTTTCTGGCCACCGACGATGCAGCGGTGGCCCGTTTTCATGATGGTGCAGCGCTGACGATCTACCTCGCCCCGCACAACTATCACCGGGTACACATGCCGCTGGCGGGGCAGATACGTGAAATGGTCTATGTACCCGGACGACGATGGGCAGTGAACAGGCGAACCGCCCGCGCGGTACCGGGGCTCTTTGCAGCCAACGAGCGGGTGATCCTGTGGTGCGAGAATCCCGCGGGCCGCTTTGCCGTGGTACTGGTCGGCGCGATGAATGTCGCAAGCATCTCACTGGCCTGGACGGGTGAAGTGGCACCAGGAAAGGAAGTAACCCGTATTCGTTATCCCGCCGATGCACCGCATCTTGCGATTCCCGCTGGTGGACTCCTGGGGCAGTTCAACCTCGGCTCTACGGTCGTCATCGTGGCTGAACGCAAGCTCATCGAGTGGGATGCCGGCTGGAGTTCGGGGCGCAGCGTACGCATGGGCGAAGCGCTGGGCCGGCTCCGGTCCGGCTGAGCCGGGACATGGCATGGCAACCATCGGCCAGCCTTGACACGCTGGCGCAGCGCGCACGCCTGCTCGGTGCCGCACGAAACTTTTTCAGCACGCGAGGTCTGCTGGAAGTCCAAACCCCGACACTCGTGGCCCACGCTGTCAGCGATCCGCACCTGTTCAACATGGCGACATCGCTCGCCGATGGCCGCAGGCTCTGGCTGCACACCTCACCCGAATACCATATGAAGCGGCTGCTTGCTGCCGGCGCTCCCGATATCTGGCAACTCGGCAAGGTCTACCGTGACGGCGAGGCCGGTCGCTGCCACGAACCGGAGTTCACGCTGGTCGAATGGTACCGACACGGCTACACGCTGGGAGCCATGGCCAGCGAAACCTGCGAGCTGATTGCAGCGCTGGCGGCTGCGGTGGGCAGATCCCTGACAACTCCGGCATTCATCAGCTATGGGGAACTTTTTGTCTCTGCAGTCGGCATCGATCCGCTGACTGCAGATGCAACAACGCTCTGCAACTGCGCGCGCAAAGTGCTGGGCAGCAGCCTCGGCATGGAACTGGAGAAGGGCCTCGGCAACGATATCGATGCCTGGCTCGACCTGCTGATGAGCCATGCCGTGACTACCCATCTGGCCGGTACGGAAATCGCGGTAGTCAGCGGCTATCCTGCAAGCCAGGCGGCGCTTGCGCGGATCGATCCTGCCGACGAGCGTATCGCCGAGCGCTTCGAGGTGTTCTGCGCGGGACTGGAAGTCGCCAACGGCTATCGCGAACTCTGCGCCGCCGATGAACAGGCGCGGCGCTTCAGCGCTGACCGGGCGACACGCGCCCGACTCGGCAGACCGGACGCGGTGCCGGATCCTGCACTGCTGGCCGCACTTGAAGCGGGGCTGCCGGACTGTGCCGGCGTTGCGCTGGGCTTTGACCGGGTCCTGATGTTTCTGCTGGACTTGCCGGACATCCGCTCCGGCATCAGTTTTCCGGCCGGTTCATGAACAGCGCATACCCGGTGGTCCGCGGCCCGTGAATGGCTGGCCTGCGCCTACTTGACCCGCGATGCGTACTCGCTGGAGCGGGTATCCACCTTGATGACTTCGCCTTCGTTGATGAAGAGCGGAACCTTCACCACTGCACCGGTCTCAAGGCGCGCGGGCTTCATGCCGCCGGTCGCTGTATCACCACGCACGCCCGGATCGGTCTCGACGATCTTGAGTTCAACGAACATCGGCGGAACGACTGTCAGCGGCACCCCGTTCCACAGCGTGACCGTGCAGGTGTCTTGCTCGCGCAGCCACTGCTTGGCCTCGGCGACCGCAGCATCAGACGCAGGGATCTGCTCGAAGGTTGCAGGATCCATGAAGTACCACATCTCGCCGTCGGCATAGAGAAACTGCATCGGGCAGTCGATGACATCGGCCGACTCGATGGAATCGCTGTTGCGGAAGGTTTTTTCCACTACCCGGCCGGTGCGCAGATTGCGGATCCGGATGCGGTTGAATGCCTGGCCCTTGCCAGGCTTGACGAACTCGTTATCGACCACGGCGCAAGGATCGCCATCGATCAGAATCTTGCTGCCACTCCGCAGATCACTCGCGCTGTAATTGGCCATACCAGTCCATTCCTTTACGTTGCCGGGTATTCTAGCCGTAGTGCTGTGCCGAGGGCAGACCCCGGCAGCAGATGGACAGCCAATGCACGCAATAACCCGACACCTGAAGGACCGATCGCCGTGGCAGACTGAACTCGGCCAGGCCTACGCACGCCTCGACGATCTGCTGGCAGCGCTCGGTCTGACGCCCGGGTCCTGTGGCGTATCGGCTGAAGCTGCGGCGACCTTTCCACTGCGCGTCCCGCGCGGATTCGTTGCCCGCATGCGGCATGGCGACCCGCTCGACCCGCTGTTGCGGCAGGTGCTGCCGGTCGAGGGCGAGAACGCAGTCGTGGCAGGCTATGGTGCCGATCCGGTCGGCGACCTCGACAGCGTGCGGGCGCCCGGACTGCTGCAGAAATATGCCGGCCGCGCATTGCTCATCACGACCGGCGCCTGCGCCGTACACTGCCGGTACTGCTTCCGGCGTGCCTTCCCCTACCCGGAACACAGCGCGACGCCCGGCGTACTCGCCGAGACGCTCGCGACGATCGCGGCTGACGACAGCCTCCACGAGATCATCCTGAGCGGCGGTGATCCGCTGGCGCTCGGCAATGCCCGGCTGCGCGAAATCCTCCGCTCGCTCGGCGATATTCCGCACATCAGCCGTATCCGGCTGCATACGCGGGTGCCGGTGGTGCTGCCGGAGCGCATCGATACCGAACTGCTCGATCTGCTCCGCAATGCAGGCCGTCCGGTGGTCACCGTGATTCACGCCAACCATGCCAATGAGATCGATGCTGGTGTTGTCGCAGCGCTGCTGGAACTGCGCGATGTCTCGGCCGCGCTGCTGAACCAGTCGGTACTGCTGCGCGGTGTAAACGACTCGGTCGATGCACTGGCCAATCTGTCCGGGAAACTGTTTTCCGCGGGCGTGCTGCCCTACTACCTGCACCAGCTGGACCATGTCGCCGGCGCCGCCCACTTCCTCGTTCCCGATGAGGAAGCACGTGCCCTGCTTGCGGCGATGACCGCGAGGTTGCCGGGCTATCTGGTACCGCGACTCGTACGCGAGATCGCCGGAGCGGCTGCAAAAACACCGCTGGAATATTTCAACGCTACATAATTCCAGCCGCGCCACATAATCGTACTGCGGTCACATAATCCCCGCGGTGGTGTCGGCAGAATCCTGATCCTTCGAAGAAGACACGACAGGTGTGGGGTTGGGCAACTCCGTTGGCATTCCGCTGATCGTCATCAGCCGCAGCGACGATCACGCTACGACCATCAATACGATTCTGCGCGACAGTGGTCATCCGGTGCACTGCATGCGGGTCAATGAGCTGAAGCTGCTCGGCGAGCAGCTGTCTGCCATGGCCCCGGAACTCGTCCTGTATTTTTCGGGCGATACCGACGTCGATCTGGCTGCCGCTGCTGCCAGCATCGCCCAGTGCAGCACGCAGCCACCGCTGCTCCTCGTGCACAACCAGGTTGACGAACAGACCATCGCTACCGCACTGGAAAGCGGTGCCCGCGACGTCGTCTCGCTGACGCACCGTAACCGCCTGCGTGCCGTTGTGACCCGGGAGTTGCACGCACACCGGCTGCGGGTCGCACTGGAAGGTGTGCTCAGCTCGGCGCGGCAGTACAAACAGGAATTGCGCAGCCTGATGAGCGGCGCCTCTGATGCCATCGTTGACATACACGATGGTATCGTCGTCGCCACCAACCCGGCCTGGGCCGCATTGCTCGGCCGCGCTGAAGAAGAACTCATCGGCGAGCCCTTCATGGACCTGTTCCGCGAAGCCGATCAGGCCACACTGAAAGGCGCGCTGGTCGCCTGCCTGCGCGACAAGTGGCAGGAAGGCAGCACGCTCGGCATGGTCGCCTACCGCAAGGATGGCCGTGAGCTGCCGCTGGACCTCCAGCTGAAACGCATCACCATCGATGGCGACCCCGGCATCAGGCTGATTGTCCCGGGTGAACGGAGCGTCGAACAGCCCGTTGACGAAATGCTGCAACACGCCGTCGGCAAGGATCCCTCGACCGGGTTCTTCCAGCGACACTTCTTTCTGGAACACCTCGCGGCCCGACTTGCGACACCACCGGAAGGCGGTATCCGGGCCGTCGCCTACATCCGCCCCGACCATTTTTCCAGGGTGCAGGCTGATGTCGGACTGCTCGGCACCGAAGCCCTGCTGATGCGCCTTGCCGAGTTGCTGCGCGAACTCATGCAGCCCGGCGATCTTTACGGCCGATTCGGCGGCACGATGTTCGCGGTGCTCGTGGAACGCGGCACGATGGGCGACGTTCAGGCCTGGGCCGAGCAGATACAGAAGGCCGTGGCCACACAGATCTTCGAGGTCGACACCCAGTCGACCTCACTCTCGTGCACGATCGGTGTCTGCGAAGCGCGTTCGGGTAGCCAGACGCCCGGCGAGATCCTCAGCGAGGCGGAACAGGCCTGCCGCAATGGCCGCGACCAGGGCGGCAACCGCGTCATGCTGAGCGACATTACCAGCGTCACCGAGCGCCTGCGCCTGACCGACTCGCTGTGGATTACGCGTATCCGTGCCGCGCTGATGCAGAACCGCCTGCGGCTCGTGCATCAGCCGGTGGTCGGACTGCAGGACGAGGTGCAGGGCGTGCTCGACACGCGTGTGCGCCTGATCGACGAACAGGGTGAACCGGTGCTGCCCTCGGAGTTCATTCCGGTCGCAGAACGCGCCCACATGATGAAGAACATCGATCGCTGGGTGATCGGTGCATCTTTCTCGTTCTGCGTTGCGCGCCAGCCGAACCTGGTATTCATCCGGCTGTCGCGTGAATCGATACTCGATGAGTCGCTGCTCGACTGGCTGAAGGCACGCGCCCAGAGCACGCGACTCAAGCCCTCCCAGGTCTGCTTCCAGGTCAGCGAGGAGCTGGCCCTGCAGCACCTCAAGGAATGTCAGCAGACGGCCAAACAGCTCCGCGAAGCAGGCTTCATGTTTGCCGTCGATCACCTCGGCGCCGGCCGGGATGCCACGCAACTGCTCGGCCATCTGCCGATGCAGTTCGTCAAGATCGACGGCAGCCTGATGCAGGGACTGCACCGGGACAAGGAACTGCAGCGCAAGGTTGGCGGCATCGCCGCGCGCGCAAATGAACTGAAGATCAAGACCATTGCCGAGCGGGTCGAAAACGCCAACACGATGGCAGTGCTCTGGCAGCTCGGTATCGCCTTCGTGCAGGGCAATTTCACCCAGAACCACGGCGTGGTCCTGGCCAGTGAAACCAGCCCCGGTCAGCAGGCTGTTGGCTGAGGGATCCCGTGCAGCCGATCACAGTCCACGGCACCGGAAGCGCGTCCTGCTGCTGCCACATTACAGAACGAGACCTGGTTCATTTCACTGAACCGCAGCAAATGGTCTCTTGTCGTCTGTCACAAAACCGATCCGCAGTGGATCTGTAAACCCGGGACCCCAGGCATGCGCACCAGGCGCAACCAGAGCAAGAAAAGCACGCCGCCCGCGCACCGCGCGGCGCACACACAACCCGCAACCGGTCATGAGCGGCTGGTCGCATCCACGCTTGCAGGCATGGCCCTGTTCGCCGTGTCCCCGGCCGGTCACTCGCTGAGCCTCGGCGAGATCACCATACACTCCAGCCTCGGGCAACGTCTCGATGCCAGCGTCCCGGTTCAACTGGCCGCCGGTGAATCGCTGTCCGGCGGCTGCATTCAGTCAGGCCGCGGCAGCAATGACCTCGGGCGCGTTCCCGATGCTTCCGTCAGCACGCCCGAGGCGGTTCGCCCGGGCACGTACACGCTGCGGATCAGCAGCACCGCAGCGCTTTTTGAACCGGTCTACGCACTGAGCCTGCAGGCCGGCTGCCCTGGTACCGCTGCCATCACACGACAGTATGTGCTGATGCTTGACCCGCCGGGCATGAACGCTGAGCCGGCTCCGGTGCCATTTCAACCACCGGTTGCGCAGACGGGACGGTTGCCGGAAGCCCTTCCTGCCTCGCCTGTCTCCGGAGATGCGCTGCGCACGACGGTACCGCGTGAGCGGCCATTGCGATCGCGCCGCTCACTGGATGCCGCCAACACACCGGTCTTGCCTGGCACGAGATATCAGGTGGTTGCCGGCGATACCGTATCGTCGATTGCGGCGCGCGTCAGCGGACGCCGGGTGAATCTGTGGACGCTCGCTGGCCAGATTTTTGCTGCCAACCCGGATGCGTTTATTCGCAACGACATCAACCTGATCAAACTCGGCAGCACAATCGACATTCCGGCTACCAATGCCCCTGCCGAGGCAATGATCCCTGCTGCCCTGACAGCATCTCTACCTGAACCCGTACCGGTACCGCTGCCAGAACCGGCCCTGTTGCCGGCTGTCGCACCGGTGCCGGTTGAATCCGCACCCACTGCCGCCACGACTGAAATTGCTGCCACACCGGCTGCCGAGCCAGCTCCGGTCAGCAGGATCTCGCCCATCAAGGAAACCGCAACCGGTCCTTCGGAACCGGCGATTGCCGCTGTCGACACACCTGCCGGGACCGAAGCCAGTCCGCTGGCTGCCACTGCCGCGGGCATCACCTTCGGCCTGCTGATCAGCGCCCTGCTCTGGTTCCGCAACCGGCTGCCAGCCATCGCCCTCAAGCGCCAGGCAAGACAACCGGTGCAGGCTGATTCCGCCGCGGAGGAAGACCCGTTCAGCAGCGCAGCCATAGCCGCCCCGATTACGGTACGTACCGAGCGTGCGGAGCCATCGATCACAGTCCAATGGTCCGCGCGGCCTGATGATTCACTGTCCAAGGAGTTTACAAGGCGAACCGCAGCTGATTCGCAGACGGTTGCCCAGCCTGCGTCAGCTGCGCATTCCGAGGAAATCACCTCGGAACTCGAAAAGCTGTTTGGCGACGACAGCGAGACCCTGAATTCCCCGGCACCCGCGATGCCTTCGATATCCGACGACAACGGTGCGCATGATGCGGATGAAAACGACAAGCAGGCCGAGACCCTGCTGCAGGCCCTGTCGCTGCTTGAACGCGACTACGAAACCGAGCTGACCGCCAGCCAGGTGCTGGACCTGTCTGCAATGCGCGAAGCGCTGGCGACCGGTACCGACTCAAAGCCGTTCATCAAGAAACCCGACTAGGCTCGCTGTCAGGCAGATGGCGCGACCAGGATGCGGTCGACCTTGCGCCAGCCTCGTGGCAACAGACCACCGCGCTGGCCACGCGCACCCCGATAGTCCGCGAGATCGCCCGGCTTCAGCGTCATGCTGCGCTGATTGCTGAACAGCAACAGCGAATCTCCCGGCTCAAGCACGGCGATACTGGTGAGCTTCTCCTCACCTGCCTTGAACTTGCGCGTTGAGATACCGAAGATCTTGTTGCCTTTGCCGCGCGCGAGTTCAGGCAGATCGGCGGCCGGGAATACCAGCAGCCGGCCTTCCGAATTGACCGCCGCAACCAGCGCCTTGCCCGGAAATCCGGTACCACCATACGGCGCGGGAATCAGTACATCAGCGCCCTCGGGTACACGCAGACAGGCTTTGCCGGCCCGGTTACGCGACTGGAGTTCAGCGAGCTGGACGAAAAACCCGTAACCAGCATCGCTGGCCAGCAGCCAGTGCATGGATGGCTCGCCGATGAGCACGCCGCGGAAACTGGCGCCAGCCGCCGGATTGAGCCGGCCGGTGAGCGGCTCGCCCTGGCCACGTGCCGAAGGCAGTGAATGTGCGGGCAGACAGTAGGCGCGGCCGGCATTGTCGAGAAACACGGCGGTCTGCGTACTCTTGCCGAGTGCCGCAGCCAGATAGCTGTCCCCTGACTTGTAACTCAGCGATGCCGGATCAATCTCGTGGCCCTTGGCCGCACGCACCCAGCCGCCGACCGACAACACCACGGTGACCGGCTCGCTGCTGACCAGTGCGGTTTCAGCCAGCGCCTGGGCCGCTTCGCGCTCGACGATGGCCGTGCGCCGCTTGTCCCCGTGTTTCTCGGCCAGCGCCAGCAACTCGTCGCGGATCAGTTTTCGAAGCTTTGCGGCGCTCTTCAGGACCTGATTGAGCCAGTCGCGCTCTTCTGCCAGTGCCTTCTGCTCGCTGCGGATCTCGATTTCCTCGAGTTTGGCCAGCTGGCGCAGGCGCAGATTGAGAATTGCCTCGGCCTGCACATCGCTGATTCCGAATCGTTCCATCAGCACCTCTTTGGGCTTGTCTTCCCGGCGGATGATGCGGATGACTTCGTCGATATTGAGAAAGGCGATCAGCAGGCCATCGAGGATGTGCAGACGGTCCTCGACCTTGCCCAGGCGATCCCGCAGGCGCCGCTTGACGGTATCGGTACGGAATTGCAACCACTCGGCAAGCAGCGATTTGATATCGCGGATACCGGGCCGGCCATCGAGACCGATGCAGTTCATGTTGACGCGGAGGGTGCGCTCGAGATCTGTGGTGGCAAACAAATGGCCCATCAGCGCATCTATATCCACCTTGCCGGATTTCGGCGTGATGACCAGGCGCACCGGGTTCTCGTGGTCAGACTCGTCGCGCAGGTCATCGACCAGTGGCAGCTTTTTCGCCTGCCGCTGGGCCTCGATCTGCTCGAGCACCTTGCTGCCGGACACCTGGAACGGCAGGTTGGTGATGATGATGTCGTTGTCTTCGCGCTCCCAGGTCGCGCGCAGACGCAGGGTGCCGTTCCCGGTCGCGTAGATCTCGTTGAGTTCCTTGCGCGGCGTAACCAGCTCACCGCCGGTCGGGAAATCCGGGCCCTTGATGTGCTGGCAGAGCTGTTTGGCCGTGGTATCCGGCTCCTCCAGCAGCCGCAGCACCGCAGTGACGACTTCACGCAGGTTGTGCGGCGGGATGTCGGTAGACATGCCGACGGCGATTCCGCTCGCACCGTTCAGGAGAATGTTCGGCAGCTGCGCAGGCAGCAGCACCGGTTCGAGCAACGTGCCGTCGAAGTTCGGCACCCACTCGACCGTGCCGTGATCGAGTTCGTCGAGCAGCGTCGCCGCATAGCCTGTCAGCCGGGCCTCGGTGTAGCGCATGGCCGCAAAGGACTTCGGATCGTCGGTCGAACCCCAGTTGCCCTGGCCATCGATGATCGGGTAGCGATAGGCGAAGTCCTGGGCCATATGCACCATGGCTTCGTAACACGCCGAATCACCGTGCGGATGGAACTTGCCGAGCACATCGCCGACCGTACGGGCGGATTTCTTGTGCTTGCTGGTCGCGCGCAGCCCCAGCTCGCTCATCGCATAGATGATGCGCCGCTGCACCGGTTTGAGGCCGTCACCGATATACGGCAGGGCACGATCGAGAATCACGTACATCGAGTAGTCGAGATACGCCTTCTCGGTGAAGGTGCGCAGCGCAAGCTTCTCGACCGGGTCGAACTCGAGACGCGTCTGCATGTTGTCGGAAGCCGTCATTGGAATTTCATACCCCGTCAGATCTCGGCAAGATTGCCCTTGCTCTCGAGCCAGGCACGCCGGTCAGCCGAGCGCTTCTTGGCCAGCAGCATGTCCAGCAGCTGTTCCGTGTCGTCCTGTGGCGACATCGTCAACTGTACCAGACGCCGCGAGTCGGGCAGCATGGTGGTCTCACGCAACTGCAGCGGGCTCATTTCACCAAGACCCTTGAAGCGCGTTACATTGGGTTTTGCGCGTATGCCTTCGGCCTGCAGCCGGTCGAGGGTACCCTGCCGCTCGGCTTCGTCCAGCGCGTAGTAGACATCCTTGCCCACATCGATACGAAACAGGGGTGGCATGGCCACATAGACATGCCCGGCACGGATCAGCTGGGGAAAGTGCCGGACGAACAGCGCGCAGATCAGCGTCGCGATGTGCTGGCCGTCCGAGTCGGCGTCGGCAAGGATGCAGATCTTGTGGTAGCGCAGCCCGGCGAGGTCATTGCTGCCGGGCTCGGCGCCGATCGCCAGGCTGATATTGCTGACTTCCTGCGACGCCAGCAGTTCGCCCTGGTCGACTTCCCAGGTATTGAGGATCTTGCCCCGCAGCGGCAGCACGGCCTGGTATTCCCGGTCGCGGGCCTGCTTGGCCGAACCGCCGGCGGAATCGCCTTCCACCAGGAAGATCTCGCAACGCTCCGGATCGGTGCTGGTGCAATCGGTGAGCTTGCCGGGCAATACCGGTCCGCTGGTAATCCGCTTGCGCACCACCACTCTTGCCATCTTTGCCCGCGTCTGGGCAGCAAGAATTGCCCGTTCGGCAATCTGGTCACCGGCATCGGTGTTCTGGCTGAGCCAGAGCGAAAACGAGTCCTTGACCGCACCGCTGACGAAGGCGGCACATTCGCGCGAACTCAGCCGTTCCTTGGTCTGCCCGGAAAACTGCGGATCCTGCATCTTCACCGACAGCACGAACTGCAAGCCGTCCCAGACGTCATCAGGTGCCAGCTTCACCCCGCGCGGCAGCAGATTCCGGAACTCGCAGTATTCGCGCAACGCATCGGTAAGGCCGGTCCTGAAGCCGTTGACATGCGTACCACCCTGCGCTGTCGGAATCAGGTTGACATAGGACTCGTTGATGGCCGGGCCATCCGGATCCGCCCAGGCCATGGCCCACTCTGCTTCTTCACGCTGCCCCTTGAGGACCGCGCTGAAGGGTTCCGACGGCAACAGCGCAGTATCCGGCAGACTTTCAACCAGGTACTGCTCCAGTCCACCCTCGTAGTGCCATTCGAATTTCTGTTCCGGCTTCTCGACCTCGAAGCGGATCTGCAGCCCCGGGCAAAGCACCGCCTTGGCCCGCAGCGCATGGCGCAGCTCGTTTATGGCGAACTTGTCGGTGTCGAAATACTTCGGATCCGGCCAGAAACGCAGTGTCGTTCCGGTATTGGCCTTGCCGACGGTACCGACCTTTTCGAGCTTGCTGGTGCGCTCACCGCCGCGGAAACTCATGTTGTACTCGCAACCGTCGCGGCGTATCCAGACCTCGAGATTCTTCGACAGCGCGTTTACGACCGAGACACCAACACCGTGCAGGCCGCCTGAATACTGGTAGTTATTGCCGGAAAATTTCCCGCCGGCGTGCAGCCGCGTGAGGATGAGTTCAACGCCGGGGATTTTTTCGACGGGGTGCTTGTCCACCGGCATGCCGCGGCCATCGTCAGCTACCTGCAGCGAGCCATCGGCGAACAGCGTGACGTCGATTCGCTTGCAGTGTCCGGCGATGGCCTCGTCGACGCTGTTGTCGATGACCTCGTGGGCAAGGTGATTCGGTCGACTGGTATCGGTATACATGCCCGGCCGGCGGCGGACCGGGTCGAGACCGCTCAGGACCTCGATATCAGCAGCTTCGTAACGGGCACTCATGGACGGCCCGGCCTGCCGGCAGCAGACTGCCAATGCATCGGGGCCGCTGAAGACTCGATCACAGCGGAATCCTTAATTATCCAGGGTCGCGCACAACAACGGGCGGAATCTTAGTCCACCCGGAGGATTTATCAACACGGAACGAAGCGGAAGTGCTTCAGTGCAGGTCGGCCAGCAACGACTCGTGCAAGGTCTGGGGAACGTCGTCCACGCGAAGTCTGAGCTGCGGGTGATCCACACCAACCGACAGCGCCGCACCGGCACGCAATGCCTTCACTGAGCCTGGCGGCAGCTCGAAACGCAGGAAGTGTACGGCTGAGGTCTTGCTTTCCGTGCTGCGCTCAAGGTCTTCGTCGGCGATACCAAAAACGACCGGCTCGCCGGCCACCTGCACCCAGATCCGGTCCTCTATACCGACCAGCTGCTCGAGCGCCACGCGACGTTCGTCGGGATCCGGATATTCAATGGACAGGGTTGCCTTCCAGTTGCTGCCGTCAGGAATCAGCGGGTTATAGGCCGCCAGCTCGGCTTCGATATCAGCCGGCTCGAAAATCCGCTCGGCACGCAGCATTTCCTGCACCTGGTAGTGCATGGTCAGCCGGTCTTCAAAGACCAGCGACAAGTGTTCGCCGAGACCGAGGCGGCGGTGCGCCTTGTGCTCGATGACCCGTTCGCGGAATTCCGGCCGCAGCCGCGCGTAGGTCTCGAGGGGATACAGGTCGTCAACAGTCAGTTTGTTCATGTCAGATGCCGTAGGCTTGCCGCAGCAGCTGTATCGGATGCGGATGGGCATCACGGTCGGCCAGACCGGCCACCTGTGCGCCGGCCATCGGGCAGTCGCTGCAGAAGTGATCCGGTGCCGCCTCTTTCAGCTGATCGACCACCGGCATCGCGATCTTCACCGAAGCGGCGCGGAATTCGGTCTTTACACCGTAGGTGCCGTCATGACCTGAACACCGCTCGATGGCCTCGACGGTGGTACCCGGAATCAGGGACAGGACATCGCGCGTCTTGAGGCCGATGTTCTGCACGCGCAGATGACAGGGCACATGCCAGGAAACCCGCCCCAGCGGTTTGGCGAAGTCGGTGCGCAGCTTGTCGGCCTTGTGGCGCAGATACAGATAATTGAACGGATCGAAAAATGCCCTGGCGACCGCCTGCACCTGCCGGTCTTCCGGAAACATCAGCGGCAGTTCCTGCTTGAACATGAGCACGCATGAGGGCACTGGTGCGACCAGGTCCCAGCCCTGCTCCACCCAGCGCGCCAGTTCCGGCACGTTCGCTTCCTTGGCCTTGGCTACCGACTCCAGATCACCCAGTTCGAGCTTCGGCATCCCGCAGCACTGCTCCGATCCGACCAGCTTCACCTGTATGCCGTTGTGGCGGAATACAGCGACCAGGTCTTCAACCATGGCCGGCAGGTTGCGGTTGCCGTAACAGGTCGTATAGAGGACCACCCGGCCTTGCGTGCCGTTGACCGGTTCCACAGGCAGATCCGGTGCCGGCGTGCGCGCGAGGCGCTTGCGCGCCGTATCGCTCTCGTAACGCGGCAGCGGCGCGTCGCGCGCCACGCCCAGCGTCTTTTCCAGCAGCAGACGGCCGGCCAGGTTGTCGTTGACGGCGTTGACCACTTCGGACACCACCGGGATGCCGGCGATGCTGCCGACCATGTCGGTCGAAGACAGAATCCGGCTGCGCAGCGATGCACCCTCCTCGCGAAAGCGCACGGCCTTCGCCCGCAACATCAGATGCGGGAAATCGACGTTGAAGGAATGCGGTGGCACGTAGGGGCACTTCGACACATAGCACATGTCGCACAGATAGCAGTGGTCCACGACCTCGCCGAACTTGCTCTTCGGCACGCTATCCAGTTCACCGGTCGGGGATTCATCGACCGCATCGAACAGTGTCGGAAACGCATTGCAGAGGCTGAAGCAGCGCCGGCAACCGTGACAGATATCGAAAACCCGCTCGAGTTCCTTGTCGAGCGCGGCCTTGTCCCAGAATTCCGGCGACCGCCAGTCAAGCGGATGCCGGGTCGGGGCCTCAAGGCCGCCCTCGCGCGCAGGCTGGTTATCCATCTGCGCTGTTATTTGCCCAGCGTATCCAGTGCCTTCTGGAAGCGGTTCGCGTGCGAACGCTCTGCCTTGGCCAGGGTCTCGAACCAGTCAGCGATCTCGCGAAAACCTTCATCGCGTGCCGACTTGGCCATCCCCGGGTACATGTCGGTGTACTCGTGAGTCTCGCCGGCAATCGCCGCCTTGAGGTTCTCGGCCGTCGAGCCGATCGGCAGGCCCGTCGCCGGGTCTCCGACAGCCTTCAGGTAGTCGAGATGACCGTGTGCGTGGCCGGTCTCGCCTTCTGCCGTGGAGCGGAATACAGCTGCCACGTCGTTGAAACCCTCGACATCGGCCTTGCCTGCGAAATACAGATAACGCCGGTTCGCTTGCGACTCACCGGCGAATGCGGCCTTGAGGTTGCCCTCGGTCTTGCTGCCCTTGAGGTTCATATCAGTTCTCCCTGGTTATTGATCTTATGCCCGTGCCCCGGATCAGCCGAGACACGTCTTTTAGAATGAGTCTAAAGTTTAAGAGGTCCGACAGGCTCCTGTCAACGCTTGCGGTCCATGGTTTGACCGCCCGCCGGAGCATATGCAAACCTTAACCTCATCACCCACCTCAAGACCAGTGTCCATATGAACACAGCGCGCCGCAAACTGCCGGACCTGGAAAAATCCCTGGCCGAACTTGAAACCATCGTCGAGCAGCTCGAATCAGGCGAACTGGCGCTGGAGAAATCGCTGAAGGAATTCGAACGCGGCGTGCGCCTGAGCCGCGAATGCCAGCTCGCACTCAAGGATGCGGAACAGCGCGTTCAGCAGCTGATGGGTGCGGAACTCAAGGACTTTGTCAGCCCGGACGACGAACCGGACGACGCTGCCTGAGTGCGTTCTTGCCGGCGCTCAGGCAGCCGGATCTGCGCGGTTATTCGCACCCTGCAGGCGCCGGATCAGGGTACGCAGGAATACCTTGTTGAAGCGCAGCTGGCACTCGGTGGAAACCTGTTCGAGTATCGTCGAACTCACCGACAGCACCGTCACTGCATCCTGCGCGCGGAAGCTGGAAATGCTGCGGGCACCGGAGACATAGCCCGTCTCGCCAAAACAGTCACCACTGTTCAACATGCCGATTTCCCGGCCGTTGCTTTCAACGGAAACGCGGCCAGTCACGATTACATAGAAGCGATCATCGGCCGTACCCTCGCGGACAATCTCGTCCCCTGCCATGTATTCGCGCCATTCACTCGCGCGCAGCAGGTCATGAATCTCGGCCTGCGAGAAGTCGTGAAAAAATGACAGACGCCTGAGCGTATCGAAGTGCTCATGGCGATCGATGCCGTCCCACTGGGCCTTGAGCTGCTGATAGACGCGCGTCAGCCGGGCGCCGAACTCACCCCCGTTGGCGTAACGCCGGGCGGGATCCTTCTGCAGGGCGATCGCAACCACTTCCTCCAGCTCATCGGGCACACCGAGTCGCAGCGTATGGATGGGCGGCGGTGTCGCATAGACGATCTGGTTCAGCAGCTTGGACAGGCTGCTGCCGCGAAATGGCCGGAATCCGGTCAGCAGCTCGTACATCACGGCACCGAGCGAATAGAGATCGGAGGCCGGCGTGATGTCGAAACCCTGCACCTGCTCTGGCGACATGTAACTGGGTGATCCGGCGATACCTTCGATGCGCGAGATATCCGCATCCAGCAGGATCGCGATGCCAAAATCGATGATGCGCACATCGTTGTCGTTGGTCAGCATGATGTTGCTGGGCTTGATGTCGCGATGAATGACGCCGCGCTTGTGCGCGTAGTGCAGCGCCTTTGCGCACTTGAAGATGATTTTCACCACATCTTCGATGTGCAGCAGGTTGTCCGGACGGCAGTAGGCCTCAAGCGTGCGGGCCCGCTGCACGTGTTCCATCACGACGTAGTATTTTCCGTCTTCCTCACCGGCATCATAGATCGGCAGGATGTTGGGGTGCTGGAGCATGCCCACCATGTGCGCTTCGTTGAAGAACATCTTGCGGGCGATCCTGGCGCGCTGCGGGTCATCGTCGGTCGCAGTCGCATAGACCTTGATCGCGACATCACGGCGAAAATAGGGATCGTGTGAAAGGTAGATGGTACCGGTCGTGCCTTTGCCGGCGACCTTGATGATCGGGTACTTGCCGATCTTGTCCGGAACCTCCGCCGAGGCGGCTGGCGCAACACTCGGACTCGGAAGTTGAACCATGCGGACAGGACCTGAAAACTCATGCCAGCGGCAGAAACTGCACTCCCCCGACGACCAATGCCGCATACCCGGCCGCCAGAACGTCATCGAGCATAATTCCCGTGCCGCCCTGCAATCTGTGATCAGCCTCCCGAATCGGCCAGGGCTTCCAGATATCCATGAGCCGGAACAGCACAAATGCCAGCGCATACCACGCCAGCGTGTGCGGTGTGACCACCAATACCAGCCACTGGCCCACAAATTCGTCGAAGACGATGCCACCATGATCATGCACGCCGAGACGCCGCGCACTTGCGCCACAGATCACGCAACCGGCAACAAAGGCCAGCGCCAGCCCGGCCAGCTGCACCGGCACTGGCAGCGGAGGCAACCACCAGTAGAGAAAGGCCGCGAGCAGCGAACCCCAGGTGCCGGGCGCAACCGGCAGCAGGCCGGTGCCGAAACCGAAGGCCAGCCATTGAACCGGATCGCGGAGGACCTCCTGCCAGCCAACCGGACCAGCACGGGAAGCGGCCATCAGAAGTGCCGGAAAGTGGAACCGGGCACGGTCAACGCCCGTCCCGCATGCTGCCAGCGGACGCCCGGCTCGCTCACCACGGTGCCGATCCGGGTCACAGGGACCGTCCACCCGGCTGCCATCCCCTGCAGCCGGGTGGTTGCCTGCGCGGGCACTGTAAAGCACAGTTCGTAGTCATCGCCGCCGGTGAGCGCATATTCGATGGCGCGCTCCGCAGCCGCAGCTCCGAGTTCAGCTGACAGCGGCAGGAGCCCGGCATCGAGTTCGGCACCTGTGCCGCTCGCGGTCATCAACTTGCCGATATCGTCATGCAGGCCGTCCGAGACGTCGAGCATGGCGGTGGCCAGCGCCGCGAGAGCAAGGCCCTCGCGGACCCGCGGCTCCGGATAGAGAAAGCGATGGAGCAGCGTCGCCCTGACCGTTTCGGGCACGCCCGCGGCAGCATCGAGCAGATGGCGGCCAGCTACCGCATCACCCGGACTGCCAGTCACCCAGATCCCGTCACCTGCGCGCGCTCCGGTGCGGGGCACAGCGGCCCCGGGGCGAACGCGGCCCTGTACGGTGACCGTTGCAGACAGCGGCCCGCGCACCGTGTCACCGCCAATCAGTGCGGTGCCAGAGCGATCGGCCAGTGCAAACAACCCGGCGGCAAATTCTTCCAGCCAGGTCGGTTCGGCCGCCGGCAAGGACAAGGCCAGCGAACACCACAGCGGCTCGGCTGCCATGGCCGCGAGGTCACTGAGGTTGACCGCAAGAGCGCGATGGCCGACGGCGCGAGCGGGAATACCGGCCGGGAAATGTGTGCCTTCGGTGATGGTGTCGGTCGCCACCACCAGATCCCAGCCAGGCTCGAAGCGCAGCACGGCGGCATCGTCACCGATACCGAGTACGACATCCCTGCGTCCGGCGCTGTGGCCGGCGAAGTAAGTGCTGATCAGCGTCCGTTCATCCACCGGCACGTGACCTGTGCTGTCAGGCGGCCGGGCGCAGCGCCGGCGCAAGCTGGTCGAGGACGGCATTGATGTAGCGATGCCCGTCCTGGGCACCGAATTCATGCGCGAGTTTCACCGCCTCGTTGATCACGACCTTCACCGGCACCTCCCGGTGCAGTTTCAGTTCGGCCAGCCCCAGCCAGAGTATGCCCCGCTCGACCGGATCCAGCTGGGCCACGGGCCTGTCGGCCTGCGCGGTCAGCAAACGATCCAGAGCATCGGTATCACCGAGAATCTCGCCGAGCAGGAGGCGGAAGTAATCCACATCGACAAGCCTGAAATCGCGCTGCGCCGCGAACTGCGCGGCGATTTCCGCCACCGAATGCTCGCTCAGCTGATACTGATAGAGCGCCTGCACCAGCAAACGACGCGAGCCATGCCGACCTGTCGCGGCCATGCGGCGGGCTCAGCCTTCCAGCTGCCGCAGGAGACTGGCCATCTCCAGCGCAGCCAGCACCGCATCCGTGCCCTTGTTGCCACCCTTGCCGCCGGCGCGATCCATGGCCTGATCCACCGTATCGCAGGTCAGCACGCCGAATCCCACCGGCATCTCGAACTCCAGACTGACGCGGTTGAGCCCGGCGGCGCATTCGGTGCACACGAAACCGAAGTGCGGCGTCTGCCCGCGGATCACTGCACCGAGCGCGACGATGGCGTCACAGCGCCGCAGCCGCGCAAGTCGATGCGCAGCGAGCGGCAGCTCGAAGGCACCGGGCACCCGGACCAGCTGTATATCGGTCTCGACAGCGCCGTGCCGCTTGAGCGTGTCCACCGCGCCATCGACCAGATTCCGGACAATCAGGTCGTTGAAGCGTGCGGCAATGATCACGAAACGCATGTCCCGCGCCACCAGTTGTCCTTCCATGATGCGCATACCTTCAGCCTGCCTTTGGCCGGTCAGCCGTATCGACATACTCCACGACCTCGAGACCGAATCCCGACAGGCCATGCATCTGTTTCGGCGCGCTCAGCACGCGCATCCGCTGCACACCCAGGTCGCGCAGGATCTGTGCGCCGATGCCGTAGCTGCGCAGCACGGCGCCGCCGGCCGGCGCAGGCCGCTCCGCACCCTCGGGTCGGCTCAGGGACTTCACCGCTGCCATCAGTTCGCGCGGCGACTCGCCGTAGCGCAGAAGGACGACGACACCGTGACCGGTGGATGCGATCTGATGCATCGCCTCGCGGAGCGGCCAGCCGAGCTCCGCGCTCTGCACGCCGACCACATCGCCCAGCGTGTCCTGCACATGAACGCGAACCAGCGGCGGCTCCGGCCGGCTGAGGTCACCGCGGATCAGCACGAGATGCACATTGCGCGTGACATGGTCTTCATAGCAGACCAGCCGGAAGTCGCCGAACTCGGTCTGGATCTGCTGATCGGCGATACGCTCGACCGATTCCTCATGTCGCAGCCGGTACCTGATCAGGTCAGCGATGGTGCCGATGCGCAGCCCATGCTCTTTGGCGAAAGCCTCAAGCTGCGGCCGGCGCGCCATCGTGCCGTCTTCATTGAGGATCTCGACGATGACGGCCGCAGCTTCCAGCCCGGCAAGCCGGGCCAGGTCGCAGCCTGCCTCGGTATGTCCGGCGCGCGTGAGTACACCACCGGGCTGGGCCATCAGCGGAAACACATGTCCGGGCTGACGCAGGTCTTCGGGCGTCGCATCCGGTCCCACCGCAACCCGCACCGTCCGCGCACGATCGTGTGCGGAGATACCGGTGGTGACACCTTCAACCGCCTCGATCGAAATGGTGAAATTGGTGCCGTGCGCGCGATCGGTGTCACCGACCATCAGCGGCAGACGCAACTGCTGGCAGCGCGCCCGCGTCAGGGTCAGACAGATCAGGCCACGACCATAGCGGGCCATGAAGTTGATGTCCTCGGCGCGCACCTTGGCGGCGGCCATGAGGATGTCGCCCTCGTTTTCGCGGTCTTCATCGTCGACGATTATCACCATCCGCCCCTGGCGGATATCGTCGATGATGGCCGAAATCGGACTGAAGCCGCTTTCCGGCCGTTCCATTGTCCCTCGCCTCGTGTCCTGTATCGGATTCATGTCGTTCCCAGCAGCCTTTCAACGTAACGCGCCACCAGGTCAACCTCGACGTTGACCCGCGTGCCGACCACATAGTGCTGCATGATAGTTTGTCCGAGCGTATGGGGCACGAGCGTTACCAGTACGCGGTCGTCCGCAACATCGTTTACGGTCAGGCTGACACCATCGATACAGATCGAACCCTTGCGGGCTGCATAGCGGCGCAGCGCCTCGGGGAGTGCGAAGCGGACAATCGCCGTGCCGCCTTCCCGATTCAGCGCCACAACCTCGGCGATGCCGTCCACATGGCCGGTGACCAGATGCCCGCCCAGCGGGTCGTTCAGCGTCATCGCCGGTTCCAGGTTGACGGGGCTGCCCACCGCCAGGCTGCCGAGCGTCGTGACCCGCAAGGTCTCGGCAGAGATATCGGCGCCGAAGCGGTCTGCATCCAGCGTGACGACGGTGAGACATGCGCCGTTCACCGCGATGCTGTCACCGGGATTGAAATGACGACCGGCCAGCGCCCCGAGCTCAAACTCACAGCGGCGGCCCGATGGTGTTGCTGTCGTTGTCACGACCCGGCCCAGCGCCTGCACGATTCCGGTAAACATCAGTCTGTCCTTTCTCCTGCCGTTGCCGGCCTGTAGGTCAGGCGCAGATCCGCGCCCACGCGCCGCACTTCCAGCAACTCGAAGGCCGGCCGCTTGTCCATTGCCGGCAGCGGCGGCAACTCGAACATGCCGCGCGCCGTCGAACCCAGCACGTGTGCAGCCTGATAGACGATCAGCTCATCGACCAGGCGTGCTGCCAGAAGCGCGCCGTTGAGCGCCGGCCCCGCCTCAACGAGCAGTTCATTGACCTGCAGCTCTGCGAGCCGCTGCAGCACTGCTGGCAGGCTCACGCGCCCGTCAGTACATGCGATTGTTTCCACGCGCGCGCCGCACGCTTCAAGCGCAGCTTTTTGTTTCGCAGCTCCCGCGCCGAACACAAGCACCTCGCCGGGCACGGACAGCAGGAGCGCATCTGGCGGTGTCCTGAACCCGGAATCCAGAATCACGCGCAGCGGCTGCCGGCTGGTCCCCTCGGCCAGCCCCTCATCCGCGACTCCACGCACATTGAGCCGAGGATCATCGGCCAGCACCGTACCGATCCCGGTCAGCACCGCCGAACTCTGCGCACGCAGGCGCTGCACATCCAGCCGGGCTGGCTCACCGCTGATCCACTGGCTGCGGCCGTCGGCGAGCGCTGTACGACCGTCGAGACTGACGGCGATCTTGCAGCGTACCAGTGGCCGACCATGGCGCATGCGCATGAAGAAGCCCGCGTTCAGCCGCTCCGCCTCCGCAGCCAGCAGGCCACTGCTGACCTCGATGCCGGCCGCAAGCAGGGCTTGGCCGCCGCCGCCATTCACCTGCGGGTTGGGATCCTGTGCGGCATACACCACGCGCCGGATACCCGCCTTCCGCAGTGCTTCGCTACAGGGCGGTGTACGTCCCTGATGACAGCAGGGCTCGAGCGTCACATAGGCTGTTGCGTCGCGCGCCTTGTCGCCGGCTGCCTGCAGTGCATAAACCTCGGCATGCGGCCCGCCGGCCTCGCGGTGCCAGCCTTCACCGACAACTGTTTCACCCCTCGCAATCACGCAGCCCACGCGTGGATTCGGCGGCGTGCTGTTGAGTCCACGCGCCGCAAGCTGCATTGCGCGAGCCATGTGACGGTGATCGGCAGCGCTCCATACCGGCACAACGGCGCTCACGACGCCTCATCCGGCAGCAGTGGCAGCTGATCCCGCCGCCGTTCCTTGTCACCCAGCTCGCGCATGCGGCGGATCTCTTCCTGGAATGACTCCACATCCTGAAAGCTGCGATAGACAGAGGCATAGCGCACATAGGCCACCTCATCCAGCGCGCGCAGCTCTTCCATCACCAGCTCACCGATGCGCCGCGAGGCGATCTCGCGTTCGCCCATGGTCTGCAGGCGGTGCGTGACCCGGGCCAGCGCCGCCTCCACCGCTTCGCTGTCGACCGGACGTTTTTCCAGCGCACGCACCATGCCGCTGCGAAGCTTGCCGTCGTCGAAAGGCTCACGCGTGTCGTCGCGCTTGATCACGCGCGGCAAGACGAGCTCGGCCGTCTCGAAAGTCGTGAAGCGCTCGGCGCAGGCCAGGCACTCGCGACGGCGACGCACCTGCAGGCCCTCGCCAGCCAGCCGCGAATCGATGACCTTGGTTTCAGGATGGTTGCAGAACGGGCAATGCAAAACCGGTCTGCCTCCTTCAGCTTACTGATATACGGGAAAGCGCGCGCACAGCTCGATGACCTTGCCGCGGATCGCCGCCGAACGTGCCTCGTCCTGGATGTTATCGAGAATATCGGCGATCCAGCCGCTGAGCTCTTCAATCTCGGCGGCGCGAAAGCCGCGCGTGGTCACGGCCGGCGTGCCCATGCGCACGCCGCTGGTCACGAAGGGTGAACGCGGATCATTCGGCACCGCGTTCTTGTTGACCGTGATGTTGGCCCGGTCGAGTGCGGCATCGGCATCCTTGCCGGTGATGTCCTTGTCGATCAGGTCGAGCAGGAACATGTGATTCTCGGTGCCACCGGAGACGATCCTGTAGCCGCGCTCCGTCAGGCAGCGCGCCATCAGCTGCGCATTGCTCTTGACCTCGCGCTGATAGGTCCTGAACTCGGGCTGCAACGCCTCGAGAAAGGCCACGGCCTTGGCCGCGATCACGTGCATCAGCGGGCCACCCTGGGTGCCGGGAAATACCAGGGAGTTGAGCTTCTTCGCGATTTCCTCGTTCTGCCGCGCCAGGATCAGGCCGCCGCGCGGACCGCGCAGGGTCTTGTGTGTGGTGGTGGTCGTCACATCGGCGATCGACACGGGATTCGGGTACTCCCCCGCCGCGACCAGCCCGGCGACATGCGCCATATCGACGAAAAGATACGCGCCGACGCTGTCGGCAATGGTGCGGAATTTCTGCCAGTCGATGACCCGTGAATAAGCGGAAAAACCGGCAATGATCATGCGCGGCTTGTGTTCACGCGCAAGACTTTCCAGCTGTCCGTAGTCGATGAGCCCCGTGGCCGCATCCACACCATAGGAAACGATGTTGAACAGCCGCCCGGAGAAGTTCACCGGCGAACCGTGCGTCAGGTGGCCGCCATGCGCGAGGCTCATGCCGAGCACCGTGTCGCCCGGCTGGAGCAGGGCCAGGTAAACTGCAGCATTGGCCTGCGATCCGGAATGCGGCTGGACGTTGGCATAGGCGGCGCCAAACAGCTGCTTCGCGCGCTCGATGGCCAGGTTTTCGGCGATGTCGACATACTCGCATCCGCCATAGTAACGCTTGCCCGGATAACCCTCGGCGTACTTGTTGGTCAGCACCGAACCCTGCGCCTCGAGCACGCGCGGGCTGGCATAGTTTTCCGAAGCAATCAGTTCAACATGGTCTTCCTGCCGGCCACGCTCGCTGTCGATGGCGCGGGCAAGCTCAGGATCAAACCCGGCAATCGTGCAATCCCGCCTGAACATTCTGGGTGGCCTCCACTGGAAAAGCGGGTCATTCTACCCGAGGCCTCCGGTCTGGCGGTCATCGGCGACGGAAACAATCCCGCTCAGGCGGGCCGGCCGGCCTCGACAAAAGCCTCAACCACCGCGGTCCAGGCCAGGGCGAGATTGCGCCGGTTGTATCCACCGCCACCGGTGGCCAGCAGGCGCCCTTCACAGCAGCGATCGGCCAGCGCACACAGACGCGCAGCGGCATAAGCGTGCGCTGCCGGCGAGTAGCGCAGATGGGTGATGGGATCACCGGCCAGACTGTCCGCACCGCATTGAAAGACGATGAATTCAGGCCGGGCGGCGGCGACATGGGCCTCAACGCGCTCCCAGGCACCGCGGAACTCCTCATCGCCGGCACCCGGCGCGAGCGGAATATTGAGCTTGGTACCGGCCGCAGCGCCACGGCCGGTCTCATCCGCGGCCCCGGTGCCCGGATACAGATAGCGGCCGTCCTCGTGGATATCGGCAAAGCAGATCGCCGGATCGGTGTCGAACGCGTAATAGACGCCGTCACCGTGATGGGCATCGATATCGACGTAGGCAATGCGGCTGAGACCATGGCGGGCGCGCAGCAGCTCGATCACCACACCGCAGTCGTTGTAAACACAAAAACCGGCTGCATTATCGCGGCCCGCATGGTGCAGCCCGGCGATCGGCACGAACGCGCGCCGCGCCTGCCTCGCCATGATGGATTCCATCGCAAAGACCGTGGCACCGACAACCGCGGCAGCAGCAGCATCCAGCCCTCGCTGTGCCGGCGTATCCCCGCCATCCAGCCAGCCGGTCCCCTCCCGGCACAATGCCTCCACACGCGCCACATGGCCCGGCGTGTGAAAGGCGGTCAGCTCGGCATGCGTCGCTTCGCTCGCCATCGCCAGCCGGATTACGCGGCTGAAATCGCGCCCGGCAAGCTCATCGTGGAAAGCAGCGTGGCGGTCCGGCCCGAAAGGATGACCGTCGCCGAATCCATAGGCGGCAATATTGGCGCCCTTCAGCACCAGCACGGCATTGCGACTCTCTGCCATGCCCGGGATTATAACTTTGCAAGGCCCGACGCTTGCCGGATAATCGCGCGGCATTTCCCGCACGGCAATCCGGCAGGCAGATCCAGTGGCGCAATACGTTTACACGATGAACCGGGTGGCGAAGATCATTCCACCCAAGCGTTTCATCCTCAAGGACATCTCGCTCAGCTTTTACCCCGGCGCCAAGATCGGCGTGCTTGGCCTGAACGGCTCGGGCAAGTCCACGCTGCTGCGGATCATGGCCGGCGTCGACAAGGAATTCGAGGGTGAGGCCCGCCCGCAACCCGGCATCCGCATCGGCTTCCTGCCGCAGGAACCCGACCTCCCCGCCGGCCGCAGCGTGCGACAGGTCGTCGAGGAAGGCCTCGGCGAGATGATGCAGCTGGTCAAGCGCTACAACGAGATCAGCGAGAAGTTTGCCGAACCGCTCGACGACGACGAGATGAACAAGCTGCTCGACGAGCAGGCAAGACTGCAGGACGCCATCGAAGCGAAGAATGGCTGGGAAATCGAGCGCAAGCTCGAAATCGCCGGCGATGCCCTGCGCCTCCCCGACTGGGATGCGAAAGTCGACCAGCTGTCCGGCGGTGAGCGGCGGCGTGTGGCCCTGTGCCGGTTGCTGCTTTCCGAACCCGACATGCTGCTGCTCGACGAGCCGACCAACCATCTCGACGCCTCATCGGTCGCCTGGCTGGAAAAATTCCTCGAGCAGTATCCGGGCACTGTCATCGCCGTGACTCACGACCGCTATTTTCTCGACAACGTGGCCGGCTGGATTCTCGAGCTCGACCGCGGACACGGCATCCCCTGGGAGGGCAACTATTCCTCCTGGCTCGACCAGAAAGAGCAGCGCCTGCAACGCGAGGAAAAGGGCGAAGCCGCGCGACAGAAGGCCATCAAAGCCGAGCTCGAGTGGGTACGCGCGAACCCCAAGGCACGTCAGGCCAAGAGCAAGGCGCGGCTCAGCCGCTTCCAGGAACTTGTCTCGCAGGAATACCAGACCCGGCAGGAAACGCAGGAGATCTACATTCCGCCCGGGCCGCGCCTCGGCGACCTGGTGATCGAGGTCAATCACCTGCGCAAGTCCTTTGGCGACCGGCTGCTGATCGATGATCTCAGCTTCCAGATTCCGCCCGGCGCGATCGTCGGCATCATCGGCCCCAACGGCGCGGGCAAGACCACGCTGTTCCGCATGCTGACCGGTCAGGAAAAGCCCGACAGCGGCGAAATCCGGATCGGTGAAACGGTGCAGATCGCCGCAGTCGACCAGTCACGACATTCGCTGGATGACACGAAGACGGTGTGGGCCGAGATTTCCGGCGGTGAAGACATCATCCGCATCGGCAAGTACGAGACGCCGTCACGCGCCTACTGCGGGCGCTTCAACTTCAAGGGCACCCAGCAGCAACAGCTGATCGGTGAACTCTCAGGCGGCGAACGCAACCGTGTGCACCTGGCCAAGGTACTGAAGGAAGGCGGCAACGTGCTGCTGCTCGACGAGCCGACCAACGATCTGGACGTCGAAACACTGCGGGCACTGGAAGAAGGTTTGCTCGAATTTCCGGGTTGCGCCATCGTGATCTCGCACGATCGCTGGTTCCTTGACCGTATCGCCACGCATATCCTGGCCTTCGAAGGCAACAGCCAGGTGGTCTGGTTCCAGGGCAACTATGCGGACTATGCTGCCGACCTGCGCCGGCGCATCGGTGATGACGCGGCCAATCCGCACCGGATACGCTACAAGCCGCTGACACGTTAGGTTTTCTGCAACGGGGTATGAAGAAATGACAGCCTGCATCACCGCAGACAACCGCTTCGAGCGCGGCGGCACCAGCACCATGGAGTGCCCGCAGTGCGCGGCCGTGGTGCCGATGAGCGTCACCGCGTTCCCGCCTTTCAGCCGGTTGAAAGCCGAGCGGCCGGCGCAGATCGGCGTCGTCCTGCAGTGCTCGGCCTGCAAGTCGCCGGTATTCCTGCGCTACCGGACGCGCGCCTGGCGCGATGACCGGGTCGACCTGCATCCGCTGCCGCAGCCGGTCGAGCATCCACCCGAACGCTTCAGCCTCGGCTACCTGCCCGCACCGGTCGCCACGCGCTTCCGCGAGGCGCTGGCCTGCTACAGCGCCGGGCTATGGCAGGCCTTTGCTGCCATGTGCAGGCAGACGGCACAGGCGATCTTCGACGATGTCGGCGAAGCCGGTCGCCTGCGCGTTTTCGATACGGTGACGGAGATCCAGCAACTCGGCGAAATCGACGAGGCGACTTTTACTGCGGTCTGCCGGGTGATCTTCGACACGAATACCAAAGCCGCCGGTACCGAGCCGGCATTCGAGCGCCGGCAGGCTGCCGCGCTGCTTGAAACCATGAAAGACCTGCTCAACCAGACCTACGTACGCAAGGCCAAGCTGCGCCAGGCACTGAAAGTGCGGCGCTTCTTTGCGGATCAGGCGGCGGGGATCGACGATACCGATACCGCAACGGACCCGAAAGTCAGCAAGCTCCGGCTGTAGGAGTGCTGCACGTTGCGCCGCACCTTTTCGGGATACGGGATACGGCATCAGGATCGCGGCGGCTGAATCAACGCCACCGCAGCCCATCCGGTTGGCGCTCCGGACTTGCCCTCAGCTCAGCAGGAATTTCAGCGCCGCAATCATCACGCCGAACCCAACTACCAGCATGGATCCAAGCTGAATGACCATCCGGCTGGAGAGCAGTTCCATGTCCTTGCGAACCAGCCCGGTTTCGTGCCGGAGTTCGTGGCGCAGGTCGCTGACGTTGCTGTTCACCAGTGACGTGAGGTCCTGCCTGAGGATCTGCAGGTCTGCCTTGGTTGCAATTGTCGTACCCATGTCCCGCTCCATGGCATCCACCACTGCCCGGGCCTTGTCGTTCGGAACGTGGATGCTCAGGAGAGCATCGTACAGCGAATACAAATAGTCCATGGGCAACAGGCTAGCCCATGTCACAAGCCTGGCAAACCCGGGTTTCTGGCCGGATTGTCCTGATTGGACCCGCCCCGCTGGCACCACCGCAGCGAGGCGTGCGATGAAGTCCAGCGACTCGAACGCCACGTGGGTGGAGCCGTCCCGGTACGGCATCTTCAGCGTGTAGCGCACCTGGCCTTGGGCGGTGAGCGACAGCAAAGCCGGTGATCGCACCGGATCCGGGGGTAGCAACCCCAGAAAAGTTGAGATACGCGGCGTGGGCAAGCAAGGCGGCATCGTATTGCTCTTGAAATGTAGACATGCTTTATCTCCAAGGATCCGGTCAGTTCACTCCGCTCGACTTCGGCGAAGAACGCTGGAATGCTGCAGAAAAAAGGTCAGTTATGTCAGGGAACCGACCGTTCACATAAGTCCAACAGGTGGAGGAAGCCACTCCGCCGCCCCCGCTGAAATCCAGAAACGGAGCGGCGCTTGAATAGAATCGGTAGTCTCTCAGGACAGCGATCTCCTCTCCGGAGGAGGAATCGTCAATGCGAAGCTCCCGTACAGAAAGCTTGATGCCCCAATCCGCTGGCTCGTCAAAATATCGCTGCGAATACACCGGACCCACTGGCCGGCTCGGAAGTGGCTCCACGGCAATACATTGACTAGGGAGCAGACCGAAGCGATTTGCGTCCATCTTGACGAAGGCGGCCCGATCAAAGACGGCACAGTCGGAGTCTCCCACTGTGCCAATCCTCATACGGTAATAGCCCCGGACCGGAAATAGCTCTCCGTGTCCGTCTGCACGCACCAAGTAGTCGACATACTCAGAAGTCCCGGCGGCCAGTTCCCTAATGCACGATTCGCAATTGGAGCCACCTGGCTCGCTGTAGAGAAACCCTGGTGCAACCGTTGGCGTTCGTAGCGTGAGCCCCCCGTCGCGCGCACAAGCC
Organism: Chromatiales bacterium; assembly: GCA_024234935.1. Taxonomy (NCBI): domain Bacteria; kingdom Pseudomonadati; phylum Pseudomonadota; class Gammaproteobacteria; order Chromatiales; species Chromatiales bacterium. Next base: position 897,955 of record JACKNI010000001.1, read on the forward strand.
GCCTTAACAGCTGCATTGCCAAGGTCCTCCTCTATCCAGAGAAACGCCAGTATCCCGATAATAGCGACGAGCGCCGAACCTTTAATGAACTGGCCTAACCGGATGTTCAATTGAATCGCCTCAAGCGCTCGGACGTAGGACGTAACTGCCCCTGGGTGAGTCCTGCGAACGATGTCCGACCGAGGTGAAAGACGGGGGCTTCAGGGCATCCTTGTCCTGAGCAAATAGGAAATTCAAACACCCCATGCGGTGAGTCTGCCAGCTTGCCACGCCACCTGTCGCGCACCTCGGGCGCAATACGCGCCAGCGCTGACGAACTACTGTTCAGCGAATCTCCCCGCTAACCCGCCGTTTGTGCACCGCACACACCGCCCGGCGCAGCCATGGATACCGGCTCCCATAACGTCGGGGTGAGCCGCTACCACTGATTTTCAGGGATCAGCCGCGATTGTTCTGGCGGGCAATCGCGGCTGAAGCCGCTCCTCCGACAGCGCACTTCAACCAGTGAACAACCGCGCGTTGCGGAACAGGCGCAGCCAGGGGCCATCATCGCCCCAGCCGGCCGGATGCCAGGAGTGCTGTACGGTGCGCTGCACGCGCTCGGGATGTGGCATCAGGATCGTGACCCGGCCATCATCCGAGCACAGGCCGGCGATGCCACCCGGCGAGCCGTTGGGATTGGCGGGATACAGCGCGGCCGGCGCACCGCGATTGTCGATGTAGCGGATCGCCAGCTGTGCACCCCTTTCACATGCGGCGAGATCGCCCGGCCGTGCAAATTCCGCACGCCCCTCGCCGTGCGACGTAGGCACCAGCAGACGACTGCCGGCCATGCCATCCAGTAATACGGAGCGCGACGGCAGCACTTCCACCAGGCTCAGGCGCGCTTCGAACTGTTCGGACCGGTTCTGGCGAAAACGCGGCCAGTGCGCGGCACCGGGTATCAGTTCCGCCAGCACGGACAACATCTGGCAACCGTTGCAGACGCCCAGCGTGAAGCTGTCGCTGCGCGCAAAGAAGCTTGCGAACTCCTCGCGCACGCGCGGATTGAACAGCACCGACTTGGCCCACCCACCACCGGCGCCGAGCACGTCGCCATAGGAAAAGCCGCCGCAGGCGGCCAGGCCTGCAAACTCGCGCAGCTGCTGACGCCCGGACAGCAGGTCGGTCATGTGTACGTCCACCGACTCGAAACCTGCGCGCTGGAACGCCGCAGCCATCTCGATCTGGCTGTTGACTCCCTGCTCGCGGAGGATCGCGACGCGCGGGCGCCGCCCGATGCGGATCAGCGGTGCGGCCACATCGTCGGCCGGATCGAAACTCGTCTGCGGACTCAGGCCTGGATCGTCGGCATCAAGCAAGGCATCCCAGGCCTCGGCCGCGGCATCCGGATTGTCGCGCAGCGCCTGCATGCGCCATGACAACTCCGACCAGCAGCGACGCAGTTCGGTACGCGTTCGGTCCAGCAGCAGCTCGTCGCCGGCGAAAATGCGGATCCGGTCATCCAGCGCGACGCCAGCCACGGTCGCCGTGACATCCGCCAGACCATGCAGCGCGAGGACCGACTGCACGGCGGCGAGATCGGTATCGCGCACCTGCAGGACGGCGCCGGGTTCCTCGGCAAACAGGACGCCGAGCAGCGCGTCAGCAGAAGCGGGGGCGAGCCTGATGTCGAGCCCGGTCTTGCCGGCAAAGGCCATCTCGCACAGCGTGACGAACAGACCGCCATCGCTGCGATCGTGATAGGCGAGCAGCAATTGCCGCGCGCGAAGCGCCTGTACACAGGCGAAAAAGGCGGCAAGCCGGCCCGGGTGATCGAGATCGGGTGGGCAACCGCCAGCACGGTTGAATGCCTGTGCCAGCACCGATGCCCCCAGGCGATTGCGGCCACCACCCAGATCGATGAGCAGCAGACTCGAGCCGCTTTCCTGCACCAGCTGCGGGGTGAGCGTGCGGCGCACATCATCGACGGGCGCGAAGGCCGATACGACCAGCGAGACCGGCGCCACCACCGAGTGACTCGCGCCCGCCTCCGTCCAGCGCGTCTGCATCGACAGCGAATCCTTGCCCACCGGGATGGCGATCTTCAGTTCCCGGCACAGCGCGCTGACCGCATCGACCGTGTCGTAGAGGCACTCATCCTCACCGGGACTGCCGGCTGCTGCCATCCAGTTTGCCGAGAGCCGCACTGTTGCCAGATCGCCGATCGATGCCGCCGCGATGTTGGTCAGCGCCTCGGCAACGGCGAGGCGGCCGGATGCCGGCGCATCGAGCAGCGCAACCGGCGCACGTTCGCCCATCGCCATGGCTTCACCGGCAAAGGTTTCGAAGCCGAGCGCGGTCACACCCACATCGCTCACCGGCACCTGCCACGGGCCGACGAGCTGGTCGCGCGCGACCAGGCCACCGACAGTGCGGTCGCCGATATTGATCAGGAAGGACTTGTCGGCGACGACCGGCATGCGCAGCACGCGCTGACAGGCCTCGGCCAGATCGATACCACCCAGATCCAGCGGCACCTCCGGCACCGCGCGACGTTCAATCCGGCGCCGCATCTGTGGTGCCTTGCCGAGCAGGGTTTCCAGCGCCATATCCACCGGCCGGCCGCCCAGTTCGCGGTCAGTCACGATCAGCCGGCCGCTGTCATCGAGACTGCCGAGGACGGCATACGGGCAGCGTTCGCGCGCACAAACCGCGGCAAACCAGTCGAGATCAGCCGGCTCGATCGCCAGCACATAGCGCTCCTGGGCTTCGTTGCACCAGATCTCCAGCGGCGACATGCCCGGCTCGGCATTCGGAATCTCGCGCAGCTCGATGGTCGCGCCACGATGGCTGTGGTCAACGAGTTCCGGTACCGCATTCGACAGGCCACCGGCACCTACGTCATGCAGCATGAGCATCGGGTTCGCAACACCATCGAGTGCCGCACGTGCGCGACAGGCCTCGATGACCTGCTGTGCGCGTCGCTCGATTTCAGGATTGCCGCGCTGGACCGAGGCGAAGTCCAGATCGGCGGCACTCGTGCCACTGCCCACCGACGAAGCCGCACCACCACCGAGTCCGATCAGCATCGCCGGACCACCGAGCACGATCAGCAGGGCACCTGCTGGTACCTCGGCCTTCTCGACATCCGGGCCGGAAATATTGCCGAGGCCACCGGCAATCATGATCGGCTTGTGATAACCGCGAGCCGATGCGTTGCCCGTCACATCGCGCTGCTCGAAGGTCCGGAAGTAGCCGGCAATGTTCGGCCGGCCGAACTCGTTATTGAACGAGGCTGCGCCGATCGGCCCCTCGAGCATGATCTGCAACGGGCTCGCGATGCGCTCCGGTCGGCCCGGACTGTATTCCCAGGGCTGCCGCCAGCCGGGCATGTCGAGATTCGACACACTGAAGCCGGTCAGGCCGGCCTTCGGTCGGCCACCGCGGCCCGTCGCCCCCTCATCGCGCAGCTCGCCGCCGGAACCGGTCGCGGCACCCGGGAAGGGCGAGATCGCGGTCGGGTGATTGTGTGTCTCGACTTTCATCAAGGTGTGTACGGGGAGAATCTGCGCCCGGTAGATACCGGTCACGGGGTCCGCAAAGAGGTGTGCGGTAACTGCGCCTTCGATCACCGCTGCGTTGTCGCGGTAGGCGCTCAGCACGCCGGCCGGATTCGCCGCATGCGTGGAACGGATCATCCCGAACAGGCTCGAGGCCTGCTCCTCGCCATCGATTACCCAGCGCGCATTGAAAATCTTGTGACGACAATGTTCGGAGTTTGCCTGGGCGAACATCATCAGCTCGGCATCGGTCGGGTCGCGCTGTTCCGCACCGAACTTCTCGGCCAGGTAGCTCATTTCATCTACCGACAAAGCGAGGCCGAGCTCGCGATCAGCACGTTCCAGTGCGGCCAGGCCTTCACTCAGCAGCGGAATGGTGCGCAATGCTGCCGGCGCATGGATGGCGAACAGATCGTCCTGTACCACTTCCCGTTCGAGCAGGCTCTGGGTCATCCGGTCGTACAGCAGGGGTGCGAGCGCCACGATTTCATCGGCGGTGAGCGGCTCCGGCGCCGCAAGGCTGAAACGGACCATGCGTTCCGCACGGCGGACCACCTTGAGCCCGCAGCTGTGCACGATATCGGTGGCCTTGCTCGACCAGGGGGAAATGGTGCCGACGCGCGGAATCACCAGCAGGGACTGGCCAGCCAGTTCGGGCACTGGCTCATCGCCGAGCAGACGGCGCAGCGTCCGCTCTTCGCTGTCAGTCAACGGACGGTCGATGGAGAGGCAGTACTCATGGCGCGCGGCAATCCGGCTGACGCGGGGCACGCGGCCGCGGATTGCCTCCAGCAGCTTGTCGAGCCGGAAAGGCGAAAGCGCATCGGTACCGGCCCACACCAGCATGGTGCCGGTACGGGAAGTCGGCGACGCGGCAGGTTTCTGCTGCGGGCCCGTCACGGGTCCGCATCGCCGGAAGGCGCCGGCGTATAGACAGGCGTGGGGAACTGGCTGACGTTGCTGCTTTCAGCGGCGCTGATCTTGCTGGTGCCCTGCTTTTCGACTTCATCGATACGCAGTATGGAATGCAGCGGCAGATAGGTACGCCGCACACCGGCAAATTCGGCTCTGACGCGTTCTTCGGACGGATCGATAACGACCGAACTGCGCTCACCGAATACCAGCCGCTCCACCTCGATGAAGCCAAACAATGTGCCCTGGGTCACATTCCGGGCGTAGATCTCGTAGACCTTGCCCTGGCTGAGAAAGACAACCTTGTAGATACTTCTCGCTGACATGCTGCCGCCAGGACCCGCTGGTGCTGTTCAAACGCGCCGCCAGATCTGGCGGGCGCGCAGTATAGCGCAGCGTCCATGGTCTGGACCGGGTCCGGAACTGTGAACCGAAACGCGGCCAGATATCCGCTCTCCGGCCATGATTCCGTCCGGGACATTCCAGACTGGCTGCCGGCGCACCGCGCCGGACCTGCGCTGGCACAGGACAGAACATGCCACTTCGGCTCCGGGTAATCAGTGACGGCAACGCGCTTGCACCTGAAGAGCGCTTGCGCGAATTTGCCGCTGCCGGCGGCACGATCGGGCGGCACAGCGACAACGACTGGGTGCTGCCGGACGAGAAGCGCTACATCTCCAGCCGGCACGCGATGATCGAACATCAGTCCGGTGCCTACTACCTGGTCGATACCAGCCGCAACGGCGTCTACGTCAACGATGCGGACACCCCGGTGGGTCAGGGACATCCGCAGCGTCTTTTTGATGGCGACCGCCTGCGCATAGGCGCCTATGAAATCGCCGTGGACATCAGCGAGAGCGGCGACGAAGAGCAGCACGACGGCATGCGCGACTCGATCGTGCGTGCGCAGCTCGTACCGGAAGAAGAGTCGCTGGAGCTGGCGCTGGTTTCGGAAGACAAGATGCTCGGCGACGCCGGCCTGCAGAAACATTTCACGCCCAACAGCGCGCTGGTGCAGAAACTGAAGTCCCTGCCCTCGCGCCCCGGGAAGCAGGCAAGAACGCCGACGGCGAGGACTGCGGCTACAGCCGCAAAGCCCGACAGTGATGCAACACCCGCCACCTCAGCCGCCGATCAGCGCGCACTGGACCGCTTTATCACCGCTGCCGGTCTCGACCCGGATGCGGTCGCCGGTGTCCCGGCCGGCGACCTCATGCAGACCAGCGGCAAGCTGTTGCGCCTGATGGTCGGTGGGCTCATGGAGCTGCTGCGCGAGCGCAGTCACATGAAAGACACCTTCCGCCTGCCGCAGACGGTGATGCAGGCGGCGCAGAACAACCCGCTCAAGTTCTCGCCGAACATCGAAGAGGCGATGCGCTATCTGCTCAACGACCGCAACGAAGGCTCGTATCTCAGCGCCGAGGATGCCGTAAAGGCCGGCTTTCGCGATGTGCGACAGCATGAGCAGGCGCTGGTGAAGGCCATGTTGCAGGCCGTTGAGGATTACGTCGACCGTTTCGATCCGGACGAGCTGAAAGCCCGTTTCGACAAGGGCATGAAGCGGAGCGGACTGCTGGCCGGCGCCAACAAGCTCAAGTACTGGGAACTCTACGAAGAGAGTTACCATGCGCTCACACAGCGCGATGACGGCGGCCCCCCGCAGCTCTTCAGCGAAGAATTTGCCCGTGCCTACACCCAGGAGATGGATGTGGCACGGACCGCCCGCAGTCGCTAGAAACCCCCGCCCTCCGCCCGCAGGGGCCTTCCTGGCCCGGCTCAGGGAAAGTCCCTATCGAATGACAATGATTCTCATTTAGAATGGGCGCATGACACTCGATGAACTCAAGGTCGGGCAACCGGCCACCATTACCGCCGTAAATGGCCACGGCCCTGTCGTGCAGCGGCTCATGGCGCTCGGCCTCCTCGCCGGCTCGCCGATCAAGGTGACTCGCCGGGCCATCGGCGGCGATCCGATCGAGGTCTCGGTCATGGATTACGCGCTATCGCTGCGTCGCGAGGAAGCGCGCCAGGTAGAGGTTATTCTGGCGACATGAATGAAGCCGCACCCGCCCCGGTAACGGAGCTGGAAAATGCCAGGGACCGGGTGATTGCCGTAATCGGCAATCCGAATACCGGCAAGAGCACGCTGTTCAACGCGCTGACCGGACTGCGGCAGAAGACCGCCAACTATCCTGGCGTGACCGTCGAAAGACATACCGGACACATCACCCTCAGCGGTCAGAAAGTCACGCTCGTCGATCTGCCAGGTGCTTACTCGATCGCCGCGCAGTCGCCTGACGAAATGGTGGCCATCGACGTCCTCCTCGGCCATGTCGAAGACCTGCCGCGACCTCGCGCCATCCTTGCCGTTGTCGATGCGACCAATCTGCGACGCAACCTGTTTCTCGTCACCCAGCTCGCGGAGCTTGGACTGCCGATGGTCATCGGCCTGAACATGACTGACCTCGCAGCGGCCAAGGGCATCGAAGTCGATATCACCGCCCTCGGCAAGGCACTGGGCGCACAGGTGGTTGCGCTCTCGGCTGCCCGCGGCATCGGACTGGATGATTTGCGCGCCGCGCTGGCCAGAGCGATCGATGCACCGTCACCGCCGCCACTCCGGGTATTGCCCACGGTCAATGAGGCTGCGGCGGACCTCTGGCAGCGGCTGCGGGCCGCAGGCTCGCACCTGAGCGAATACGAAATCGAGCGGGCACTCATCGATGCACACGGTGCGGCCGAGCGCCGCTTCGAGCTGAGCGCCGGCGAAGCCTTCCACGCCGAGTTGCTTGATCTGCGTGCCAGGCTCAGCGCCGGCAGTTCGCTGGCTGCAATGGAGGCGACTGCCCGCTACGGACTGATCAACGCACTGATCGCCAAAGTGGAACGACGCCAGCCACCACGGGTCACGGTCAGCGACCGCATCGACAGCGTAACCAACCACCCGGTGATCGGCTCGCTTTTGTTCCTGCTGGTCATGGCGGCGGTTTTCCAGGCGGTATTCTCCTGGGCCGCGCCGCTTATGGACCTGATCGACGGCTGGGCATCAGGCCTCGGCGAAGTGGTGCGCGCTGCCCTGCCGCCCGGGGCAATCTCCAGTCTGCTGGTCGACGGGGTGATCGCCGGCGTCGGTGGTGTGGTGATCTTCCTGCCACAGATCATGATCCTCTTCGCCTTCATCATCGTGCTGGAGGACTCGGGCTACATGCCGCGTGTCGCGTTCATGGTCGACCGCCTGATGCGCTCGGTGGGCCTGTCCGGCCAGTCCTTCATTCCAATGCTGTCGAGCTTTGCCTGCGCCGTGCCCGGCATCATGGCAACGCGCGTGATACCCGAGCGGCGCGACCGGATCGCAACGATCCTCGCCGCGCCCTTCATGACCTGCTCGGCACGTCTGCCCATCTATGCGCTGCTGATCGGCGCCTTCATTCCCGACACACGTTATCTCGGCGGGCTGATCAACCTGCAGGGCATGGTCCTGCTCGGCCTCTACCTGCTCGGCATCGTCGGCGGCATCTTCACCGCCCTGCTGCTGAAGCGCACGGCACTGAGCGGCCCCACACCGACCTTCATGATCGAGTTGCCGCCCTATCGCCTGCCGAACCTGTGGTCGGTCGCGATCCGGCTCGCCGAACGCGGCCGCATCTTTCTGGTACGCGCCGGCACCGTGATCTTCTCGGTGGCCGTGCTGGTCTGGGCACTGGTGTATTTCCCGCGGCCACCGGAAGTCGCCGCACCCTACGAGGCCGAACGCGCCGCACTTGCCAATCTGCCGGACAGCGCTGTGCGCGACCGGCAGATCGAGCAGCTCGACAACCGCCTGGCGAGTGCATGGCTGGAACAGAGCTGGCTGGGCCGCGCCGGCCACTTCGTGGCGCCCGCCTTCGCACCGCTCGGCTGGGACTGGAAGGTTTCGGCGGCGGTGATCGCCGGGTTCCCCGCGCGGGAAGTGGTGATCGCCGTACTGAGCACGATTTACTCGGTCGGTGATCAGGGCGAGGCGACAGACAGCGCCCTGCGTTCCCAGTTGAAGCGCGCCACATGGCCGGATGGGTCATCGATCTACACACTGCCGATGGTGGTCGGCTTGCTGATCTTCTATGCCTTCTGTCTGCAGTGTGCGGCGACGCTTGCGGTGATATATCGTGAGACCAACAGCCTGGGCTGGCCGGTCTTTGCCTGGCTGTACATGACCGGGCTGGGTTACACGGGCGCGCTGCTTGCTTACCAGCTCGGCAGCTGAGGAGAATGTCATGCCCGGTTTGCAGGAGATCATCGCCATACTGATCGTCGGCGTCGTTGCCGGCCGCCTCGCCTGGCGTTTCTGGAAAAAACCGTCCGGCAGCTGTTCGGGCTGTGCGTCGGCACCACCTCCGGAAAAGGAAAAGACGGTCCGCTTCTACAAGCGAATCGACTGACCTGCCAGGGAACGATGAATTTCCCGGCGGCTGCGCCATACTTTGCGCATGTTGATCCGTCACCCTCTGTTTGCCTACGGCTTCCGTCCATTCTTCTTCCTTTGTGGCCTCTTTGCGCTGCTCGTCATTCCCGCCTGGCTGCTGATCTGGCTGGGCAATGCCGAACCTCTCGCCGGCCGTCTGCCTGCGCAGCTCTGGCATGCCCATGAAATGCTGTTCGGCTTCACGGCCGCAGCCATAACAGGCTTTCTCCTCAGCGGCGTGCCGAGCTGGACCCGCAACCGTGGCTTTGGCGGCCTGCCGGTTTTCACGCTGGCCCTGGTCTGGATGGCTGGTCGCGTGGCATTTGCCCTCGCACCGTTCTGCAGCCTCCCGCTGCTGGCCGCACTGGAACTCGCATTTCTGCCTCTGCTGATAGCGCTGATCGCACCGCCGATCATCCGCGAACGAAACCGCAATATCGCGATGCTGCTCGTCCTCCTGTCCCTGTGGATATCAGACGCCGTGTTTCTGTTCTCGCTGGCGCGGTCGGATGCGGCTCTCGCCAGTCATGCGCTGCTCACCGCAATGAACATCGTGCTGCTCTTGTTGACCATCGTCGGCGGGCGGATCCTGCCGGCCTTCACGAGCAACGCGCTGCGCCGTGCGAACATCGCCTTCAATTTGCACAGGTATGCGTGGCTGGAGACGCTGCTGCCGGTCGCGATGATCGCGGTGATCGTCGTCGATGTCTGGCAGCCCGGCCCGATGCTGCGCGGCTGGCTTGCATGCATCGTCGCCGCGCTGCACGCCGTGCGGCTTTCAGGCTGGCGCAGCCTGCGTACCGGCGGCGATCCGATGTTATGGGTACTGCATCTGGCCTACGCATGGTTGCCGCTCGGCTTTGCACTGAAGGGCATCGCGCTGCTGGGCGAGGCGATCTGGGCACAGTACTGGCAGCATGGCTTCGGCATCGGTGCGATTGCGACGATGATCCTTGCCGTGACCACACGCACCGCGCTCGGCCACACCGGCCGGCCGCTGGTGGTCAGCCGGCCGATCCTCATCGCCTATCTGCTGCTCGCGCTGGCAGCACTACTGCGCGTCGCCGGACCGGTGGTCTGGCCGGACAACTATTCAGCCGTGCTGCTCGCTGCCGGCACGAGCTGGGCGCTCGCTTTCCTGATCTACGTTGCGGTCCATGGCCCGATCCTGGCAACACCACGCGTGGATGGAAAACCGGGCTGAAGTACCGCAGCCTAATTCAGGCCATACCGATCAGTCACTCGTGCCCGCTGCGGGAAATACCTAGAACACAAGGCTGGATTTACGCGTTCTACGCACCACGGCGGCACTTTTCCCCTCACTTGTAAGTACAACTCGCTATGCAAAGCGCGTCCGTCCGCGCGCCTAATATGCAGCAGCGAAATATATCCAGCAAAGGAGTGACTACAGTGACAGTTTCACGTACTACCACTTCGGCAAAGCGTCTGGGGCTTGGCGTCCTGTCCGCACTCGCCAGCAGCATGCTGATCACGCCGGTCGCTTCCTATGCCGGCGACGTGGGCACCGATATCGCACAGGCCTTCAAGGACGGCAAGACCAGCGTGTCCTTCCGCTACCGCTATGAGAACGTTGACCAGGACAACTTCACGGATGATGCCAACGCATCCACCCTGCGTTCACGCATTTCCTTTCAGACTGCGGCCTGGCAGGACCTGAGCCTGATGCTGGAACTGGACGACATCCGTTCTGTCGGCAAGCAGCGCTACAACAGCACCCGGAACGGCAACACCAACCTGCCGACGGTGCTCGATCCTGTCGGAACCGACCTGAACGTTGCCGCGATCAAGTACATGGGGCTGGCGAATACGGAAATCGTCGTCGGCCGGCAAAAGATCTCGCGCGGCAACGAGCGTTTTGTTGGTCCGGTGGGCTGGCGCCAGAACGAACAGACCTACGACGCGGCCTCCGTCAATTACAAGTTCAACGACAAGCTGCAGGCCTACTATGCCTATGTCGGTCAGGTGAATCGCATATTCGGTCCCGACAGCGGCACGCCGCCATCCGACCTGAACGGCAATACGCATCTGCTCGACCTGAGCTACACCTTCAGCCCGGCCGCCAAGCTGACCGCTTACGGCTATTTCCTCGACTTCGATGAAGCCGCCGCCTTGTCGAGCCAGACGCTCGGCCTGCGCCTGGCCGGCGACATCAAGATCAACGACCAGTGGTCAGTTCCCTATGCGGCCGAGTGGGCCACCCAGGACGACTATCAGGACAACCCCAACAGCTACAGCGCCGATTACTATCTGGCAGAGGCCGGGGTCAAGTGGCAGAAGGTAACCGTCAAGCTGTCGTATGAAGTGCTGGAAGGCGACACCGTTGCCAACCACCAGTTCCAGACGCCGCTGGCGACGGCACATGCCTTCCAGGGCTGGGCTGACCAGTTCACTTCGACCCCGACCGGCGGCATCGAGGATACCTTCGTGCAGGTGGACTTCCCCCTGCTCGGTGCCAACATCAAGGTGCGCTATGACGACTACCAGGCCGAAACGGGCTCGGTGGACTACGGCAACGAACTGGGTATCTGGGCCACCCTGCCGATCGGCACCAACTACTCGGTTGCCCTGAAGTACGCCGCCTTTAACGGCGACAACGAAGCCCCCAGCTACGTTGACGTCGACAAGTTCTGGATCATGCTCTCCGCAAACTTCTGATCCTGAGCCGATACGCAAGAAGGGCCCAGGCAGCTCCGGCTGACTGGGCCCTTCCTTTTTTTGGCACGCAACCCTTCTTCAGGAAACAAGCATGAAGGGCCGCCTGCCCTTCATGGAAAACCGACCCCTCATCCGGATACGTAGCGGCGCAGCTCCTCGATCACGAATTGCTGATCCTTGATGATCTCCTTGACGAGGTCACCGATCGACACCACACCGATCACCCGTCCCTCATCGATCACCGGCAGATGGCGGAAATGCCGCTCTGTCATCAAGGCCAGCCCCTGCTCGACCGTCATGTCGACCGACACCGCGATGACATCGCGCGTCATGATCTCCTCGACACGCGTATCGGCAGAACGCCGCCCCTGCAGGATGATCCGACGGGCATAGTCGCGCTCCGAGATAATGCCGAGCAGCTTCGGCCCTTCCATGACCAGCAGCGCACCGACCCCGCGCTCGGCCATGGTGGTGATCGCCTGCAACATCGTGTCGCCCGGCGCCACAGACCAGATCTGCCCCCCCTTGTTCGTCAGAATCGTCCCGATCGCTTTCATTGTTGTTCCCTCCCGCCCCGTAACGACAACAGTATAGAAGCATGGCTGCCGCGTTTCGCGCCCCAGGCTCCGGGCCGGGACGACATTCAGCTCCGCAGCGCTCTGGCCAGGAACGGCAGGCTCAGGTCCATGCGATAGTCGATATCCGAGTGATCATCATCGAATTCTTCGTAACGGTGCGCAATGCCCGCGGCCGACAGCCGCCGGGACAGGATCCGGCAGCCATAATGGATGTGGTACTGGTCGCGCCAGCCACAGTCCACATACAGGCCGCGCAGCGAGCGCAGTGCCGCCGCATGCCGCGTGACCATATGGATCGGGTCGTGGACCAGCCAGCGCTTCCAGTTGGCAGCAATCAGCTCACCGGTTTCCGCATTGAATGGCAGGCGAAAGCCGAGCGGTGCCTGCGGTTGCGGATCGTAACTCGCGGCCATGCACAGGTTCATCAGCGCCAGGCCCTCGGCCCGCGAGACCTTGGACTTCTTCCAGATTGCATCCAGGAAGCGCCGCACCCGGCCGTCGTCATGGCCACGAGCCAACGCCACCTCTGCGCCAGCGCGGGCGGCACGGTAAACACCCGCTTGCCGGCGCGGCAGCCGATACTTCGCCAGCTCGTTCAGTGTGTTCGGCCAGTCGCTGCGATAGACAAAGTCGAAATGCGCATCCCCGGAATGATCCGCGACCGCGCCCCAGGTGGCCGGATATTTCATGCCATGGACCAGCGCGCCGTAGCCGCCCGAGGATTTGCCGAAGCAGCCCCGATGCTCGCGCGCAGCGAGCGTACGGAACTCTGCATCGACGAAGGGGACGATCTCGCGCGTCAGATAGTCAGCGTAGCGTCCAATCGCGGAGGAATTGATGTACTGGTTGCCGCCGAGTGCGGTGAAACAGTCCGGCATCACCAGTATCACCGGCGGCATCTTCTTTGCGTGAATCAGCCGCGCCACGCGCTCGACCAGGTTTTCGCTGAACGGCTTCCAGTTGAGGTGCGCGAGCCCCGAGCCGGTAAAACCGGCGAAATCGTAGAGCACCGGAAACCGCCGCTGGCCCCGGCCATCGTAGCCAGGCGGCAACCAGACGGCGAGCTTGCGCACATGCGGGTCATTGAGGCGATTGTCCTTCAGGACGCGCGAGACGTGCTCAAGGACGACAAGCTTGCCGGCACTGCCCGGACTGTGTTTACGAGCCATGATTTGTCTGCGACTTCAGGTCGTCACCTCGTAAAAGATACGTCGCGCCTTCTCCGCGCCGATCATCCTGGCCATCATGCCCTGGGCCTTGTCCTGGGTGCGTATATCGCTGACGAACTGCGCCTGCGCTTCGCTGATCTGCGCCAGACGGGCCTCATCCTGCACCGCTTCGCAGCCGACCAGGTGACCCAGATAGACATGCAGATAGTCGAGACCGCAGTTCATGAAATCATCAAAGCGGTCTTTCGGCAACATGCCGTAGATGCCGGCGGGCGTGCGCCACTTCAGCATCCATTCCGGATAACGGTCTTCACAATCAAAAGATCCATGGCGCTGCCGCGCTTCGAGCAGCGGTGCGACCCACTTCTGCATGTAAGCCTCATCCCGGAACGGACAGTTCAGGTTCACATGCGCGATCAGCTTGCGGCCGGTCAGCAGGCAGAAGAACAGGAAGATCGGTGCGTCATATCCGGGTTCCGGATAAATGATGAAGTTCATCTGGTCAAGCGACGGGATCTTCACTGAAAACCGCATGCCGAATACCTTTCGGCAACGCGGCGCCTGCCAGTTCATGTGGCGGGCCTTGAGGATTTTCAGGAAGGAATGCGGCTCAGCCAGCTCCGGGTCCAGCACCACGGGCCTGAGTTGCAGCTTTGCATCCACCACCTCGATCAGGTCCTGGAACCGGCGCTCCAGATCAAAATCAGCTGCCATCTGCGGGTCTCATGCCAGTGGAATCAACTGCAGCATACCCCCGTGATGCAGCCGGATAGACAAAAATTCGGCGAAAACGCCTGCATGGGCTATTGTCTGTCCTGCCGCAGAAAAGGATCCAGCGATGAAACAAAACTACCAGTTCGAAAAGCGCCAGAGAGAGATGGAGAAAAAGAAGAAGAAGGCAGAAAAAGCCCAGAAGAAGGCCGCAGCTTCCGAGACACCACCACCGGCCCCACCGGCACGCAGCTGAAGCGGAGGATTACATGTACTACATCGTTGAAAGCAGCAAGAGCTTCGACCAGGCCTCGGCCGATCTCGAGGCAGCGGTGAAGCGGCACGACTTCGGCGTGCTGCATATCCACGATCTCGGCAATACCCTGCGCAGCAAGGGCGTGGCATTCGACCAGCAGTGCCGGGTATTCGAGGTCTGCAATCCCGGACAGGCCGCCCGGGTTCTGGCCACCGACATGCGCATCAATATGGCTTTGCCCTGTCGTATTTCGGTGTACACCGAAAACGGGGCGACGAAGATTGGCCTGATCAAGCCACGCGAAATGCTGTCTGCACTGTCCCGGGACGCCACCCTGATGCAGGTCGCCCAGGAGGTCGAAGACCAGACCATCCAGATGGTCGACGAGGCGCGCTGAGTCGGAACGCGCGGCGACGCGGGTATTCGGCCCCGGATTCAGCGCGCTGCCGGACTGCCCTCCGCCGCCACAAAGGGCACTGGCCGGTACACCCAGTGCGCCGGATCTGCCTGGCGCGCCGGCGACGGAATCACCCGCACCTCACCATTGCGCTCGCAGGCATCCAGTGCGAGTCGGTCAATCTGCCAGCCCTTGCCACGCAGTTCGCGCATGAACTGCCAATAGGTCTGCATCAGCAGATCTTCACGGTCAACGTTGATCACCGGCCACTCGGGGATATCCGGTGCACGCTTCGGCAGATTGGCTTCGGCAATCGCCTTGTCCTGGTAAACGTTGCGCAGGTTGCGCTGCAGGTGGTCCTTGTCCTTTTCCGGTTCCAGCATGAAATTGCGGAAGACGACCAGGTACATCTTCGTGTTCTCTTCATCGATGGGTGTGGACATGGAATAGAAGACATTGGTGAATGACGTATCCGGGGTACCGATCTGGATGCGGCCGTATAGCGTGAATCCCGGCAGATAGAACGTCAGGTGCGAGTTCACCTCGGTACGCTCCTTGCGCATCTTTGCCCACTCGCCTGATGGCGGCGGTGGCCTGGAAACCAGATGCGTGCGAAAGCCGTTGTCGAGCCATTCCACGCTGTGCGCCGAAGGCCGGCTCGGGTTTTCCTCGTTGAGCGGGATGCCATGGACGATGTGCAGGTGTACCTGATCGAGATCCACCATCTTTGCCCAGTGCACGTTGGCTTTCCATGTATCGGAGAAGATCACCCGTCGCCAGGCCGGGTCGTTGTCTTCCGGCATATCGAACAGCGGATGCGCCTTTTCGGGCCGGTCGCCCAGAAAAACCCAGATCAGGCCATGTTTCTCCTGCGTCGGGTAGCTGTCGATCCGGGCCGAGGCAGGGATGTCGGCAGCCGGATCGAGCTGCGAGGGAATATTCGTGCACCGGCCACCGGCGTTGAAGCGCCAGCCGTGGAACACACAGGACAGCGTGCCATCATCCTGTCGCTTGCCCTGCGCGAGGCTCGCGCCACGGTGACAGCAGGTGTTGCTCAGGCACACCGCCTTGCCCTCGATATCCCTGAACAGCACGAACTCGCGCCCGAGCATCTTCACCTTCACCGGTGTATCGCTGACGCTCTCGCTCCACTCGGCGATGTACCATACGTTCGCAAACAACATGCTTGTCGACCCTGCTACTGCTTCACGACGACAACACGCCCCTCGGCGTTGACCGTCACCCGATAGCGATTGCCATCCGAGCACGAAGCGAGATAGTCGTTGTCGCCTTTCCTCTCGGCGCGCACGACCTGCCCGCAGGGCAGCCCCTGCAGGGCTATCACCGCTGTCATGTCCTTGGCGGCGGCTTCATCGGCACCAATATCCACGGCAAGCAACGGTCCGGCACAGCAAACTGTCACAAGGGCCAAAACCATATTCGTCAGCTGTCTGCGCATGCTCATGCTCCTGCCATCAGATTGTTCTCGGAAAACTTCTTCGGGTCCGAAAGAATGCCCCAGATCGCTTCACGCGAGCTGACGATATCCCTCGCCAGCGCCCGATCACTGTCCTGAAGGAGTGACAGCACCTTCATCAGCAACCGGTCATAAGCCGCCCGCAGCTCCGTCAACGGAATCTTGGCGCGCCCGCGGTACTGATTGCGAAAGGTATCGAGCAGATCGTCGACCTGGTTCTTGAGCGCCAGCTTGGTCATCACGCCGATGGCCTTGGTCGCACGCAGTCGCGACTCGAGCCCGGCCAGATCGAGCGGCGGTGCAGCTGGTGGCGCGGCAGCGACCGGCGGCGGTCGTGGCGCTGGGGCCGCGCTCGCTGCAGGTGCCGGCGTTTGGGCAGCAGGCGGCGCGGACCTGGGCGTGGCTGCCGACGGCGGTGGACTCACCGGTGCCGATGCCGGTGCAGGTGGTGGTGCTGAAGCCGGAACCGGAGCGGCTGCAGTCGCTGTCGTTTTCGGCGGCGCAACTGGCGGCACGACCGACACGTCCCTGGCCGATTCAGCTCCGGCCGCCTCAGGCTCAAGCGGTGCCGGCTCGTTTTCAACGACCGGCGCTGCAGCTGCCGCCGCCCCCGCCGAGGACCGCGATTCCCTTGCCGGAACCGGTTCAGACGATACGGCCGCTGCCGCCGGCGGAGCAGGTGCCTGTTGCGCAGGGGTGCAACCAGCAGCGAGCAACACGGCGAAAACGGCGATGGGCGAAAACGACCTGTCCATGAAGGAATGGAACCGCATTTGACTGCAAGAGGCAACAGGTTGCCGAAAAGAGCTGCCCGGAACGATCAAAAACGGCGATCGCGCCGCAACTTCCCTGGCCAGCGCGCCTTCATGCGTTCGACGATGTCAGGCGCCGCCCGCAGGAGCACCGCCCGGTTCAACTCCTGGTACACGGGCGGGCCGCCTTCTTCCGGCCACTGTCGTGTTGCATCAATGATTGCCTTGCTCGTCGTCACCCGGTCGGGCGACCCGGGGTCCAGCGCAAATGCACGCTTGCCCCTGAGGATTTCGGTAGCGGATCCCGGCTGCCATCGCGAACCGATTGCGAAACGCACCGCCGCCGAGTCGAGGATGTCGATGTCGTCATCGACCACAATCACGATCCGCGACAGCGGATTGAAGTTGGCGAGAGGCTCAGCCACTTTCAGGCCCTGGCCCGGTGCGTCCTTGCGGATGCTGATGTATGCGATGCCCTGCGAGTCGCCCGGCATGAAGTAATCCACGACCTGGGGAAAGGTCTTGCGCAGCGCGTAAATGCTGGCCGCAGACTGGGCCGCCGTGCAGTATTCGGAGACGACGCCGGTGAAGCTGTTCATGACCCACGGCTGGCGCCTGTGGGTGAGCGCATCCACCCGCATCACGTAGTTTTTCTCTTTCGCAATGCCCATATAGCCGTACATCTCGTGGTACGGCCCTTCAGGTTCGAGGTTGACGATATCCACCGTGCCCTCGATCACCATTTCAGCGTTGGCAGGCACCAGGAAGTCGCCGCCCCCGGTTCGCACCACATCGATTGCCTTGCCGCGGAAACCGCCGGCCACGGCGAGTTCGTCGATCGGCTTGCGGTTGCCGATGCGGTTTGGCACCCGCGAGCTGCTCACCATCCATGTCATGGGATCCTGGCCGATCACCAGCGCAACCCGCACCGTCGTCTCGCCGCGCTGGCTGGCCGCCATTACCATGCGATGGCCGGTCTGGCCTGCTTCGAAGTTCACCATCACCTTGCGCGGCCCCTTGACCTGGCAACGGTAGGTACCGAGGTTCACGCCCAAGTCCGGATCCCGGGTGAACACGGATGCCGTGTTGATGTAAGGGCCGCCATCGCCCGGATTACCGCGAATGAAGGGAAAGGCCGTAACGTCAACCTCGTCACCCGTCAACCGCACTTCCTTGCACGGCGCCTCCTCAGCGCGTACTTCTCGCGGCTCGATCAGCGCGTACTCGCCGTTGTCGCGCTCGAGCTGCGCCAGCAGCAGGTCCTTCACCGTGCGGTAGGACCGGCGGGGATCGTGCGGATGCGGCTCAACGCCGAACAACAGTGCCTCGGCATCCATATGGCCCTGCACGTTGGCCACGATCGGGCCGGGATATACCTGGCCGTTGGCGCGCAGATTTTCAAACACGACCGCTGGCGCCTCGCGCCGGCCGAACTCTTCGATCAATGCGTACATGATCCCGGTCGCCTCGTACGCATCCTGGTCAACATCGCGAAAGCGCAACACGAGACCACGTGCGTCCAGCGCTGCTATCCAGTCGCGCAGCGACTCGAAAGGTGCCATGGAGCTGCCTGTGGAAACACCGGGTGAGCTGTTCATTGGCAGATCAAACCGCAGTTGATGGCAAGAGGCAACTGCATGCCCGGTCATCGCACCCGGCGCTGCAGCCAGGCGGGCTTGATTGCAGCCAGATCCGTTGTGCCGGCGAATTGCATCGCCCGCTTGAGTTCGCTGTCCAGGATCGCCATGACCTTCGCGACGCCGTTGTCACCGTAAGCCGCCAGGCCGAACAGATAGGGCCGGCCCACGCAGACCGCGGTGGCGCCCAGCGCCAGGGCCTTGAATACATCGGTACCGCGCCGGATGCCTCCGTCCATCAGGACCGGCATGCGCCCATCGACTGCCTGGACAACCTCCGGCAAACACTCGAGAGTTCCGCGGCCACTTTCTTCCTGCCGGCCACCGTGATTCGAGACGATGATGCCGTCCACGCGCCTGCTCACCGCCAGTTCGGCATCTTCGCGCGTCACGATTCCCTTCAGCAGGATTGGCAGCTGCGTGTTGGCGCGCAACCAGTCCACAATTGCCCAGGTCATGGCCGGATCGCCGATACGCTGCGGCCCCTTGTAACCTTCCAGGTTCCCCGCACGTACCCGGCCTTTCCGCGTCGATCTTCGGGCGAACCAGCGTTCGCCCTCGCGGTTGCCACGGGTCGGAGAGTCCACCGTCAGCGCGATCGCCCGGCAATCGGCCTCTTCCGCCACCGCCAGCAGGTGCCGCATGAATCCCTCGTCCGGTGAGGCATAAAGCTGAAACCACAGGGGTGCCGTACCAGCAGCACGAATCTCGGCGATGCTGCTGCCAGTCATTGTGGAAGCGATCATCAGATGCCCGCTGGCCGAGGCGCCGCGCATGGTCGCAGGCTCGCCGTCGGCGTGGATGGTCTGCTGTGCCCCGACCGGCGCCAGCAAGATCGGCGTTGGCAGTTTCTGCCCGAACAACGCGATGCCCGTGTCGATGTGACTGACGTCGACCAGCCGACGGACACGAATTTGCCAGGCGTCGAAAGCCTTGCGGTTGGCCTCGAGGGTGAGCTGATCGTCCGCGCCATTGACGATGAAGTGCCAGGTTTCCGGATCGAGCACTTTCTGCGCCGCGCGCTTCATCTGAAACACATCGAGTACCTCGTCGAGCGTTTCCGGCATCGCCAGTTCGGGACGGCTGCGCGCAGCGCGAGGCAGCAACAGACCGGGGGCGGCCAGCAGCGGTGAGGCGAGCAGGAAGCGCAACAGCCGGCGCCTAGCGATGATTTTCTCAGGCATGGATCGGGGTCCTCTGCAAGTGACATACTCGGGGCGCAATCCGCATAACGATAGTGGCCAGACACCATGCTTGGCCACCCGCTGCGTGGCAGGCAAGCAGACCGGAGCCGGGAAAGGACGCAAAACACGATGAAACTGAAAAACAGGACTATCTGGATCACCGGCGCTTCCTCCGGGGTCGGCGAAGGCATGGCGAAGGTATTTCACCGCGAAGGCGCGGAACTCATCCTCTCCGCACGCCGTCTCGCCGAGCTTGAACGGGTCAAGGCTGCCTGCACACAGGGTCCGGGCAGCATACGCCTCGTGCCCTTCGACATCATCGACGCCGGCCAGCGCGAGCAGGCGGCACGAGAGGTGCTCGGCAACTACCCGCGCCTCGACATACTGGTGAACAACGCCGGCATCGGCCAGCGCTCGGCGGCGAAAGACACGCTGCCCGAAGTCGAGCGGCGCATCATGGAAGTCGATTTCTTCGCGCCGGTGGCACTGACGAAGCTGGTACTCCCCCGCATGATCGAACAGCAGGGTGGTCACCTGGTTGTAACGTCATCCGTCGCAGGCAAGCATGCGGTTCCCCATCACAGCACCTACTGCGCGGCGAAGCATGCCCTGCACGGCTACTTCGACACGCTGCGCATCGAGCACCTGGCCGATCACATCGACGTCACCCTGCTGGTAATCGCCGGCATCAGGAGCGATGTCTACCAGCATGCGCTGACTGCCGACGGCTCGGAGTACGGCGCGAGCATTGGCAGCGATGGCACCAGCATGAGCGCCGAGGAATGTGCAGAACAGGTGGTGGATGGCATGCTGAGGCGGGACTTCGAAACCGTCATCGGCATCGAGATGGCACTGCAAGCCCTGCGCATCAAGGACAAGGACCCGGCGGCGTTCGTGCAGCGCATGGCCGGCATGATGAAGTGGCTGGAGAAGACCTGATCTCCCCCATGAATGCGCCTGCGGGTACCTCCACCTTTCTGGTCACCGGCGCCACCAACGGCATCGGCAAGGCTACGGCACTGGCGCTCGCCCGGCAGGGTGCGAGCGTCATCATCCATGGCCGCCATCCGGGCAGGCTCGAGGCAACCCTGAACGAGCTGCGCACAGCCACCGGCAATCCGGCGCTGAATACCGTGCGCGCTGACTTCGCATCGCTGGCCGAGGTCGCCGCGCTCTCCGCACAGCTGCGCCGGGAGTTCGCGGGACTCAGGGTACTGATCAACAATGCCGGCCTGCTCACCGATCGCCGGCAGCTGAGCGTCGACGGCTTTGAACTGACCTTTGCCGTGAACGTCCTGGCACCCTTCCTGCTGACCCTCGGCCTGCTCGACACGCTCAAGGCCAACGCGCCGGCGCGCATCGTCAATGTCGCATCAACGGCACTCGGGGGTGGCCGAGTGGATTTCTCCAACCTGCAGCTCGAGCGCGGCTTCGAGGGCTGGCAGGCCTATGCCAACAGCAAGCTGATGAACGTGCTGTTAAGCAACCATCTCGCGGCTGAACTGGCCGGCAGCGGCGTGGTGAGCAATGCGCTGTGCCCGGGACTCATCGACACGAACTTCTTCCACACCAATACGCTGTTCGCTGGTGGTACCTATGAACGGCTGCGGCCGGGCATGCGCCCGCCTGCAGAAGGCGCGCTGGTGCCCCTGTATCTCGCCACCGACCCGGCAGCCGGCGAGAGCAACGGAGCGTTCTACGTTCGCGAAGGCCGTGACGGCCGGCACGCCGTTGCACTCCCCTGGGACCGGGCCGTGGCTGCGCAGTTGTGGGCCTACTGCCTGGACTGCGTGCAGCGATGGCTGCCGGTGAGGCAATAGCTGTTACAGCGGCTCGATCCGCCCCTTGCCAGACAACCGCACAACGAACTGAC
Organism: Chromatiales bacterium; assembly: GCA_024234935.1. Lineage (NCBI taxonomy): Bacteria > Pseudomonadati > Pseudomonadota > Gammaproteobacteria > Chromatiales > Chromatiales bacterium. The sequence continues at coordinate 919,560 of JACKNI010000001.1, forward strand.
CTGTCACCGGATCCACACACCAGCCGCGGGTTACACCCTGCGCCTCGTCATCGTCGGCGTCCGACCATAGCACCCAGCACTCGCGCGGCGCGGGCAGCGCTTCATCACGCTGAAAGCGCAAACCGAACTGCGCAGAGTCACCGGGATCGAAGCCCGCAGCCCGCGCTGCCTCCCAGGCAACCGGACTGTCGACGAAGCCGCCAGAAAACGGCTTCATCAGCACGCACGCATCACCTGTGCCGACATTCTCGACCGTGCCATTGGCGAGCGCACGAATGCGCGTACAGACTCCCTTCGAGCGGGACTGCACATCGTAGAACCAGAAGGCGTGCTTTGGCCCCTCCGCCATGCTCGTGGTCACAAGAACGAGTTCGGCATCCGGCTGCCACTGCCTTGCTGCAACCATTACCGGCTCGAGCAGCGCGCGGGCGGTAATGCCGTCATCGTCCACCGCTGCCGGGGCAGGCGCAGTCGAGTCCGACGAGGTTGATGTCGATGACGCCGCAGCTGCCGGCGCTTGCGACCCATTGCTCTTGCCGCCACAGCCAGCAGCGAGAAAGACGGTCAGGCCAAGCAACAGCAAGATCTTCGGTGTATTCATGGTAATTTTCCCCTGCATATCCAAAGGTGTGACTGCTACCGGCGAATGGCGAGCGGGACCGGACGGCTCAGTCGATCGGTCCCGCCGGATAGAGTCGCAGCTTGTCGATACCGACGTAGTAGCCCGTCGCTTGGGCATGCTTGCCGGTAATCATCAGGCTCAGCTGCCGTTTCCCGGCCTGCAGCGCAAAAGTTCCCAGCTGGACCGGACCGCTCGTCATCACCTGCGGTGCCATGCCATCAAAGGGCACCGTGCTCTTGTTGCCATCGATCTCGAACTGGAGCTGACCGTAGTCCGGTGCACGCGTCATGTAAATCTCGACCGCATACTTCGAAGCTGCCGGCACGTCGACGAAAAGATCAAGCACGGCGCCAGTCGCGCCCCCGCTCCAGAAGAGCTGTGCACCCCCGCTCCAGCCGCTCCCGAAGCCCGCCATCTGCTGCACGCGCGCCTGGCCGCCGTTGACGGTCGTCGCTCCCGAGGTCACGAACGATTCCCCTTCGATTTCCATTTGTGTCGCAGGCCCCGTCACCCTGGCCGCTCGCTGCGGGCTTTCCGCGGCGGGCTGCGCGACCCGACGAGCGTCCATGGGCTGACGACTCGCTGCACCGGAACCGCGCTGCATCTGCTCGATCACTGCGGCACGACCCGCGACGTCTTGTGGCGGTGAGCGCGTAGACGCCGTTCCGGTACTGCCCGCGCCCGTCGACGCGACGCCGCCCACCGTGGTCCCCCCCGGCGAGTTCCCGGCAACCGCCTGCTCAACCTTTGGCTTTTCGGCCGGCGGCGGCTGACTCGGCGGCGGCAGATTGGAAAGCGCCTGGGCTTCCGCAAGCGACAGTTTTTTCGCGGCCCAGAACTGCCCCTGCACCAACAAATTGTAGATGCCGCCGGATTCAACCTTGGCCGTGACCTTGACCGCGCCACACGCAGCTGGCCCGCCGGGAGGGTCCTTGAGGAATGGATCCTGGGAGCAGATTGCCCTGGCATCGCGCACGCCAACCGAATCGCCGGTGAACTTGAGCGTCTCCACCGCCTCGCCGGTCAGGCGATCCCAGCTCGCGCTACCCAGATAACTGAACGACAGACTGTCCGACGTCGTCGTGTGGGAACCGACACCTGTCTTGATCTCGCTCCAGGTGTAAGTGCAGTCGCCAGTGATCTTGTAGCTTTGCTTGTTCGAGATCACACCCGAAGCGGCCTTGAGTGTCGGGCTGGAACACTGCAGCCCAAAGGCGGGTTGGGCAAACCAAAGCGACATGGCGAGGATCAGAGAGACGCGATTCCGGTACATGAGACCTGCCTCCTGCGTGCGAGAGCCGGATCAATTGTGCGCCGAACAAAGTCTGTCTGCAGCAACCGGCCCGGGACGGCCTGGCAGGCAGGGGCAACGTACGCCCCGCGTCTGGAAAAATATGTGGCGGAGGGAGAGGGATTTGAACCCCCGTGGGGCTTGCGCCCCCCACTGATTTCGAGTCAGGGCCGTTTAGCCTCTCCGGCATCCCTCCGGTTTCAGGCTGGCGCCGCATTATAGGTATTCAGCGCCGTGGCGTCAGGTTGAATCGGCTGTACCGAGCTGCAGCCTGAGGATTTCCAGAAAACCCTGCGGGTCGGTCAGTACATTCTGCTCGATTGCCTCACCGGTGGCCGAGCAACCACCCACGACGCCACCGGTCTGGTCGCCGCTCTCCGAGGCCTTTTCCTGGCGATAAAAACGAAACCACCCGGCCAGCGGCAGACCACCACCGTGGTCCTTCATATAGGTCCGGTAGGCCGTGTAGCGGGAGGCAACCATCTCGACCTCGGCGGGATCGATGCGACGCACCCGGCACAGGCTGCGCCAGTCACTGCTGGTTGATTCGGGCTGTGTGACCGTCTGGGGCATGGCATCACGGATCCTGTCGCGGGACTGAACAATAACGGAAATCGCTGCCCGGGGGTCGGCCAGCTGACTTGACGGGAAAGGCCATATATCTCTCGTATATTATTGTTTTAATTGTTTTTATACATAAACCCCAACATTAAAAATCACACCTGCGCCTGTTCCCGGTCGAAGCCTGCGTGCTACGGTTCGCGCCGATCATGCGTACTGCACTGCTCATCGCTGTCGCGAGCCTGCTATGTACCTGCGCCCGGCAACCCTCACTGCTTGAGGAAGTCAGGGCCCTGGGCGAGCTGCGCGTGGTCACCCGCAATAGCCCGATCACCTATTACATGGGCCAGGCCGGCCCCGAAGGACCGGACTACGAACTCGCCCGCAGCTTCGCCGAAAAGCTCGGCGTCAAACTCAAACTGATCGAAGCCGAGCGCTTCTCCGACCTCCTGAAAGAAGTCCGCGCCGGTCGCGCCCACATCGCTGCTGCCGGCCTGACGGTAACGCCGGAACGGGCCAGGTCCGTGGATTTTGGACCCTCGTACCAGCATGTGAGCCAGCACCTCGTCTATCGGCGTGGACAGAAGCGGCCCCGCTCAGCCGCCGATCTGGTGGGCAAGCGCATCGAGGTCATTGCCAGTTCAAGCTATGTCGAGTCACTGATGGCAGCCCGCCGCGAGGTACCCGGCCTCGCATGGATCGAAAACCCCTCAGCAGACGCCGGCGAACTGCTCAACAAGGTCGCCGATGGCGAAGCAGACTTCACGGTCGTCGACTCGAATCTTTTCTCGGTCTTTCAGCGCTTCCACCCCGAGCTGCTCGTCGCCTTCGATTTCAGCAAGGGCGACTCGCTGGCCTGGGCCTTTCAGCGCCGCAGCGAACACAGCCTGATCGATGCAGCAGGCGCACACATGGCCGCAATGCGTGCCTCCGGTGATCTCAGTCATCTGATGGACCGTTACTACGGACATCGCGACTCTTTCGATTACGCCGGTACGCGGAAATTCATCCAGGACTACAAGAGCATGCTGCCGCACTACCGGGCCTTGTTCGAAGCCGCAGGGAAGCGCGCCGACATCGACTGGCGGCTGATCGCTGCAGTCGGTTATCAGGAAAGTCACTGGGATCCGGCTGCCGCATCGCCCAAGGGTGCGCTGGGCATGATGATGCTCACCCCGGATACGGCACTGCTGATGAACGTCGAGGATCGCAGCGACGCGGTACAGAGCATCACCGCCGGCTCAAAGTACCTGTGGCGCATGCGCAGACGCATCTCGCGGCTGGCGCCCGGAATATCCGAACCTGACCTGACCTGGATGGCGCTGGCTGCCTACAACATGGGCTATGGCCACCTGCTCGATGCGCGGCGCATCGCAAAACTGAACGGCGGCAATCCGGACCGCTGGACCGATATCAAGCGCGCCCTGCCGTTGCTGATGGAGCGCCGCTGGTACGAGAAAACCCGCTGGGGTTTCGCGCGCGGCCATGAAACCCGCGCCTACGTGCGCAACATCCGAAACTACTACGACATCCTGGTGTGGCTTACCGAAGGCCGGAATGCCTGGCGCCGGACCGAGCCCGCCATGGAAGTACCCGTGAAGGCGGCTGACATCCGGCCGGCGCAGGCCATTGCCATCGAGAACCGCAGCTAGACCGCAGGCCTTCCGCCCCGACGGGTGCGAAAGAAAGCCTGCAGCAGTTCCCGGCACTCGTCTGCCAGCACGCCGCCGGTCACGTTGACGCGGTGATTCGCGGCAGCGCTGCCCAGCACATCGATGACCGTCCCGGCAGCGCCGGCACGCAGGTCCGGCGTCCCGTACACGACACGCGCGACACGCGCATGGATCATGGCGCCGGCACACATCGGGCAAGGCTCCATGGTCACATAGAGCGTACTGCCAGCCAGCCGGTAATTGCCGAGTTGCCGGGCTCCGGCCCGCAGCGCCTCGATCTCCGCGTGCGAACTCGGATCACAGCTGCTGATCGGCCGGTTCCAGCCCTCCCCGATCACCGCCCCTTCGAGCACCAGCACCGCACCCACCGGCACTTCGCCGGCCAGCTCCGCACTGCGCGCGAGTTCGAGCGCACGGCGCATGAACACCGCGTCGTCAACGACACCGGATACACCGCAAGTCACCACGTTTACACGACCGGTCGCCTGAGTTGCCGGCCAGTGTAACGCGAGGGCTCAGGATACCGGCATGCGCATCCTCATCAGCCGCCGACGAAACACCAGGCCACCGAGGCCTGTACCGAGCAACCAGATGCCACCCGGCAGTGGTACCGGGCTGGCGCTGGCGCTCAGCACCACTGAGTGATCGAAGTACAGGGCGGTGAATGAAACCCCCGGATCGAAGCCACTCCAGGTCACGTGGCTGAAGACGCCCAGCAGGTCGCTGACGTCCGCCACTCCGTCATCAAAGGTGATGATCGTGAAGGTGTCACCGTTGCCGGGGTTGTACCCGCCGAGGCTCGATACGTGGACCGTACCGTTGAGCGACAGGTTGCCGACCACATCCATGGTATCGAAGTCCGCGAGCGATGCCAGGTTGAACTCGATCAGGCCGACGGCATCCTGGGTGTAGTCGCCCGCGATCAGCAACTTGCCGAGGCTGGTCGCGGTGCCCGGCTGTACCTGACCAAAGTTCTGCACGGCCCGGCCGGTTGCCGAATCATAGGTGCCGGTGCCCTGAAGAGTACCGTGATTCTGCAGATTCGCCCCGCCGCTGGTGGATGCGAATGTCGTGCCAGTGGCGGTACTGATCGTACCCAGATTGTCGACCGCGTTTGCAACGCTGATCGTGCCGGCATTCACATTGACGTTACCGGTGTTGTTGAAGTTGACGCCCAGGTCAAAGGTGGTGAGGGTGTTCTCGGTCTTGTTGTAAGTCCCGATATTGTTGAAGTTGTGCGGGCCACCGACGTTGTGCTCGATGAAGGAATCGAAGGCGTTCGAATCATTGAACGTACCGTTGTTGTTTATCGTCGCCCCGTTCCAGAACCGGATGGCGTTGTTGTTGTTCGCGGTATTGCCGCTCCAGGTCGTGGTGCTTTCAAGGTTCAGGGTGCGGCCACCCACCAGGACCTTGAGATTGGGACCCGAGATCGCCACGTCATTGGCAAAGGTCGTGCTGGCGGCACCGGATATCGTGCCGCCGGTCCAGGTTGTCAGGCCCTGGAAGGTCGCATCGGTACCGGACATGGTGCTGCCACTCAGCAGGAACGGCGTCGTGTGAGTGCCGCCGTTCACGGTGACGGTCGCATCCGCTCCAACGTTGTCGGTGCTGATCTGGAAGGTGCCCGCGCCGCTGGTCGTGACGTTGTTCAACGTGTGCGCCCCATTCCGGAATTCCAGCTTCGCACCATCCGCGATATTGAACACGCCGGAGTCGGTGCCTCCGCCCCCCATCAACATCGTCCCGGCGTTCACGTTCACCGTGTCGGAACTGTTGAAGATCACCCCGATCGTCGTGGTCGTGCCTGACTGCTTGTTGAAGGTGCCGTTGTTGTTGAAGATGCCGCCACCGTTGCCGGCGCTGATAATGCTGTCGAAGGCATTGGAATCCGTAAAGGTGCCCGTGTTGTTGAAAGCACTTGCGGTGGCTATGGCAATCGCGTTGTTGTTGGTGCCCGTGTTGCCGGACCAGGTGGTGTTGCCGGCATTGACGCTGCGACCACCCGAGAGCGTCTTGGTATTTGCACCCGTGATGGCCAGCGTGCTGCCAAAGGTGGTGCTTGCGGAAGCTGCGCCCGTGATGGTACCACCCGTCCATGTGGCGGCGCCCTGGAAGGTGTTGCTGGTGCCTGTCATGGTGCTTCCGCTCAGCAGGAACGCCGAGGTGTGCGTGCCGCCGTTCACGGTGACGGTCGCATCAGCTCCAACGTTGTCCGTGCTGATCTGGAATGTGCCAGCGCCGCTGGTCGTGACGTTATTCAGCGTGTGAACGCCGTTCCTGAATTCCAGTTTTGCGCCATCGGCAATGCTGAACTGCCCGCTGTCCACGCCGCCGGCCTGCATCAACATCGTCCCGGCATTCACGTTGACCGTCGCGGTATTGTTGAAGACAGAACCCATGGAAGTCGTCGTGTTCGACTGCTTGTTGAAGGTACCGTCGTTATTGAAGGTACCGCCGCTCATGCTGCTGTCGAAGGTATTGGCGTCGGTAAAGGTTCCGGTATTGCTGAAGATACTGGTGTTCGCGATGGCAATGGCGTTGTTGTTGGCGCCGGTATTGCCGGTCCAGGTGGTATTGCCGGCGCTCACGTCGCGACCACCGGTAAGCGACTTGCCGTTGGCGCCACTGATCGTCAGCGTGCTGCCAAAAACAGTGCTCGTCCCCTCCGCACCCGTCAGCGTTCCGCCGGTCCAGGTCGCCGGACCCATGAACACCTGATTACCCCCGGTAACGGTACTGCCGCTCAGAAGAAAGGCCGAGTTCCAGGTTCCACCGGTAATCGTGACGATCGCATCCGCGCCAACATTGTCCGTGCTGACCTGTATCGTGCCCGCACCGCTGGTCGTTACGTTGTTCAGCGTGTGAGCGCCATTCCTGAACTCCATCACGGCCCCCGTCGCGAGGGCGAAGCTTCCGGTACTGGTGCCGCCGGACTGCATCAGCATCGTTCCGGCATTCACGTTGACCGTCGCAGCATTGTTGAAGACGGTACTCATGGTCGTCGTGGTGTTCGTCTGCTTGTTGAAGGTGCCGCCGTTGTTGAAAGTGCCACCGCTGATGGTGCTATTGAATGCGTTGGCGTCGCTGAAGGTACCGGTGTTGTTGAAGACACTCGTGCTTGCCATGGAGATGGTGTTGTTGTTGGCGCCGGTGTTGCCGGACCAGTCGGTGCTGGCCGCATTCACAACGCGGGCACCGGAGATCGTCTTGGCCGTTGCACCGGATATGGCGAGCGGGCCGTCGAACTGGCTGATGCCGGCACCGGTATGGGTACCGCCGGTCCAGGTCGAGGAACCGGTCAGCGTGAGCGCGCCGGTGCCCGATATCGTGCCGCCAGCCTGGGCAAGCCCGAGAATGGTGGTATCGGAATTCAGCTGCGCATTGCCCGCATTGATGATCGCGGTATCGCCCACTCCGGGCGGGCCACCAGGCGTCCAGTTGGTGCCGATGGTCCAGTCAGCAGTGACGCTGTTCCAGGTCAGCGGCGCTGCGCTGGCAGAACCAGGCGCCGCCAGGACGACAGGCAGGGTGGCCAGTGCCAGCCAGGATCGGCGGCGCATGTCGGAACTGATGCTCTGGGGGAACGAACGGAAACCGCGCGCCTTGTACATGACACCTGCTCCCAAACAACGCCTTCCACGACGCTTCCCGGCGAACAGGAAAGGCTTCAATGCTGAATAGACCGGTGCTTCCGTGCAGGGTCTGGAACCATGACCTGCGACTTGTAGTTGTGGTCGAATAGTCCTGCCGGGATCCCTGGCATGTCAAGCGGGGCAGTCTTGCTGCGGCGCCCGCACGCCTTGACATAAGGTCTGGCCTCGGACCGGTCGCAGGGCATCCATGCTATTCCCCGGAGCGGCGTGTAGCATTCGCCCCCCGCTTCAGCCCCCCCGACAGGATTCCGCCTTGATCACGACAGCCAATATCACCATGCAATTCGGCGCCAGGCCGCTGTTCGAGAATGTTTCGACCAAGTTCGGTGGCGGCAACCGCTACGGGCTGATCGGGGCCAACGGCTGCGGCAAGTCCACCTTCATGAAGATCCTCGGCGGCGATCTGGCCCCCACCTCGGGCAACGTGGCCCTGGATGCCGGTGTGCGCCTCGGCAAGCTGCGCCAGGACCAGTTCGCCTTCGAGGAATATCCGGTGCTCGATACGGTGTTCATGGGACATGCCGAACTCTGGGCCATCAAGCAGGAGCGGGATCGCATCTATGCCCTGCCGGAGATGAGCGAGGAAGACGGGATGCGGGTCGGTGAACTTGAAACCCTCTTCGCCGAACTCGACGGCTACACCGCCGAGTCCCGTGCCAGCGAGCTGCTGCGGGGTGTGGGTATTCCGGCAGAACTGGAAACCGGCCTGATGAGCGAAGTGGCACCCGGCTGGAAACTGCGCGTGCTGCTGGCCCAGGCGCTGTTCGGCAACCCGGACGTGCTGCTCCTTGACGAGCCCACCAACAACCTGGACATCAACTCAATCCGCTGGGTCGAGGACCTGCTCAATACCCGCGACTGCACGATGGTGATCATCTCGCACGACCGGCACTTCCTGAACAGCGTCTGCACGCACATGGCTGATCTCGACTACGGTGAGCTGCGCATCTATCCGGGCAACTACGACCAGTACATGACCGCATCCACCGTGGCTCGCGAACAACTGCTGGCCGACAACGCGAAGAAGAAGGCGCAGATCGCCGAGTTGCAGACCTTCGTCAGCCGCTTCTCGGCCAACGCGTCGAAGGCCCGGCAAGCGACGTCCCGCGCCCGCCAGATCGAAAAGATCGAACTGGCCGACGTGAAGCCCTCCAGCCGGGTGAGCCCGTTCATCCGCTTTGACCAGTCGCGGAAGCTCTACCGCCTGGCGCTGGAAGTCGAGGGGCTGACCAGGGGCTACGACGCAGAGCCGCTGTTCAGGAACCTGGACCTCAAGGTCGAGGTCGGCGAGCGGATCGCCATCATCGGCGCGAATGGTGTCGGCAAGACCACGCTGCTGAAATGCCTTGTACAGGAACTGGAGCCGGACCAGGGCACGGTCAAGTGGTCGGAGAACGTGACGACCGGCTACGTCCCGCAGGACCGTGGCGAGGATTTCGCCGAGGACCTCACGCTGTTCGACTGGATCCGCCAGTGGCAGCAGAAGACTGACGACGAGCAGGCGCTGCGCGCGACGCTCGGCCGCATGCTGTTCTCGAAGGACGAGAGCCGGAAATCAGTGAAGGTGATCTCGGGTGGTGAGGAAGGCCGCCTGCTGTTCGGCAAGATGATGCTGCTCAAGCCGAACGTGCTGCTGATGGACGAGCCCACCAACCACCTGGACATGGAATCCATCGAGGCTCTGAACCTGGCGCTGGAGAACTACGCCGGCACACTCATCTTCGTCAGCCACGACCGGGAATTCGTGGCGTCACTCGCCACCCGCGTGATCGAGATGAAGAGCGACGGGATCGTCGATTTCCACGGCGGATATGAGGAATACCTCAGCAGCCAGGGCGTGGCCGAGGTTCAGCAGCAGAGACGGCTCAGCAGATAAGCCTCGCTCCGTCAGCAACAGCAGCTGGAGGATTTTACTTAAGATCAATCATCCGTTTGGATGGTGCATCTGCAGCATTGTTGTTGGATACTCCGGCTATAAAAAGCAAGAAGGTCGGGGGGCCAAAATGGGAACGCAAGCGAAGACAGTGCTGTCGATAGCCGCACTGGTTGGGCTCAGTGGTATCGGTGTGGCGTATGCAGCGCCGGTTCCTGCAACCCTGGTGAGTGTCGGAAGTTACGGCAGGAACTCAACGACGCCCGGCGACTGGACTGCCACGGCAGCCAATACCGCCACCTGGACCTTCGATACCACCACGAATACGCTGGCGATTGCGAGCGGTACCTACGCACGTGTAGCCAAAGTGGGCTCTACCCCGCTGATGACACATACCATGACGGGTGTCACCATGAGCGCCGGTATAGCCACCGCCACGACCTGGTCGTGCACGGAAGGCGTTTTCGGTGGCATCATCGGCGCACACATTTGCGGCAACTACAACTTCGGCAGTAACTACACCAACGACAGTGTCTACACCCCGAGTACTGTTGGGGCCACCGTGACGATTGGTGGTGACGACATAGCCCTCGGCGACCCGCAGACGCTTGCCAACAGCTACAGCAACTTCAACCCTGCAGTTGCCATCCCTGGTGCAGCCACTGGTTTCCAGCGCTACACCTTCTCCAATGGTGCGGATCTGGTCCCAGGTGCCGGAGATTCAGCCACCGGCTTTGATACCGGCTATCTCTTTACCTTTGATATCCCGGTCACCCCGGCAGCCGATGCTGTCAATGATGGCCCTGTCGTTACCGCACCGTCGACTCCCACCCTCATTCCAGTGGGTGCAAACGATATAGGCTTTACTGATCCGGTAACCGTCACGGTGAGCACGGCGCCGGCCCACGGGATAATCACTGCAATCAGCGATACCGGTGCCGCGGCCGCCCAGACGATCACTTACACAGCAAGTCCTGGCTATACGGGCCCCGACACCTTTGTCTACTCGATGACTGACGGCGCCAGCACCGACACGGCCACCGTGACCATCACCGTCCAGCCAGCCCAGGCCAACGACGACATCATTTCCATCAGTAACGGCGCTGCAACCTCCATCAATGTGCTGGCCAATGACCAGGCCTTTGCCAACCCCGCAACCGTGACGATCACCGCCGGACCGAACCACGGCGTTGCGACCGTCAGCGGGTCCCCCGGCAACAAGTCTGCAATCCGCATCAACTACACGCCGACCACAGGCTACGCGGGCCCGGACAGCATCACCTATGAGGTCGATGATGGCTTCAATTCCGATACGGCGACGGTGGCAATCACGGTGCTGGTCTACAAGGCCAACAACGACAACTTCGTCGTGAGTCGCGACAACTGTTGCCAGTATTTGTACGTGGCCCGGAATGATGTGGGCTTTGGCAGCCAGGTCAGTGTCACGCTGATCCAGTCGCCCGACCACAACGGATCTGCATACGTCCAGAACAGTCCCGGCACGAAGAATGATGTCAATTTTTATTACTACCCGTATTCCTACAACTATCCGAATGACTATACGGAAACTTTCCGGTATCAGATCAGCGACGGCGTCCATACGGATACCGCCACCGTGTCTGTTGAGGTGGTTCGCTACAAGGCCATAGACGACCAGGCCGTTACCGGCGTCGGGACACCGGTAACCATCGGTGTAACCACCAACGACATCGGATTTGCCTACTACAACAAGACGGTCGGCATCTATACCACTCCGCAGCATGGCAGTCTGAGCATCAACGGCAATGGCGGCAGTTCCCCGAGCATTACCTACTCACCCGCACCCGGCTTCATGGGCACTGATACCTTCGAGTACGCCATCGATGACGGTGCACGGATAGACATCGCGACGGTCACTGTGGCTGTGATCATCGATCTCGACAACGACCTGGTGGATGATGCCGCGGATAACTGTCTCGGCGCCGCCAATAACAGTCAACGTGATACCGATGGCGACGGTTATGGCAACTGGTGCGATGCGGATCTGAACAACGACATGAAGGTCAACTTTGCCGACCTGGCGATCTTCCGCGCCCGCTTCGCCACCAGCAACGCTGATGCCGATCTCGATGGCAACGGCAACGTGAACTTTGCCGACCTCGCCCGGTTCAGGGCCCTGTTTGGCAAGCCGCCGGGGCCGTCAGCAACGGCGCCCTGAAGCCTGGCAGCAAGGCTGGAAGCGGCGCGTGCTCAGCCGAGGGCGGACCAGATGGCGCCGCCGAGCCCGCCGAGGATCAGGATCATGATCGGCAGCACCGAGATACCAAACCCGGCACCGCGCTTCTTCGGGTCCGCGATGTAGAGGCGCAGGTAGACAAGGCGCCCCGCGATGAACACCAGCCCGAGTATCGCCGCGCCCGTGGCGCTGACGTAAGTACCGAACAGCAGCATCCCCGGCACGAAGCTCACGAGCTGCTCCATCGTGTTGTAGTGAACCCGGTAATAGCGCTCGAACACCGGGTGGCCGGTGATGGCCGGCGCATCCACCTGATATTTCACCCGGGCCCGCCCGACAAGCGCGCCGAAGACGAAAAACTGGATCAGTGCCAGCGCGATGACGACGTGAACGGCAACCATACGCCCCTCCTCTTGGCCGAAAGACCGGCACCATTCTAGCTGGCCGGGGGTGGCTTCGCAGACAAGCGACAGGCAGTCGGCAGTTGTGAGTGGGCATCAAACAATTCCTCGACAAGGCGGGCCTATGCGGGTTGCCGCTCAGCACAGGCCTCTCGAACACGCCCACGAAGCCAGCGATGCGCCGGATCTCCATCCAGCCGCGGATGCCAGAGCAACGAAACCGCGAACTGCGGAACAGGCATTGGCAACGCGAAACTGTGCATCCCGGCGAAAAGAACTCCGGTGTGCCGCTCGTGAACGGTGGCCACCAGATCCGAGGCTCTCGCCAAAGCCAACGCGGCCGAGTATCCGCCGACTGTCGTGGAAATCTCGCGTTTCAGCCCACGTTCTGCCAGGGCGTCGTCCACATGGCTCTTTTCATAGTCTCTACGGGAGACATGGACATGAGCTGCGGCGGCATATCTTGATGGGGTGATTTTGCCCTTGCTCAGCGGATGCCCTATCCGCACGACACCGACGTAGCGGTCTCGAAACAGCGCCTGCGCGCGCAGCTCCGGACCAATTGCTTTGTCAATTACTCCCGTTTCCAGATCAACGGATCCATCGCGCAGCGGCCCACTGGTCTTGTCCAGTTTATGCAGGAAGTGCAATCGAACACCGGGTGCTTCTCGTGAGACGAGAACCAGAAGTCTCGCTCCGAAGTTTTCCACAAAGCCCTCACTGGCGCGAAACGTGAACGTTCGATCAAGGTGCTCGAGATCGAGTCTGTTAGCGGGACGCAATGCCGCTTCGGCGGCATGGACAAGTTGGCTGACCGAATCGCGGAGCTCCATCGCCCGGGGCGATGCGACCATGCCACGCCCTGCCCTGACCAGGAGCGGATCACCCGTTGCCTCCCGAAGCCGCGCGAGTGATCGGCTCATCGCCGAGGGGCTGAGCCGCAACCGCCGGGCAGCGCGGGCAACACTGCCCTCTGCGAGCAGCGCATCGAGCGTGAACAACAGATTCAGGTCCGGTCTGGCCATGGCGTCTCCTCGACGCCCAGGCTCATATATGGCGTCATATGCACTTATCGAGTGCAAATGATGCGCCTTCCGCCATGCCATCTCAATCACTACCTTAGCCGCCAGAAGCCTGAACTGATCGCGTCCAGGCAGAACGGGAGAAGAGGACATGGTTGGCAACACTCTTGAAACGTCGATTGAAGGAATCAGGGCGGCGTGGGGACCACTTTGCACTGAAGTGGTCGCTACCTGTCAGCGACACCTGGAGGATGCCCTCAAAGCGCCCGTCACAGAAGACTGGTTGTCGGCGCTGTACAGGGAAGCGCCGGCCAACAAGGAACTGTACCGGGACCCGCAACACGGGTTTGTGCTGCTGGCGCACTCGGAATATCCAGGGCTGTATCGACCGCCGCACGACCACGGCAGGGGGTGGGTCATCTATGCGATCCAGCAGGGTGAAATCGAGATGGGAACCTATGCCCGGGTCGAGAACGAAGATGGCAGCGCGAAGCTCGTCAAGAGAAACTCGACGGTGGTACGCCCCGGCCAGGTGCAAGTCTATCTGCCCGGAGATATCCATGACACCCGGTGCCTGACAGGGCCTGCGCTCCTGTTCCGCTTTACCGAGCGAGACTTGAAGAAGGAGGACGAAGAGGAACACCGGGTGACGAGGTATGTGGAGCGCGACGGCGTCTGGACCTCAGGTGCGTCATGAGCTCGCAATTCAATGATGCAGGGCCAGGTTTGCGGGGACGGCGCCGGACGGCCGCAATCGCTTCTGTACTGGCAGCCATGGTGCTTGTTGTGCTCGACGCCGCCATTGCCAACGTGGCACTGCCCACGATCGCGCGATCGCTGCAAGTGACGCCAGCGATGTCGATCTGGATCATCACCGCCTACCAGTCGGCACTGGTGGTGGCGTTGCTACCCAGTGCCGCGCTCGGTGAAAGCTTCGGCTTCCGCAAGGTTTTCACGGTCGGCGTTACTTTGTTTGTCGGCGCATCCGTGCTGTGTGCGCTGTCACCGTCCCTCCCATGGCTCGTCGCCGCCCGCTTCCTCCAGGGGCTCGGGGGAGCGGCTGTCATGGCGCTCGGCGTTGCGCTGCTGCGCACTGTGGTCCCACATGCACGTCTCGGCGCCGCCATCGGCTGGAACGCCCTTGCCGTCGCGCTGTCATCTGCGGCCGGTCCGTCCATTGGTGCAGCGATTTTGTCGTGGGCGAGCTGGCCGTGGCTGTTCGCCTTTAACCTGCCCTTGGGCGTTCTGGTGCTGCTCGCGAGCCGCGCTCTGCCGCACATCAGTGGCACTGCGCGCCGGCTGGACTTGCTCAGTGTGGCGATGAATGCAGGTGCCTTTGCATCTTTTGTCATTGGCGCAGAGATACTACCCGGACGACCGGCGCCGGCTGCCGCACTGATCGCCGCGGCGATCATCATACTGATGGCGTTGGTCCGACGGGAGAGACCCAAGGAAGCGCCGCTGATCCCGCTCGACCTGCTCAGCGCCGACTCGTTCCGCATTTCAGTGACTGCATCGGTACTGTGCTTTACGGGAGTGGCCGCTGGCCTGGTGGCGTTGCCCTTCTACCTGCAGCACGGACTCGGACAGAGCGTCTGGATGACAGGGCTCTACATGACGCCATGGCCGCTAACGGTGGCCGTCGCAGCTCCGCTTGCAGGTCGACTCGCGAGTCATGTGTCAACGGCATGGCTCTGCGCAGCGGGCGGTATTTGCCTCGCCTTCGGGCTTGCGGTTGCCGCGATTTGGCCGTTAAAGGAAAGCCTGCTGCCGCTCGCACTTCTCACAAGTTTGTGCGGCCTTGGATTCGGCCTGTTTCAAGTACCGAACAACCAGAACATGTTTCTCGCAGCGCCGCGCGAGCGAAGTGGTGCGGCGGGAGGCATGCAGGGTACCGCGCGGCTGACGGGCCAAACGGCGGGCGCAATCACCATGACCCTGCTCTTTACCCTGGCATCTGTCGACACAGCGCCCCGGATCGGACTCGGCATCGCTGCGGTGCTGGCATTGGCTGGGGGCCTAGTGAGCGTGCTCCGCGTGAGACTGACAGCTACCGACCCACATGAAACATAACTGCTGCCCAAGCTGCTTACGTCGCGCGGTCGAAGTCGCTGGCCGCGTGCCGCTCGCGGAGCTGCTTGCCCCCGTCACCCGACACACGGTTGACGCGCCGTCCGCGCTGCACGGCTTCGCGCCCGGCGATGCCGGCCGTCCAGCGCAAGACATGGGGATAGGACTGCACGTCGAGGAACTCGGCTGCGCCGTATACCTCGTTGCTGACCAGGCCGCCGTACCACGGCCAGCAGGCGATGTCGGCGATGCTGTAGTCGTCGCCGGCCAGGTAAGTGTGCCGGGCGAGACGCTGGTCGAGCACGTCGAGCTGCCGCTTGACCTCCATCGCGTAGCGGTTGATGGCGTACTCGATCTTGATATCTGCATACTTGTAGAAATGCCCAAAGCCGCCACCCACGAAGGGCCCGGCACCCGTCTGCCAGAAGAGCCACGACAGGGCCTCCGTCCGGGCTGCATGGTCCTGTGGCAGCAACGCGCCAAACTTGTCGGCCAGGTACAGCAGGATGGCGCCGGACTCGAAGACGCGCACCGGTTCGGGCCCGCTCCGGTCCAGCAACGCAGGGATCTTGGAGTTCGGGTTTAGTGCGACAAAGCCGCTGCCGAACTGCTCCCCTTTGCCGATATCGATCGTATACGCGTCGTACTCGGCCCCCGCGTGCCCCAGCGCGAGCAGTTCCTCGAGCATGATGGTCACCTTCATGCCGTTCGGTGTCGCGAGTGAGTAGAGCTGCAAAGGGTGCTTGCCGACCGGCAGCTCTGCCTCGAAGCGCGCGCCCGCCGTGGGACGGTTGATGTTGGCGAACGCACCGCCGTTACCGGGCTTCCATGTCCACACTGCCGGTGGCGAATAGGATGGTGAATCACTCATGCTTGCTCTCCTGCCTCCGTACCGCTCCGCAATCTTCGCCAGCTCTCATCGTGATACGAAATGTGGTCGCGCCACCACTACTCAAGAGGGCAAGGGCTTCGCCTCGTCCGTCTGTCCGGCAGCTCTCGCCGACAGCGTGAGCCCCAGCGCAAGCATGATTCCCGCGACGACGGTCATGCCGAGGAATGCCGCCTGGTAGCCCACGACACCACTGCCGGCCGATGCCGCAATACTGCCGACCAGGGCGGCGCCGACCAGCCGGCCCATCGAGGTGAAGTTGCTGAGCAGACCCTGGGCTGTGCCACGCTCATTGGGCAGGCTGTTGTCGATTATCACCATGCGCAGTGGCGCGCCCTGCACGCCACCAAGGCCGGTACTGCCGAGCACGCTGGCGAGGATAAAGCTCGCGACGCTGATGTGCGCCAGCCCGAAGATGAGCAGGCTGCAGACGACCATCAACACGCTCACGGTGACGATAGTCCGCGTGCTGATGCGGTTTATCAGGCGGCCGGCAACCGCCGAGGCAATGATTGCGCCGAGGACGCCCGGCAGGAGCATCCACGACGCCGTGCTCGGTGTCACCCCGATGGCCGCGATGGCAAGCGCCGGATAGAACGCGCCACCGGACTGGACGGCGCCGATGCACGTACCTATCAGCGAAGCGGTTGCGACAGGCCGCGAGCGCAGCAGGCCGGGACGGACGATCGGGTCAGCGGCGCGATTCTCGATGCGCCAGAACACCGGCACCAGCACCACAAGCACACCGGCTGCCAGGGCGCTCCGGCCTGAAAGCAGGCTGCGCAGCAGTTCGCGGGTGTCCAGGCTGCTGACGAACAGCACGAGCGCGGCAAGCGCCACTGACAAGGTGGCAATGCCACCGATATCGAGCGGCTTTCTGGCGCTGCCAGCAGCGGCCGGCAGCACGCGGTACGCACCAGCCATGAGGACTGCGGCGATCGGCAGATTGACGAGGAAGAGCCATTGCCAGCCATAGGGCAGCAGCAGTCCGCCCATGATGGGTCCCACCAGGAATGCGAGTCCGAAGACCGTGCCGAGGATGCCGAGGGCCGGGCCGCGCTCCCGGGACGGCAGCGTATTGCCGATGACCGCCGCAGCTATGGGAAAGATACCGCCGCCACCGAAGCCCTGCAGCGATCGGCCGAGGTACAGCACCCAGGGGTCAGGCGCGATCACCAGCAGCAGCGACCCGCCGGCGAAAAAACCGATGCTGACCAGGTAGGCCAGGCGTGGACCCACGCGGTCGGCAAACTTCGCCAGCATCGGCGTGCCAATCATCTGGCACAGCACGTAGGCGTTGAACAGTACCGCCAGCTGACGGCTGGTCATGCCGAAGTCCGCCTGGATGGCCGGCAGGGCCGGGCCCACGATGGCGAGATCGAGCGCGCCCATCAGCACGCCAGTAAACAACAAGGGCAGCAGGGTTCTGGATTTTTGCGGATTCAAGATGGGTCCCCGGACGACGTCATGCATGTCATTCGACAGTCAACCGCCGGCGGATTCCGACTGAAGATCATCAGATCCAGCCGCAGCGGCCACTGGCAGCATACCGGCGGCGAAGCGGGCCTTTATCAGCGACTCAGGATTGAATTCCGCTGAGTGCCGACAGACACGAAAGGCCCCTGGTCATTCCCACTCGATCATCAACGGCATGGGCAAGCCGTTGTCTGGTCTAGAGCTTCGTTCTGCGAGTTGCATTTTTACCGTCAGATATACCGTCAATCTCACCTGATGCCCTGCAACAGCTTTCAGCATCTATCGACATCTATTGAGGAGCATCGGCACCTTGATACGAGTCCGCTTTCGAGATGTATCGAGATCTATCGGCTCTGGTGGTAGCTCACACGCTGCATAAACTGCGCTGGCGTGAGGATGGGAATGCCTTCATGAGCGACCAACTCCAGCAGGTCGCGGTCACCGCTGATGATCGCGTCGGCCCGCCCGATCACTGCGAGCGCGAGAAACTTGTCGTCATCCGGATCACGGGAGATGCCCGTCGCTGTTCCGGCATCCTCGAGCCAAAGCGCCAATTCCACCAGTTCGGACAGGAACAGGTTCCACGCCTCAGGTTCGCGGTACCGATCAAACTTGGGTCGATCCAGACGTGACACCAGCTCAGTAAACGTCGCCTCCGACATCAGTATGTCGATGTCGTTGTCCAGCACAGCATCCACGAGCTGACGCGCTGTTCCGGAGGGTGAGATCAGCGCTGCAATCCAGACGTTGCTGTCGATGACCAGCCTTTCAGCTTTCATCCGCGAGCAGCTTGTCCAGCACGTCCTCGGTCATGCCCTGAGCCGCCGCGTGTTCGCCAGCGCGTTGCATGGCCTGGCGCAGTCGTTTGCGCGCCATGTGCTGCCGACGGGCGTAGCTCTCTGCGGAAATCACCACCACCGAGGGGCGGCCGTTGCGCGTAATGCTGACGGGTTGACGCTGGGCGGCCTCCAGCACTTCGCCGAACCGGTTTTTGGCTTCCAGGGCGGTAACGCTTTTCATCACAGCTAGAATAGCTATTATGGACGGAACAAACAAGGACGATCGCCCGCGTACCCCCCCCCGACGGCCCCGAGCCGAATGTCGCTGGCGGCAAGGCAAATCTAAGCACGCTCCAAGCTCAGCCAAGGCGTGGAGCAGGGCATTATGTCCAACCGGCGCATAGCGCCTGGCCGCGCGGGTTGCGCTTGCGAGCGGCGTGACAGCCGCGTCAGGCTGTGCGGACACCATGCTCGATCATTGCAAAGCAAGGACGCGACGGACTTCCCGTGCTTGTCCCATTCAATGCCTACAAGTTACTGCGTTCAGAATCCCCGGTTTTGCCTTGGAGTACATGCGGGCTGTCCAGCTGATCCAGCACGGCAATCAGTGACTCCAATGAGTCTTTGCTTGCTTCCCTATCCTGACGGACGGAGCGAACATTTTTCAGGGCATCATCAATCGCATCATCAACCTCGATCCATTTTTTCGCAGTTGGCCGCACGCAGCAATGCCTCCGCGTTGTCCAAAGTGAATTCCAGATCACCGATACGCGCTTTCGCTGCCGCGGGTTCGTCCCTTAAAACCATCTTCAAAGTATCTGCAGAAATCGTACGAAAAACTGACAAATCGCCTAACGGAGCCGCCACTGTTGAATTCAGCAGAGAAGGATCATTCAGCTGCACTTGCCGCCAGTAATAGCCGCTGCTGGCAATCAGGACCAACACAGATACAACAACAGCGGTCTGCCAACCCGCACCGGATTTTCCGTCAGCCTCCGCGACATCTATTTGTGCTTTCGCCATCAAATCACGCTTTGTGATTGACCAGTATGCAACCAGCACAAAAATAGCGGCGGCGAAGATAGCACTGGTGACAGTCGCACCCAGACCTATGCCACCGTTGACCGCAGACTGTGAAAGATAGTCACCCAGCGATGCGCCAAGGGGCCGCGTCAGAATATATGCCAGCCAGAACGCCAGCACCGCGTCCAACTTCAGATACCAGAGGATAGTAATCGCCGAAATTGCACTGGCGACAATGATCCCGGTCAGCGGATAACCCAGACCTAGACTCTCGGCCATCAGATCGCCGGCAGCAGTACCGAGCGCGAAGGTGGAAAGTATGGCGAACCAATAGAACAACTCACGGCGCCAGGTAACAATCGAGTGAATCGAAAGCGTTTTCTCCTGCTCATACCAGATCACGAATGTAATCAGCAGCGTGACGCTGAAGAACAAGGTACTGGCCTCAAGTGGCACCCCGATTTCATCGCTAAGAATGTCAGTAATCAGCGTACCGAACACACTGATCAACACCACCGCCAACCAATATACTTTTGGATTGTATTGGCTCTCTCTAAACTGAAAATAGAGCGCGACAATAAGCACAATACCCGTTGCGACAGAGGTCCACGTAAGCCCGAAGCCCAGATCGACGTTCAGAAAATCGGCGGCAGATTCTCCGACGGTGGTGCAAAGAATTTTGATAACCCAGAAGTAGATCGTGACTTCAGGCACTTTGCTCAACATGGTCGAATGATTTTTTCGGGTCATATTCGATTATCAACGCAAATAGCGACGATTTGGTCGCGCTTGAGAACACCAACTGCTGCCACATCACCGTCGACCACCAGCCAAACAAACTTTTTGGCGTGAATTTAGTTCAGGCCATTCGCGCCTGAAGACGCTCCTGCACAATACAGATCAGGCCGCCGGTGCAGACCGTGTCAACCGGAACTGAGTCGCCAACAGCAACGCGGCCACAACGAGTCCGGTAACCAGAATGAAGGCCTGATTGTAGGATCCCGTACGGTCAAAGATGGCGCCGATCATCGCCGGCCCCATGCCGCCGCCGAATGTATCGAGTACGGTGATGGCGCCCAGGATCTTGCCCAGATGCCGCGGGCCAAAGTAGTCGGCCGCGAGGAGTTGCAGCAATGTATACAATCCGCCCCAGCCGAGGCCGAAGCAGACCAGGCCAGCCCATATCGCATTGTTCCCCGACAGCGTAAGGATGCCGGCACCGATGGCCATGGTCGTCAGCGTGCCGATAAAAATGCGTTGACAGCCGACTCTGTCTGCCAGAAAACCGCTGGCGATCTTGCCAATCAATCCCAGGTAGAACAGTACCGTGTAGCTCAAACTCGCCCCGGTCTGATCGAAACCCTGGCCGAGCATGTAGAGATTCAGGTGGGCTTGCGTACCAATGATCGCAAAGAAGGTAAACATCGCAATCAAGGCCAGGATCCAGAAATTCGGTGTGCGAATTGCTGTGCCCAGTGTCAGGCTGGTGATGCTTGCCGGTGCAGCGCCATTCGCCTTCGCAACCGGCATCTGCCGATCCAGATTGGCCGGATGCTCCCGGACGACAAACAAAATCACCGGAATCAGAAACAGCGGCAACAGGCTGATCCATCGGAAGGCAGACTGCCAGCCAACGGCTTCCATCAAGATGGCATTGAGGGGTGGCAGCGTGCCGTTGCCGAGACTGGTGCCTGCCAGCGCGATTCCGAGGGCCAGGCCCCGGTCCTTGACGAACCATCGCGATACCAGGATCACGTTGACTATCAGGCCGCAGGAGGCGAGCGCCGAGGCAAACAGAATGTGAATGGCGTAAATGTCGCTGAGGCTGTCGACGGTTGAGTAAAGGTAGTATCCGGCCGACAACAACAGCGCACCGATTATCATCAAGGGGCGGACGCCGAAGCGGTCGGCAGCAGCACCCGCCAGGGGCGCCATGAGCCCGCTGACCGCAAGCGTGATCGCATCCCGCAACTTGAAATCGCTAAGACTGACAGGGCCGCCCGTGGCCTCCTTCAGTGCGTCGAGCAGTGGCCGGTCGAAGACGTTCAAGCCTCCCAGCGTCATGCCATTTGTAACCACCAGGATGACGGCCGCCGATACGGCAATGACCCACCCGTAGTACATGCCGCTACCGTTTTCTACCGTCATGGATTGCTCTCCCTTTTTTTCCGGTGACGCATGAGTAATTTCCGCCCGCTCAGCCGCGACACGGGATTCCTGCTCCCACCGTCGGTGGATGAGTGGCTGCCGCAGCGAAACCTGGCGCGCTTTGTGGTGGAGATGGTCGATCAGCTGGAAATGTCGGCACTGGTCAATGCCTATATCGCTTATTTTAAAGTGCGAACGCCGAGCGACAAGTAATGGCAACGGATTGATGAGAGCTGGCGGATCGTCTTGATTGCTGTTCTAATCTGGGCTGGCACTTTATCGTTGCTGAACGCATGGCCGATGAATGCGAGTGAGAATTCGCGGCTGGCGTTTGAGCTTTGCAAGGCTTCGCAATGGCGAATCCGGCGCCGATATCGACGCCTTGTTTGTTGATGGCCATCGCAAGGCGCAACGTGCCGCTTGGCTGTTCTGGACGCTGATCATCATGGCCTGGCTCGGAATTGTTCAACCCTTTTGACGTCTCAACAATATGAGAGTAACAGTGATGCTGTTTCTGGTTTACCTGGAAGACATTACGGACAACATGCGTATTCGTGAGCCGTTGCTGAAGGAACACATGGCGCATATTGGCAGACATATCGGGGCGATCAAGATGGCCGGCCCGTTCATGCGTGATGACGGCAGCGCGCCGGCCGGCGGCATGCTGCTCATCGAAGCAGAGTCGAAGCAGCAGGTCATCGATATCATCGAGGCCGATCCGTATAACAAGGCTGGCCTGTGGCCACAGGTCCGTATCCATGCCTTCAAGGACCTGGTCAACAGCTGGCGACAGCCAGCCTGATCCGCACACGGCCATGCCACTGAACAGCCCGCCTGCCATTCGCCCATCCGCTGAACTCATCGCGGCGCTTCACGGCATCATGGGAGCACAACGCGTTATCACCAGCGCTGACGAGTGTGAACTGTTGTCCGGGGACTTGTACTCCCAGGGAAAGACGGCGACCGCAGTCATCCGGCCATCCGGCACGCAGATGCTAGCGAGCGCAGTGGCACAGATTTCGGCCGCAGGCTATGTGCTGGTGCCACGTGGCGGTGGTATGTCCTACACCGGCGGCGTGTGTCCCGCGTCGGTGTCCTCGGTTGTGGTGGACACCGTTGAGCTTCAGGGCGTGGTCGACTTTGATCCTGGCAACATGACTATAACCGTCGGTGCCGGCACGACCTGGGAAGCCATTTATAAACATCTGGCACCGCACGGGCTGCGTCTGCCCTACTTCGGAACCTTTTCCGGACGCCGCGCGACCGTTGGTGGAGGGCTGTCCAACGGTGCCGTATTTCTCGGCACAGCACGGTATGGCAGTGCTGCCGAGAACGTGCTGGGACTGGAAATCGTGACGGCCGATGGCGGCATTCTGCGCACCGGCCAGGCAGGATTCCGCCACGGCAAACCGTTTTACCGGACGCACGGTCCGGATCTGACCGGGCTGTTTGTACATGATAGCGGTGCGCTCGGCATCAAGACCGAGGCCACCTTCAGGCTGATCGAAATGCCGCAGCATATCGAGTACCTGTCCGGCGCTTTTCGCGACGCACATTCAGCGGCCACAGCCCTGTCGGCTATCGCCCGGTCGGGCGCAGCAGAAGAGGCATACGTGTTCGATGCCCAGACCACATCCAGAAATATGGCGGGCGGCACGCTCAAGGGTGACATTGCCACCCTGGGCAGGGTGGTCGGCAACCAGAAAAACCTGCTGGCAGGTCTGAAGGCCGGCGCGCGCCTCGTTGCGGCCGGCAAAGGTGTCGTGCCGGCGGGCGCCTGGTCATTGCATCTTGTTTGTGCCGGGCGCAGTGCTGCCACTACCAGGTCCGATCTGGAGCTGTGCCGACGGCTGCTCGAGCGGCATGGCGGCAAGGAGATCCCTGCCTCCATCCCGGTGGCCGTGCGTGCCGCACCCTTCAACAATCTCAATGGTGTGCTCGGCCCGGCTGGCGAACGCTGGGTGGCGCTGAATGCCAAGGTCCCGCACAGCGATGCGCATCAACTGATCGATGCGTTCAATCAGATGATCGAGCCACACCGGGCAATGCTTCAAGAGGCTGGTGTCGAGTTGTCCACCCTGCTGACGGCGATGCAGACGCATGCCTTCAGTTTCGAAACTGTCTTTCACTGGTTCGACAGCTGGTTGCCCCTGCATCGCGCGATTCCTGATCCGGAGCACCTCAGAAGATTGACCGAGCCACAGCCCAATCCGGCTGCGCGTAACCTGGTTGCGCGCCTGCAGCGCGAAACACTGGCGCTGTTCGACTCCCTGGGTGCGGCCTCGAATCAGTTGGGGCGCACCTACGCTTACGCCGACAAACTGATGCCGGAGAATCGTGCGCTGCTCGTGGCGATCAAGTCCCGGCTCGATCCGCGCGGCTTGATGAACCCCGGGGTACTTGGCCTGCCAATCGACAACACAGCGCAGGATCAGGCCCCCAACCCTGCGAAGGACGGACCAAAGGCGCCATCATGCTGATTCAGGTCATCATGGTGGCGCATATCATCGTCGTGGGTTACTGGCTGGGCTCCGACCTGGTCATCAACAGCACCTTTCGCTATGTCTCGCGGGCCGCAGCTATGCCCTTCGCAGACCGGGACCGGCTACTCGAGCATGTGCTGGATGTCGACCAGCATGTTCGTTACGCGCTGATTCTCCAGGTCTGGCTGGGTACAGCGCTCGGTGCGCTGCTCGGGTATTTTCCCGGCGGGATCTGGTTGGCTGGAGTTGCCACGCTGCTGGGAATTGCCTGGCTGGTCGTGGTCGAGTTCACCCACCGACTGAGAAGCGGGCCAAAAGGCCGTGCACTGGGGCTGATCGACCGGACCATCCGGTATACAGCAATCGTCACTGCCGCGATGATGGCAATCGGTACCTTGATGGGCTACTTTTCCATAGCGGGCTGGCTGGCAATCAAGCTGGGCTTGTTCGCCGCGATCATTGTCAGTGGGCTCGGCATACGCTATGAACTCGTCCACTATTTTGCGGTATGGAATACCATTCGGCTGGAAGGCTCAACAGAAGAACGTGAGCGACTCCTGCGCAGTCGATACAAAAGCTCGACGACCGTACTGGTGCTGCTCTGGCTGCTGGTCGCCTCGATCGTCGCGGTGAGCGTTCTTAAGCCGGGCTGGGCGTAGCGCAGTGCAACCTGGTCGGTACGCAAACTGAGTGCTTCAGCGAGAGGTACACAGCTGATGAACTCATCTAATGACTCCACTGCAGCCGCCACGCCACAGCTGAATCAGGTCCGACCCCGTTACGGAAACCCCAGCCCCCTAAGGCGGACCCCGCAACGGCGGCCTCGACCCGGCCGGCAGGTTCCGCGATGCCAGTTACTCACCATCGGGACAATCGCTACTGTCTCATTTATTGATTACTGATACTCCTTGCCACCCCACTTGAAGATGTAGCTGGCATCGTCGAACTACAGGTCTGGGATGGCGGGCAAGGCGTCGGCCCAATATAACGCTCTGATCGTCGAACACCCGCTAAATGCTGGACCGGAAATTGCGTGAATAATGACCTCTAGCGTCTCCAGGTTTGACCCGTGTTAAGCCGCTCGATCGTATCGGCCAGGCGCTTGCTCGCTATCGATCGCATCGACTGGCCCTCGGGAATGCTGGCCAGCGTATTGGCGGGAAGGTGTTCGAAGTCGCGATACGACTCGTAATAAGCCTGGAAAGGCTGCCGCGCGAGCAGGTTGGTCATGCCGGGCAGGCTTCTTTCCGACCTGAGGGCAGCAATATCGATCTTGCCGGCCGCTTGCGATTCACCGAAGCCTGCTGCGTCGATAATCTCACCACGCGGACCCACAACCTTGCTCATACCATCGGTAGACGATTCAGACAGGCCTATCGATCGATAGCTACCCGTATTGGCGGAGACCACATAAGCCAGGTTTTCTATGGCGCGAGCACGTTTTGCCAGATCCTTCATGGTCACTTCGACACTGCCGACCTCCGACGAGGAATGACAGATCACTTCGGCACCGCGCATTACGAGACACCGCGCCAGTTCAGGATACAGGATCTCTTCGGACGCAATACATGCCAACCGGCCGATATCCGTGTCGACGACTGGAAACACGCCATCCAGTCCATAGCGATCGACATACTCGTCCCACACATCATAAGGAGTGGGCGAATACATGGAAATCAGTCGTCGGTACCTCAGGATCAGGTCACCCGACGGTGCGATGATGAAACTCGTCTGAAAGTAGAGCTCGGGAAAATACTGATCCGTTTCATAGGCATTGCCACTCAGATAGACACCGCTGGACTGAGCGATGCGACCGAGAAATTCGTATTCAGGGCCATTCGGATCCAGCGCAGCCTTGCTCTTCCACTCTGCAGAACTTTCTCCCAGTGGAAACCCTGTCAGGAAGTACTCCGGTAGAACCACCAGCTTGACCTGCCGCCCGTTATAGATCTTGAGAAATGCACTCGAACCTCGAACGACCTCGCCATAACGTTCGAGCGAGCTTGCAATCCGTCGCCGGGCACTCTGCGGGTCGTCCTGGTTCACAGGATCGCAGGCCAGCTGGAGCGCCAATGCGGTGTAGCGAGGAATCCCGCCGTCCAGGTCGGGCTGCAAACTAGCCGCCGACGCGTCAACTGTCCCGGATGAAGTCAGTACGGCAGATCCAACAGCCGCTCCCACCATGAAGTCACGCGTGCTGATGACATTCGCGGCTTTTTTCTCTGAGTAGTCGCCAGACACTAACTACACCCTATCCTTACGTACCATGAGAAACTCAACGTTATATTTTTTTTCCAGCACAGGCAGCCAGCTGTCCGGACCTCGCGTATCAATGTTCCTGCCGATAGGCCACATACGCCGGGCAGTCCTGCGCAGAGCATCAGGAAGTAAGCCGGATGTTCGATGGTTCTTGCAGATCCTCTGCCGCAGCCTGGATCGCAACGACTGGCCCGCGATTGATATAGATCGCCTTCTGGCGCAGAAACCGCGTCAGGCCGGTCGAGCCCATTCGGGAAGGCCCCATTCCAGACAGACGGAAGGCTGACTTACAGGCATCGAAAACCATCGTCGTCATGCCTGCATCATTGATACTGATTCCTCCCGCCTCAATTTGTTCGGCTACCCGCAGGGCGTCATCTTCGTTCGGGCCAAACACCGCGCCGGAGAGTCCATAGCGCGTGTCGTTAGCCAGTGCTATGGCTTCAGCTTCCTCGACGTACTTCATGACGGGCATGACCGGACCGAAGGTTTCCTCGGTCATGACGGCCATGGAATGATCGACTCGGCTCAGAACCGTCGGCTCGACCCACAGGCCGCCGCCCAGTTCCCGGACTTGTCCGCCGGTTTCGATCTGTGCGCCCTTCGCGACAGCGTCTTCAATGTGCTGACGGATAATCTCCGCCTGGCAATCAAAGATCAGCGGACCAACGATGCCCTGCCTGATATCCGGATAACTCAGCCGGGCAGCGCGAGCCTTGTCGGCCAGCAACGCCACGAACGCATCGTATTGGCTTTCGTGAACGTAGATCCGTTCCAGCGACTGACAGGCCTGGCCGGTGGCCAGAATGGAGGCGCGGAGAATCGCAGTGGATGCGCGCTCGAGATCGCTACCAGGCAGCAGGATGGCGGGGTCCTTGCCGCCCAGTTCGAGAAAGGCCGGAATGAAGGCCGCCGCAGCCGCAGCTGCGACTTTCTGTCCCGTCGCAACACTGCCGGTGAACGCCACGACGTCCACGTGCTGAATCAATGCTGCCCCGCTGCGCCCATCGCCGTGCACAAAGCCAAGCACGTCCCGCAGTTCCGGCACGGTGGCAATACACGCCTCGACCGGCACTGAAAACCGTGGTGTAACTTCACTGGTTTTGATCAGGGCCGCACATCCGGCCAGCAGCGCTGGAACAACGTCGATGAACGACAGGATCATCGGGAAATTCCATGGCGTAATCGCGCCAAGCAACGCATACGGCTCCAGGCGCTGCTGCACACCCACCAGAGGCAGATTGCCAGCTGGCCGCTCGCTATGCGCTTGCACCAGATCTGGTGCAAGCCGACACCAGTTGTCGATACTGTCGATGACGGTCTCGACCTCGATGCTAGCAATCCGGCGTCGACCGGTATCGGCTTCAAGCGCGGCGATAATATCTCCACGCCAGGCAACCAGCGCCGTCTTGAAGGCCTGCAGAACCTCAATGCGCGACTTTACGTTGAGCCGCTTCCACTTCTGTTGCGCCGTGCGCATGGCACGAACCCTGGGTTCGATATCCGTGGCCGTCGCAACGATCAGTTCGAAATCAAGTTGGCCGGTGCGTGGGTTGCGGACTCTCAATGAACCAGCCTCACCGGCCACTTGAGCTGAACTACTCGTAAAAGAAAGGGGAAGTGAATCCAAATGTCAGTTGAGCCAGCGGCTCACCCTATCCAGAAGGGCCTTCATTTCTTCCTGTGTTTTCGGTAATTGATCCGGCGGCATGTCAAGGTGGTTCGGTGGTAACTCCTGCTGGAATTGTCCAAAAATTTCTTTCACCATCTCCGTCGGATAGCGAGGCAACAGACGGCCCTCACGAAGCTTCGCAATCGGGATCTCCGCTTCGATTATCGCCTCAACGTTACGCGGTTCTTCCGCAAGTACAACTCCGCCGGGACCGGCAATCAGCGATTTGCCACCCATTTGCTCGGCATATGGGAGCTCTGGAGAAACCGCCATGTTCGACATCGCTGTGTAGAAGTTGTTGTAATAGGCGATCGCACGAACGTCGATCGGCGAGAACCCGGTCGCCGTGCGGAACATGATTTCAGTGCCGCGCATTGCGAAGGCAGCGTAAATCAGCGGATCGAGCTGTACCGTGCTTACGGCAATATTACCGTACTCGGTCTGCAGGACGGGATACTCCGCCTCGATACCATATCGCTCACGGAACTTGTCGCGCACGTTCTCGATCGTAGTCGTTGGAACCTCTCCGCTTGGGTCGTATCTGGTCGCATTACGTGTCTTCCAGAAAATCTGTGCGACCTCGCCCTGACGATTAATGACAGGGTTAAGACTAAGAATATGTCCCGGCCAGCTGGAATCACGCGCGTAGCTGCCGAAAATTACATAGGTATCGCAGGCTTTAGCCATTTCTCCTATGCGACGGGTCTCCGGCCCCGGGATTTCGATCGTGTATTTAAGCTTCTCCGCTCGGGGACCAGCCGAGTAACCAGTCAATGGAAATTCGTTAAATAGTATGAAATCAGGCTTTTTGCCTTCGCTGCATGCCTTGTCGATCCAGTACTGCATACGCCGGAGGTTTTCTTCAAGGCCAGCCGCCGGATTATCTGCTTGCTGGATATTGAGTGCGATGTGCTGGACGACCTTTACAACTACCACGTCTTTCGCAAGCGGTTTTACCGGATAAGTCCCATCCGCTCTCACAAGCTGCGGGATCTGCGGTTTGACTTGCCGGGTTTGCTCATTCTGCTCCCCTGACGCGCATGCGCCGAGACCAACCAGCATGGACAATGCGATTACATTCTTCATTCTTCTCATACTAATTACCTCTAGAGTGGTATGTCTGCTCGCAGTTGTTTGCAAGCAAGTTCTCTTGTGCATTTTTCACTATTGCCCGATCACGTCTTTCGTAGGCGCACTGCGGTTTATCGGCTACTTCCAGAACGACATCTGACATAAGGCTGATACAGGCGCCATTCGAATGCTTCCCACCGCACCCGACAAAATACCGGGAACCTAGAGCTTCGCTTCACCCGGCAGCTTCAAAGAGTCGTCAGTCGCGTGAAATACCTTTGAGATGCAGGCCGATTTAGCAACACAGTCAACCACCAGGAGCGCCAGGTCGCGACGGGTGATCATCCCGAGGGCAGTCTGATCTTCGACCAGCTTGCCCTTCCCGGTAGCAGGAGCATCCCCATCGATTACGAGACCACCCGTTCGAATGATGGTGTAAGGAACTTGCCCCTTGAACACTGCGCTTTCGGCACGGCCGCGCTCCTCAAGGAAGCTGGTGTACTCGCCCCATTTGATATCGGGGAAATTTTTTATGTTATCCCCTGCGCCGACGGAACTGATAAAGATAATCTGGCGCACTCCAGACTTTTCGCTTGATTTTACAATTTGCTGCATGGCTTGACCGTGGTCATAGGAAAAGACATCTGCACGGCGCCCGGATGCGTCGATCAGCACCGTAAATTTGCCCGACTCGATGGCAGATGCGATTTCGTTGCCGTTGTCGAGGTTGCCAATTGCATAGTCGACGTCGAGGCCCTTCAAGCGACTGCGGTCCGATGTCGAGCGTGCGAACACTGTGACAGCATCACCTGCATCGATGAGATCAGCGACGATATAGGCACCAAGCTTGCCCGTTCCTCCAAACACCAGAACCTTCTCGGCCGCTGTTGCGACATTCGCCAAAACCGAAACGACTGTCATAAAAAGAATTAATACGAATCGCATGTGACTTCTTCCTCTACCTGAAAATAAAATCGCCTGCCACCCTTTTACAAATTGCACGCAGATACAAGTCAATCCTGCTTCAACCGTTCAAGCGCCGGCTTCCAGTCGCCTAGGTCTTTGGTGACAGCGTTATACATCTCGAACGTTTTTCCCTGCGCAGCCGGATTAAATAGCGTTTCAACAATGACTTTGGCAACATCGGCACGGCTTGTATGAATGAGATTTGCAAAAACCGCATCACCTTGGGCCAATGCAATACCTGCCCTGCCGCCTGCCTCGTCACTCAGCGCGCTTGGTCGCACGATGGTGTAGGGCAAACCGCTTTTTCTGAGATACGACTCGGCATCACTCTTCCACCGAAGCAGGCCAGCAAATCCTTCGGTTGCTTGCGGATTGGCATGGCCGACGCCTGCCGAAGACATCATTGTGATGTGCTTTACTTTAGCCGCCACGCCAAGGTCAACCAGAGCGGCCACGGCTTCATATTCAACTTTCTGCGGTATGTTTGTCGGATCACTGAAGCTGTTCGATCCGGCAGCGAACACGATATAGTCCACTCCATTGACTATATTCTTGAGAGTTGAAGGCGCTCGCAGGTCGCCCTGTACCCACTCAACGGACGAATTGCCTTCCTTCGCCTGCTCGGAGTTGCGCGTAAGGCCGCGAACCTTGTATTGCCGCGACAATATCTCAGAGGCGATCAGTCTCCCGGTGCGGCCGGTAGCGCCTATGACGAGGACTGTTTCCGGGCCTGTGGCGCCGGAACCTTTGCCCCCCGCTGCAGCAACTGACGTCTGCCAGCCACCCGGCCCAACCAGCATGAACATAAAAGCAGCAGCTAAAACAGCCGTGCGTCGCGACTTCCTGATTGTTTGACAACTCATACTGATCGAATTCATCGGTGACAGTCCTTCTGCAGCTTTACTTTTGTTGGCCAAAAATTGACAGGTGTTCTTTGGGTTTTGACCAGGATTCCGGATTTTTGTAGAAGGAACGATCCCTCTCCATGACGGGCTTCCTGATCGACTCGGGCAAATCGTCAAAAGACTTGATCTTGCCGCCCTGTCCACGGCCCATCGTAAATCCTGGTCGCGTTCCCATTTCCATCCAAACTGGCCAGTTCATCATGTTCTGAAAGGTGAAGCGGGTTGACATCGCAGTGGCAACGGAAGCGTCGTTCAGCTCCGCCAAAGGAGCCGAATAGGTCGTAAACTCATCTGTCCGGAACGGCCAATCGATATCCCGGCCGTTATCATCTTTCACCTGTGACGGGATCGCTCCGTGCGTTTCCTCGGACAAATATACGATTCCATCGACGACAAAGGGCTGCCTGAACAATATGCTGAATGTCGTCCCCGGCGGCATCCCTTTCACGAGCTTCATTCCCTCCGGCGTCAACAAGAATTGACGTGGTCCGCCCTTGATATGACTGAGGCGGATTGGCTTTCCCGTATATGGATTGGTCACGTTATCCAGAACCCGCCCGTCTTCGGGCGAAAGGTAGTAGCCGACCTCGCTTGCCGTTATCGTCATCGTGCCATCATTATTCATCTCGCTACGTGACCAGGACGCGATCTCGAGCGCGTATAACAAAGTAACCTGGCGATCGACGACACCATAGGTCAGTGATTTGTACCACCAGTACATTGGATCGGAGCTGAAGCTGCCGCGCATTTTCTGGTATGCGAGAAAAGCATCAGCGTCATTACCTAGATTGAGCGACGTCCGATGGACGTTTTTCCCGAAGACCGCACCGACAAAGAGGCCAGCCGGAACTGCAGCAAGCACATGCCTTCTGGAAATTCTGTCAATCGACATCTAGTTCTGCACCTTCCAAACAAGCCGGTCACGACCACGCAATGTGGCAACCATGTTGCTCGCCGATCCCCCTGTCATCGGGATCCGAGGCTCCCAATCGGATCTCGCGCCACATCCGGATGCGCTTTGGCCAGCAGCGCCCGCCAGGTCTCGGGAACCTCATCGAAAGTCGCCACCTTTGAGCCGACGATACGAGAGATCAATCCGCCCGGCTGGTCGCCCATCTGCATCCAGCCTTGCCACCCGCCAAGTCCCTGGAGATGGAGAGACGCAGGCACGAACGTGAGGCTTTTATCCGCCAGATCCGTCATTCTGCAGCGAAAGGTGGACCACTCTGCACTGTAGACGGCAGCACCGCTGGCCGGCAGCATCTTCGTCGCTGCGTCGTCAGAAACCCAGATTTCGTCGCCATGAACGGTGAGGATGGCCTTTTTGCGGTCCGACTCGAACTTGGCACCGCCGATCTCGGACGGCAGGTCGAGCGAACCGTCCGAATGGTATTGCATGGTGAAGGGTCGCGCCGGCGTGCGCTTGTAATCCAGCGTCTTGCCGGTGAACGGGTTGGTCATCGACTCAAGCAGTCGGCCGCTTTCCAGATCGGTATAGAAAATGTGCTCCAGGACATCCACCGACCATCCGGCAGGGGTGGTCGTCACTCTAGTAATAGCGCACGCCTCGATGCCGTGAAATGGTCTTACTTCATTGTGAATCTGGCCGTACTTGGCGCCCTTCATCCACCAAAACAGAACACCATCATTCGGCCGATATCGCATTTTTCGAAACATCGGACCGAACTCACCGAGTGCCGGGGGAACGGCGCCTGCGCTTGCCCAAGCCACCGGAATCAAAGGCGCTAAAGCTGCGCCAAGCACCAGGGCCCGACGGTTCAGATTCGGTTGCGATCGCGTCATAGGATGGCCTCGAGTCAAGAGTTACCCGGCCGATAAAGCAGACGACCCCGGATGCCGACTACTAATATCTTGGAACACTTCTATAAGCCAACAACAAATACTGCCGATTAACAATGATCGGTATTTCAACAATAGCTAACCGGTAAAATCCGGGGACGCATGCAAACGCTTCGCCCGTAGACTGCCCATGACGCCATGGGGCCATGACGCCATGGGGCCATGACGCCATGGGGCCACCACCCCTTTCAGGCATCTGCTACCGAATCGCAACCGGGTGCACATTACCCTGCACCGCACCCACTACTCGGGGTGTAGCCAGGACGAACAGAAATTCCCACGCCTTGTCATTCACCAACTCTCTGGTGACGATGTTTTCCAGCAGATAAACACCATTTTTAGCCAGCATCTCCTGGTGGACTGGCATTACCAGGCTGCGATCCTCAGACGGCACAACCTCCACTGCGTCGCTATCGGCGCCGATTGCTATGACACCCAGCTCCGCAAGATACCGGGCGCCCTCCAGCCCCAAACCCGGCTCATTGATATTCATCCTTGGGCCCATAGCTTTCGTAGCGTCCATCCAGCCCGTATGAAGGAGCACTACGTCTCCTTTGCGCAACACGACACCCTGCCGCTTGCTGGCTTCGCGGATCTCCGCCACGTTGATAGCGTCTCCCTCTTTTAAAGCCTCGACTCCCCGTGCGCCCGCAAAGTCCAGCACTACGCCTCTGGCAACCAGCGGTGGTATGTTATGGACACTGAACTTCGTTACGCCGCCCGGCCTAACGAACTCGGTGGCAGGCACCCCGTTGTAATAACGGAAGTTGATCCCCGCGTGCGCAAAGCCGTCGATCTGTGTACCAAGTCCCTGCCATAGATAAACCGCGTCATCGTTGGCTGTAAACTGATTCGGTCCAAAGGGCTTGCCATCTCCGAACCCGACTTGCACTACCGTAACGCTGGCTCTTCGATAGGACCGCGGCGGCGTTGCGGGGTCTACGGCAACCGCCAGGGAATAGATCTTGCCGCGGTCGACGAGCTTGGCAGCGTCGCGTACCGTCTTTTCGTTTATGAAGTTAGCTGCGCCAATGGTATCGTCGGGGCCAAACTTCGATGGATACCAGTCACTTTTCGCGTCCGCAGCATTTTCTTGTGCCGTGGCCCAACCCAAGGGCGCTATAGATGCGATAGCACCGGCTGCAAGTATTAAAACCATTCCTGATGCAACCGAAAACCGCTTCGTCATACCAATTACCTCACCTTCGACCAACATTAGCGCTTGCTCTTCAGGCACAAGCGCACGAAACATTTCCCGCACCCACTTTTCACAGCACACCCATGTCGCCGCGCATCAACAGGACTCGTCTTTTGTCGCCGAAAAAAAAACTTACCACATCAGGTAACTCACCCACTAACAACTAATATGATGCATTCACTTCCGCGTCGAAGACCGCGGTAGATTGCTCCAGAAACCGTCAAAACCAGCATGCCGCCGCCGTCACACTGGCTGGTTGTTTAAGCTCCGGATTACTTGTTGGCAGCTGTTGTGCCGAGCATCCATACTCAGCTTATTCAGCGAAACGACGTTTGATACAGAGTCGTAACATTCTTGCTCGATGGAATTGTTTCAATTTGTCTGCATTGCAGCATTACTCAACTTGTATAGGCCCCTGAATGAGCTCTGAGTTCCACGTATCTCGCCGCAATACACTCGGCATATTAATTGGCAGCTTTCTTGCTGGAGCAGGCTCAGTTCTCGCGCCTGCGGCGCATAGCGCTTCTCCGTTGCCGTCCGGTAAAAATGGTTCTTTGGATCCCTACGACGCTGATGACTTCGCGGTGATTAGCCGAAAACTGCTTTACCGCGGCGATGATGGTTTGTGCTTCGCGTGGCTGAAAGCAACCAAATACGCGTTGGTCAAGAGTAGCCTGACTCCGCTGCACAGCATGGAGTCGGGAGCGCTTTTTAGGATCCAGACAACGACCGATGGCTATGACGTCACTACGCTGGAGAGGACCTTTTACACCGCTGTCGGAACCGACGATCTCCTGGATGAGTGGCGCAATCCATTAACGGGCGAGACCTTGATGCTGAAACGTGGCCCGGTGGGTCCGACTACGCAAAAGTATCGTCGCGACGGGTCGCTAGTGCTTCCGAAAGCCTATCTGGGACTCGATTTCGAAGCGACCTCCAGCACCAGGCTGGCAAATATTCACGGAGACGACATCTGGTTACTGGTTGATTCCGACGCCAAGGTATTTCGAAACGGACCAGATAAGCCACCGTTTCATGTTACCGAGATGCGCACCACGCAGGCGCGTCTATCGGACGCCATTAAGCCGAAAAACAACCTGGTGGAGACCTCGCTCAGTCTTCACGAAGTGAATAGCTGGCCCGAAACCATGCGTATGGGCGATATCGATGGGTCGGTGATAATCCGCGGATTCGGCCGCAAGATATTTGACTTCAACAAGATGCCCGACTCCTGGCTGACGAAACTGCGCCGTATCAATCCCGACATCGCGGCTGATCCCGTCGCCGCACTGGATAAAACTGCCGCCAGATTCGAACAGTAACCTCAGGATCAGATCTCTATGTGCAGCTTAACCCGATCAACGGCTTCACACGTTTGCCGTAACATACTTGCGGGACTGGGGACACTCTTTATCATTGCCTGCGCGCAGCAACCAACGAAGTCCGAGCCACGTCAATCAATTCTGGTAGCCGGAACGCCGATGCATGGCATTCAGGGCCTTGCATGGGGACCGGACGGTTACCTTTACGCTGGCGCAATTGCCGCGCAAAGAATTAGCAAAATCCATCCTGTCACCGGCGACGTTGAGGTCGTTGTCGATGCTCCGCTCGGTGAGGCTGATGACCTCGCGTTAGCAGAGAACGGTACCCTGGCGTGGACGGCGATTGTTGCTGGCGAACTGAGGCTTCGGAAACCAGACGGTACAGTGGTGACTGTCGCAGCCAATTTGCCGGGCATCAACCCTGTCGCTTTCCGCAAGGACGGGCGTTTTGTGGCGGGGCAGTTGGGATTCAGAGATGCGCTTTTCGAATTCGATCCGGCCGGCAAAAAAGCACCGCGCCTTATTACAGATGCGGTAAAGGGGCTGAACAGTTTCGAGTTCGGCAGCGATGGGCGCCTCTATGCACCGTATTGGCAGGCAGGCGTTCTGGTAGCAATCAATATTGACAGCGGCGAAATCGAGGAAATTGCTGACGGCCTGGGAACACCGTCGGCGGTCAGCCTGGATTCGCGCGGCCGGATGGTAACCGTGGATTACCTTACCGGGAAGATTCAGCGCACGGATCCCAAGACAGGAGCGACCGAACTGATCGCGACAGTCGCACCACCACTCGACAACCTGGCTGTGGGTCCTGATGACACGATTTACGTTTCCGACACTGCAAACAGCGGTATCGTGGCCATCAACCCCACCACGGGCGCGCAAAGAACGGTAGTCGGCGGTGCGTTTTCCACACCGGGCGATCTGGCGATTACAACAGTTGGTGGCAGTGAGGCACTGGTTGTCGCCGACTCCACTGGTTTTCGTTTTGTCGACCCGGTGAGCGGCACAGTGAACCGCCCACCGTTCAATTTTGCCGCAGGCGGGTCACTCAGCATCGATGCGACTGATGAAGTCCTTGCATTTGCAGATGCCAGGAGCGGCCGTATTCACATGATCAATCGCAAAAGCGGTGACATGCTTTGGAACACCATGGGTGCGCAGGCTCCTTATGGTGTCCTGATTCTCAACAACGAAACGGTGATTGTCACAGAATATGCAAAGGGCGCTTTACAGCAATATAACGGCAGCGCTGCGACGCTCATCATGGACGGACTGGACGGGCCCGTAGGCATCACCCGGGCCGGGCCACGCTCCGTGTATGTCACGGAAAACAAAAGCGGCCATATCACCCTGATTGACCTGGTGGAAGGAACCAAGGTTCGAATCGTCTCCGGTCTCGACCACCCGGAAGGCCTTGCGCTTATGAAGGACGGCCGGCTGGCAGTCGTTGAGGCAGGCGCTGGCCGCCTGAGCGCCATCGACCTGGGTAGCGGTGAGAAGACGGTTCTGGCTTCCGGATTACCCTTGAACGTCCCCGTTATTCTTGCACCGCAAGCAGTAGGCATGCCGGCCGGGGTAGCCGTTGCCGCAGATGGAACAATCTATGTGAGCTGCGCTGGCGATAACAGCATCCGCAAGATCACCGTCGGTAGCAACTAAGCCTTAGCCTGTCCGGAACTGGCTACAGGAGCAAACATGATTCGAAGATTTCGAGACCAGTGGTTGGCACTGCATAAATGGGTCGCTTTGACCATAGGCGTGTGGATCATCTTGAACGGGTTATCCGGCTCGATCCTCGTATTCCAGCGCGAACTCGAGGCGGCGATCAATCCTCACTTATATCGCACGGATCAGGCGATCACCGGCACCATTAACCTCGACGCGATGGAGCAAGCCGTTAAGGCAGCGTTCCCCGATTACTGGATTGTGATGGTTGATCGCGACAATCTGGTCGCAAACGAGGCTTTCCGATTTCAAATCGCCAGGAACGGGGAAGCTGCTTCATACTTCACGAATCTGGAAGTCTTCATAGATCCGGCAACCACTGAAATATTGGGCAGCCGTCCATATTTTACCTTCATCAAAGCCGTAAAAATGTTCCACTTCGAGTTATTGGGTGGCCGTACGACCAAGGTTGTCATGGGCTTTATGGGGCTGGCTTTCCTGGCGATGATGCTGGCGGGCGCCGTGCTTTGGTGGCCAGGGCGAAAGAAGTTGCTCCGTAGTTTACGCTTCAAGACAACAAGCCAGACTCCTCGATTAATCAGGGACATCCATACCGTCTTTGGTGTTTATTTCCTCGTTGTATTGTTGATGGTCTGCGTGACCGGGCTTGTGGTGATATTCCCACAGCAATCAGCCACGATACTGGGCGTCTTCACAGATGCCACGGCCACGGCCCGGCCTACAGCACCGCCAACCCTCAACCAGAATACCCCGCCCAGCCTCAATGAGTTGGCGCAAACGGTTAACGACGCGTACCCGGATAGCACACTGGTGTTATTGCTATACCCTGGGCCGAAACGCGGCTGGTATACATTCCGTGTTGAGCCCGCTGGTGCTGATCCTACGACGAATACTGTGCAGGTCTATGTTGATCAATACACCGGCAAGATCGCTGACGTGTTCGATCCCGGTGTCATGCCCCCGGCCCGATCGTTTATCGGACTCTGGTCAGTTTATTCACACAACGGGAAGCTCTACGGCATGCCAGGCCGCGTGCTGGTTTTTTCTGCCGGTATTGGCCTTTGCGTGATGTTTGGAACCGGCCTCTATATCTGGCTGCGAAAGCGACGCTTATCAGTCCCGTCGAGCAGCGTGGTCGTCCTGTCCCAGACTGACCACGGTGTAGCCTGATATCGCAGCGTGGGTAACCGCGCGGGATCGCGGTCGCCGCTTCTTCCACCAGATAAAGAATCCCGTCCCGACCATGCTCAGGAGGAGGATTCCGGCCAGCAGCACGACCAGCCGACCTACAATTCCCGCTATCTGGCCCGCATGAATATACAGATTCCACAACCCCAGGTAGGTATTGGCGCTGGGTTGACTGGTCGGATCAAAGGTATCCAGAATTTTCCCCGTACGGGGATCCAGATAGACCTGTGTAGTCGCAAGCGCAACAGATTTACCTTTCGGCAGCAGGCGGAAAGTAAATGTCCCCTTCCCTTCAATATGAGGAAAAAGCAGCAAGTTGACTGTGCTGCCCGGATAAGATTTTTGCACCGTGGCCGCCAGCTCGTTTAATTTGACATTCTGAATCCGACGAGCGTCAAGAGAAGACGACTCATCATTGCGGATATCGGTCGTGAAAGGCTTTAATGGCCGGACCTCGGCAAACTGTTCGATCACCAATCGCGCAGGTCCTGGCAGCACGATAACTAACCCCGATATAGCCATCGTCACGAGCACTACGCCGACATAAACGCCGGTAACCGTGTGCAGCTGTCGTATGACGGCGGGCATTGTGCCACTCAATCTGTAACGAAGCGCCGCCTTGAACTTGGAGTTTCTGGGCCACCAAAGCACGATACCGGTGCAAATGCTGATGATCAACGCGACACCCAGCACGGCCAGCACGTCTTCATAGGGCTCGATAAGCAAGCCGTTATGGAGAAGCCATACAGTTCGCATGAACGTTAACCAGGGTCGGCTTCCCAGGATCTCACCAGAACTGGAATTAACAAACACCTCCCAGTCCTCGAACGGCGACGACAATTGACCCGATTTGACCAGAACAAATCGAAACGCTTCATCGGCTGCGAGCATGTCCCGTTGAAGATAGGCAATGCGACGGTCCGGGTACGCGGACGCTACCTTTGCCACCATACCGTCATAGTCAACTTCTGCGACCGGGGTGCCCGTTCGATACAGCTCCGGGGCTACAGCAGCTTCGATTTCGTACCAGAATACCAGCAGAGTACCTGTGGCCGCCTGACAGGCCAACCATACACCGAGCACTAATCCGATCCACTTGTGCAGCACCAACCACAAACCGCGAGGGCCGCCACGAGTCTTTTTTTCAGCTCCTCGAGTCAACAGATGCCCTCCAAGGCATAGGCAACCTCACGCGATCAGTTTGTGCGAGCCGATTCGCTAATTCAAACAATAAGTAGTAAAGTCAACAACCGCCAGTTGTGCAGCCTGTCTTCTTTGGAAATAAAGCGATTACGCCAATTTCTTTCAGTGGTGGATTGCGGCAGCTTCACCCTAGCCGCTTCCGCTTGCAATCTTAGTCAACAGGGATTGAGCAAGAGCATCGCCACTCTGGAACAGAGTATTGGTGCCCGCTTGTTCAATCGGGACACGCGGGGCGTCACTCTGACGGAATGCGGCAATCTGCTGGTTCCAACTGCACGCAACATCCTGGCTGACGTGCAGAATTTTCAGCGGCAGTTTGAAAGTCTAACGGGAACAAACAATGGACGCGTCGTCGTCGGAGCCGGGTTTACTTCCGCCGGTTATCTCCTGCCGCCCGTAGTCAAGCGCATAGGGTTGAAGCGACCACAGCTGCAGGTCAGCATAATTGACGGCATAGCTGAAGAGTTAATACCAAAGTTGCTAGTTGGCGACCTGGACGTAGCGATCTGTATAATGAGCATGCGCAACGAGGATCCCCGTCTCGTTCAGAAAGTCCTTTTGGAAGAACCTGTCTCGATCATAGTCGGCAAAAACCATCCACTAAGCGGCCGCGGCAAAGTCACTCTGGGTGAGACTCTCAACTATCCCTGGGTGTCTTGGGGAGTTCCCAAGGTTCACCCGAGCATCTCAGCATTACTCAAGCAGGTCGGGCTGCCAGAGCCGGTACCGAAACTCGTTACGACTTCAATTGTGTTTGCTCTAGCGCTCCTCGACGAGAGCGATTACGTCTCAAGCTTCTCTGAACACATGGTGCATCGTGAACTCAAGTCCGGCACGCTTGTTTCTCTAGAAATTGAAAGTGAAGCCAGCCGCCCGGAGATCACGACGTCGCTTTGTTACCGAAAAGATTTGATCCTTTCACGGTCGGTCTTACTCTTCATTCAGGAACTCGAAAGATATGTGAGCGGCCTGGGCCGTGATCTCGAATAACTCCCCCGTGCTGGCCAATCAACGTCGCCGTGCGCGCAAGCCCTGCACATGCTATCTGCGCCACAAACAACAATGGAGTTCCCAGGTTTTAGTGGAGACATGAGAATGATCAGTCCCACATCCTCGGGAGAGTTCAATGTCCAAGGCAGCAAGCGCAGGACGAGTCCGCCTGGCATACCAGTTCATTGAGGCCCATCGACACCAATACCCCATCCAAATGATGTGCCGGCTGCTCGACGTCGCGCCGAGCGGCTACTACGAGTGGCTGCACCATCCGGTTTCCGATCACGCGAAGGAAGACGCCCGTCTCCTGCGCTTGATCCGGGCATCCTTCGTTGCCAGCCATGGTGTCTACGGCGCGCCCCGGGTATTCCTCGATCTGCGCGAGGCCGGGGAGACCTGCAGCAAGCACCGGGTCGAGCGCCTGATGCGGGTCAACGGCCTGCGTGCCCTGCACGGCTATCGGACCCGCCGGTGGTCGGTCGGCAAGCCGGCAGTCCTGATCCCGAACCTGTTGCAGCGGCAGTTCACCGTGACTCGCCCGAACACCGTCTGGGCGACGGATATCACCTATATCCGCACCTGGCAGGGCTGGTTGTACTTGGCGGTGGTCATGGACCTGTTCTCGCGCCGTGTCGTCGGCTGGTCCCACCATCCGTCGCGAGCTGGTGCTGGATGCCGTACTGATGGCCGTGCGCAAGCGGAGACCGCGCCGGGCATTGATCCATTCTGATCAGGGGACCCAGTACGGTAGCGATGCGTGGCGCCGGTTCTGCCGCCCCACGGCCTGGAGCCCAGCATGAGTCGTAAGGGCAACTGCTGGGACAACGCTGTTGCCGAGTCGTTCTTCAGCAGCCTAAAGAAAGAGCGCGTCAGGAAGCACATCTACCGGAACCGAGCGCTGGCCATCGCGGATCTGGCCGACTACATCGAAGCCTTCTACAATCGGACGCGTCGGCACAGCCACCTGGGCGGGCTCAGCCCCGAGCAGTTCGAGGCCGCGCACTCCGGCAGGCGCAAAGGTATCCACTAAAACCTGGGAACTCCACGTCGACCACCACGGCAGAGCTGTACGGCCCACCCCAACACATGCGCCAGTCCAGGTTGCAATTGTTGGCCTGGGTGCCGCTTTCAGGACCAGCTAGAACGGGGTAAGGTGCAGCGAAGCCCCGCCACGGCGTGCTAACTGCAGAGCTTCAGAGGGATATATGGCCATTCAGATCACGCGCCACTTCGCAACAGTCAATGGAGAACGCCAGGTTCATTACCGGCGCGCGGGCTCGGGCTCACCAGTGATTCTGCTGCACCAGTCGCCCACCTCATCGCGTGAATATATTCCGCTCATTCAGGAACTCGCCGGCAAGGGCTTTACCGTGTTTTCACCTGACACGCCAGGTAACGGTATGTCAGACCCGTTCCCGGGTGACGAATGGGCGCCCATGGAAGTGTTCGCCGACGGCATCGTGAACCTGATGGATGAATTGGGCATAAAGAAAGCGCCCATTTATGGCTATCACACCGGTGGCATTTGCGCACTGGCCCTCTGCTTGCACCACCCCGACCGTTTTACCGTGGCCATCATGAATGGCTACATACAGCTGGACAAAGATGAGGTCGACGAAATTCTGCAGCACTACCTGCCGGCGGTGGTGCCTGACTGGAGTGGCTCGCACCTGACCTGGACATGGTCGCGCTTTCGCGAACAACTGCTGTTCTTTCCCTGGTTCCGCAAGGATCTGGCACGGCGCCTCAACTACGACGTGCCGGCACCTGCAGGCACGCATCTGGCCGTGATGGATTTCCTCAGATGCCAGGATTATCGCAGCGCGTATCACGCCGCATTCCTTTTCGACACCGTCAATGCGGTGAAGAACATGAAGGGGAACATGGTCATCACCACGGCGAAAACCGATGTGCTGGCCAGGTATCACCCGCTATTGAAGGACGTGCCGCCCAACATCACGCTGCTGAACCCGGCAAATCCGGATGAGTCAAAAGAGCAGTTCATCAAGGTTTTAGCTGACAACGCCACATCAGACGCCGCACCGGTGCTCGCACAGACAAAGCCCATGCCCGGTAAAATCTGGCAGGAGTATTTCCAGGTTGATGGCGGGTCGATCTACGCCCGTCGCAACACGGACGGCACAGGGCGCCCCATCGTGTTCATTCATGCCAGCGCTGGCTCAAGCTACAGCATGGACAAGTTCATGAAGCCGTTGATCGGCAAGCGCCCGGTCATCGCGTTCGACTTGCCGGGCAATGGTGAGTCCGACAATCCCATGGGCACGACGGTGACGGTGGAAGCGCAAGCTGAATACCTGGCGCAAGCCATCAAAGCCGCAGGCTACACCGAGGTCGATCTGTTCGGGTATTGGGGCGGCTGTGCCGTGGCCGTGGAATTGGCTGTACAGAACCCGGACCTTGTGAAACACGTCGCAACGCCCACGTTGATGGTCTTGCCCGATGCCGTGCGTGATGAGTACCTGGCGCGTTACACACCGACCATTGAACTGGAAGACTATGGTATTCACTGGCTTAAGGTGTGGAACATGGTGCGCGATCAGGAACTGTTCTCGCCTTGGTATATACGCAAGAAAGAGCACATCATTCGCGATCATGAACCCAATATCGCGCCCGCCGTGATCCATCGGCGCACTGTTGATTTATTCAAGTCCCTCGATATCTATCAATCGGCTTACGGCGCGCATTTTAGTTACCCCGTGCTGAAGAAACTGCCGCAGGTGGCCTGCCCGATCTTGCTCAACGATGCTGCGGGCGGTACACGTCAAGCACTTACCGCCAGCAAAGCAGCCACGGCCAAAGCGTTACCGAACAATCCGGCAGCTCTGGCCTCTGAACTACTCTCTTTCTTTGGGTGATTTACAGAAGGCCTGAAGATCTGGTAATGACAGGGCGCGAATTCGCGAGATTCGGCTCGAGCGGGGATCATACGCTTGCTCCCGCAGGATCAGCGAGCGACTCGACGGATCGTGGCATCGACGCGAGTTTGGTCGACCCCACAGCACTGGGTTACTGGCCGCTAGAGCGCGGCAAAGAATGCCCTGAGACGGCGCGCGTTCGTGCCGGCATCTCCACCGCCGACTCGCGACAGCGAGCGTGCATCGATGATCGTCCCGTCGCCGGCTGGGCGAATCCGGATCACGACGTCGTCTTTAAAGCGAAACCAGAACGTCGTATCTGTGGCCTCGATTCGGCCCTCGGCAGGCACGGCGGCAACGAGTTCCCAGCCCAGTTGTTCGACGGCCGCGAGTGCGCGATTGAAGACGACGTTCGGCGGTTGGGCAATTGTCAGGGTTTTTATGTCGGGGTAAGCGTCCGTTTGAAGTTGTGCCAGGCGCTCCTTGGTCATGCCCTGCGAGCCGCCGTAGACCGTGGTATTTGGAGCATCGGCGCGCAACGGCATGACCGCGACGTAAGCCGGCGGATCGACGGTATCGGTCGAGACATCGTGAATCGGCGGGATA
Source organism: Chromatiales bacterium (assembly GCA_024234935.1). Classification (NCBI taxonomy): domain Bacteria; kingdom Pseudomonadati; phylum Pseudomonadota; class Gammaproteobacteria; order Chromatiales; species Chromatiales bacterium. Next base: position 963,550 of record JACKNI010000001.1, read on the forward strand.
TTGGCGCCCTCGGAAGGGCGGTAGGCTTCGGGCACGTAGTACCCCAAGCCTGCCGCAGCGGTACCGATCAACGCGAGGCTCACGAGCTTGCTTGCGTTGCCGGTTTTCCAGAGCTGGCTCAACGCCAACAGGCCGATAGTGATGATCAGGCCCGCAATTGCTATCCAGCCGGCATAGGCATTGGCGAACTGCAGCAGCGCAAAGCCTCTGCGGAAATCCCACAACCCGAACCATACCCCCATCGACGCGACCAATGTGACGCCGCCGATGCCGAGTCCTGCAAGCAGAGCCAAAATGGCAATCCACATCATCCACGGTCTTTGTTGACGAGTCATTGTTATCCCCGGATCGTTTTACGACTGTAGTTGCGGTCAACGTGCCCTTATAACTGATAAGGACGCTAATGGATATTAAGTTACTGTTGACAGTTGGAGGCACCGTGTTTCTCGCCAGCTGTGAGTACGCTTGCAAGCTGGCTGGCCGTGGTCAACCAGCCGATGCGGCGCAGCCAACGCTACCAGGCTAACAAGCTGCCATCGTACAGGCGGAACTGACCGGAAGTCTTGGCATCGAGATCGACAATCCGGGCGCGAACCCCTTTGGCGCTGGTCTGTACTGCGACTGGAGCGTTCGCGCCTCCCATGCGCGTCCGTGCCCAACCCGGGCACACCGCGAGTGTGTGCACGCCGCGCGACGCCAGGTCTTTCGCGAGCGTTGCCATGATCATATTGACGGCCACCTTGCTCGATCGATATGCATACAAGCCACCTTCGGTCCCAGCGATCGATGCGACGCCACTCGATAGCGTAATAACCTTGCGCTGGGCGCTGCTTGCAACATTGTCGATCAAGGCTTCTGTGAGCCGCAGGGGCGCCACTGTGTTGGTGCGCCAGACTTCTTCCAGCACCTCGTAACGAATGCTGCCGAAACTCTGGCCGGGATCCTTCTCTGCCACTGCCTTCGGACCAAACAACCCCGCGTTGTTGATCAACACGTCGATCGGTACCCCTGACATGGCTTGCCGTACCGACTCGATCGACGAACCGCTCGCCACATCGAGCGTCACGACCCGCACATTCGGTGCGCCCGCAAGTTCGTTTAAACCGGTTGCCCCTGCAGGTGCCCGACAAGTAGCGATGACACGCCAACTGTCTGCGGCGTATTGGCGGGCGAGTTCGAGGCCAATGCCGCGATTCGCTCCCGTAATGAACACTGTCGGCATGCGCTACTCCTGATCAAATGTCGAAATGGCGCTAAGGACTCACGCGCCCTCAGGCTTACCTGATGGCGTGCGGTCGAAGTCGCTGGCCGCGTGCCGCTCGCGGAGCTGCTGGTCCACCTCACCCGACACACGGTTGACGCGCCGTCCGCGCTGCACGGCTTCGCGCCCGGCGATGCTGGCCGTCCAGCGCAAGACGTGGGGATAGGACTGCACGTCGAGGAACCCGGCTGCGCCGTACACCTCGTTGCTGACCACGCCGCCGTACCACGGCCAGCAGGCGATGTCGGCGATACTGTAGTCGTCACCGGCCAGGTACGTGTGCAGGGCGAGGCGCTGGTCGAGCACGTCGAGCTGCCGCTTGACCTCCATCGCGTAGCGGTCGATGGCGTACTCGATCTTGATATCCGCATACTTGTAGAAATGCCCAAAGCCGCCACCCACGAAGGGCCCGGCACCCGTCTGCCAGAAGAGCCACGACAGCGCCTCCGTCCGGGCCGCATGGTCCTGTGGCAGCAACGCGCCAAACTTGTCGGCCAGGTACAGCAGGATGGCGCCGGACTCGAAGACGCGCACCGGTTCGGGCCCGCTCCGGTCCAGCAACGCAGGGATCTTGGAGTTCGGGTTCAGGGCGACAAAGCCGCTGCCGAACTGCTGCCCTTGGCCGATGTCGATCGTATAGGCGTCGTACTCGGCCCCCGCGTGCCCCAGCGCGAGCAGTTCCTCAAGCATGATGGTCACCTTCATGCCGTTCGGTGTCGCGAGTGAGTAGAGCTGCAGGGGGTGCTTGCCGACAGGCAGCTCTGCCTCGAAGCGCGCACCCGCCGTGGGGCGGTTGATGTTGGCGAACGCACCGCCGTTACCGGGCTTCCATGTCCACACTGCCGGCGGCGACCAGGCGGGGGAATCACTCATGCTTGCTCTCCTGTTTCTGTCGGGAGGGAGTGGGCGCCAACATCAACGGCCCCACGGCATTCGTGCCCGCAGGAGCGGCTTTAGCCGCGAGCGAACCAGTGATCGCCGCTAAAGCCGCTCCTGCAGGATGCGTGTCGATTCGTCGTCATTCCGGGCTGCCCCAGATCTGCTCCAGTCGGGCATCACGTCTGCAGTTGTATCGATAGAATTTGTAGCGGAGAGGATTCTTCTGGTAGTAATCCTGATGGTAGCCCTCGGCGGGATAGAATTTTGAGGCGGGGAGGATCTGAGTGACGCCCTTGCATATCCAATCAATGCTCTCACCAAACGTTAGCTGGCCGCACCACCCTCGACTTCACCCTTATCCTTGCGATAAGCACGTCCCAGCACCACGCCCATGAAGGCCCAGACTGCGGCAATAACCGCACCAATAATCGCCAGCGGTGACATACCCAGGCCCAGGCCTTCTGACAATGCAGTGAATGACCACGCATTCAAGGTATCCCCCAGACGATAAACCAGCGTGTCGATCACAGGCTTGGTCTTGAAGCGGGTCTCACGATCCACCAGCGTAAACAGCATTTCGCGTGCCGGACGGGTGATAGCGTAGTTGCCCGCCTTCAATGCCACCTGCGCGAACACCACGATCCATACGCTCGTGACCACCGATACCGCAAGCAAGCCGCCTATCATCATCACGGGAATGATAGCCAGTGCGACGCTCATGCCAAAGCGGGTCGTCAGTCGGCTGGTGGCGAACACTGCCGTGAGAATGGTCAGCACATTGATGGCCCAGGTAATGCCGGACTGGATCTGGGTACGCACTTCAGGGTCGTAGGGCTTGAGCAGGTTCTTCAATTCAAAGTAGATAAACGAACCTAGCGAAGTGTAGAAGAACAGGAACACGGCAATGCCCAGCAAAAACGGGCTCTTGAGCAATAACGTGAAGCCGGCGAAAGGATTGCCACCCAGCGTTTGCCTGGCAGGTGTGGTCGCGCTGTCGGCATTGTGTAGCTCAGTGACTTTCAGTCGCTCCAGATATGCAATGGTGGGAATGACCAGCACCAGCATCACTGCCGCCATCACCATCAGGCCTTCATTGCTGACTACCTTGGCAAGAAACACTGGTACCAACGGTCCGACCAGGCCGCCGACGCTGGCGCCGGTGGCGATGAAGCCAAACAGGCGCTTGGCCTGTTCCTTGCTGAACAGGTCGGCCATGAAGCTCCAGAACACGGACACATGAAACAGCGCGAACATGCTGATCCATACATAGAAGGTCTTGTTCACCAGCTCGATGTTGCTGAAGTAGTCGCTGCCGAAAGCGAACACCAGAAAGCTGACAGAAAAAAAGGCATACAAGGCAGGCACCACGACTTTCAGACGTGCCACCGACAGTGCCAGGCTGTACAACAAATTCATACCCAGCGTGACGAACAGGTTGATGGTCCACAACCAGCTCACTTCGGCATCCGACCAGTCCGACGCCATGGAATCGCGGATCGGCTTAAGGATGTTGTATGCGGTCATCAGGATGAACACGAAGGCAAAAGATGCGAACGCAGCTTTGACCTCGTTGGGCTCGATCATGGACATGGCCTGCATCAGGCTGGCGAGCGGGCCACGTTTTTCGATGGATTGTGGAGAATTCATGTGTGAGTTCCAGATTCAGGAATGTCGCAATTTACCTGTCACGTCTTGAATAGGTTGCGCCGCCTATACGTCTTCACAGTTTTCAGTCCATGCGCATTCAAAACGCCAATGATCTGGCTGTCGGTAGGACGCAATTTCTTCACGGGAATCTCCTCGCCTCAGATTACGAGAACATTCCACTTCTGGCCCCAGCTAATTGCCGGGAGGATGGTAGCCCGGAGATGTCCTACGTACCGTGGGAAGTCCGGATTACCCATGACGGTGTCAGGAAAAATGGGGCAAGGCCATAGACCACCTCAGTGGACGAGCTCCGCTTCGGGGCGATCAAGCGCTGCGATCGGATCCTTCGCAACCGAGGGGAACACTTCGATCAGTCGACGCCGGAAGTCCTGCGGCATGTCTTCGAAGGCGCTCACTTTCTGCCCGGAGATCTGCCCCATCATTGACCCGGGTTGACCCGCCATATCGAGCCACTTGGGCCAGGTCGTCACTTCCACCAGGTCTACCGTGGCAAGGATGCTCGTGACCGCCGGATCGGTGATCTCGCCAACATTCGAGACGTAAGTGGCCCACTCATTGACCTGTCGTTCCGCACCCCCAGATTTCGGAACAAGCTGGAAGTCATTCCGCGTCTTCATCCACACTGTGTCGCCGAGCAGGGTCACCGGGCCGTTAGCTGTCTTCATCCGGATGCGCGAACCACCAATCTCACTCAGCGGTATCAGATTCGACTTCGCATCATACTGAGCCGTGACCGGGCCCACGACCGCGTAAGGAATCTCGACGGTACGGCCTGTATAGGGATTGTCAAGTCGCCGCAGGACCTTCCCGGTAGAGAGGTCGGTGTAGAACGCGCACTCCAGTACAGTAACGGAGAATCCGCCGCCTGGCAGCTGCTTGACGCGGTTCCAGTTGCATGTCTCGACACCGTACATCGGCTGAAATTTTGCGTCACGCTGCCCATACTTCGCACCTGTGAACCACCACAATACGACGCCGTCAACCGTTGTATAACGCAGTTTCCGATAGATCATCGGCAGATCTGCAATTGGGTTGATTGAGCCGCGCGTGCTACGGACGGGGGCTGCCTTGGCAAGGCTCGTAACGACAGATGCGGCCGCTATGCTGGCGGCAAAGGTACGCCGCGTAATTCTTGATGAGCTCATGGCTTGACTCCCGTGGACTTACTTTCAACGATTCGGCGGATACAGTTGTCTCCACCTCAACCAATACAAGGGCTTCCGTCGCCGCTCAACGGCTTGATTCGAGCGCGATCAGAACGTACTCACGGTCTGCCGCGGTCCAGACAAACTTCACCATGAGGGCGTCGGGGCCGGTTACAAAGAGATCAACACCATCGCCGATACGAAAATGATCCGTAAGGAAAGTCCCCGCTGGAGTCGTGAGTGTTTCGGATCCAATGAATCGGAGATTTTGCGCTGACAGGCGGCCCAGCAGCGCGCCGGAACGATCAGCCAGAGCATCCATATCGTACACGGTGCCAGGCTGGTCACCGCCCTTGGCTTTGTCGTAGTGCCAAGTCTGCCAGCTGTTCGTGGACAGTGGATGCGGTATCACGGATAGATCTTCGGGTACCCTCAGCGTCTGTGTCAGCCGCCCGTTCGGGGTGTTCACGACAGCATCGAGTGTATTGCCGTCAATGGTAAACAGTCCGGAGCCGGCCCAGGCACCCCGGATCCAGTATGTGGCCATTACTTCCAGGGGACGGAAGTTCTCCTCGACGCGCAAGATCACGCTACGATGAAAGTCTACGTTGTCCAACCGGTTCACTGCCCGCATCGTGCGCGAGCCGTCTGGATGAACGGTCAGATACCAGTCCTCCTCTCCGTTTCGCTCGCCGGTCGATAGCACCCGGTACTCGATTTTGCCTTTGGCCCATCGGATGATGTTAGCGTTTCCATCCGCACCCTTCGTTTCACCCGCTGCCATGCTCAATACCGCAAAGAGCGCAACAAGGAGAAACGAAGGGGCCAATCCCGTAGGGTCAAAACGTAATCGCAGCCGTGATACCAAGTTGGCGCTGTCGCGGCACACCATAGGTAAAGCCGCGCAATCTGTCCCCGCTAAGAGTTCTTTCCGTCGCCAGGAAGTCTCTTCCCCGCGTGACCGCATTGGCCGTGTCGTCATCGGTCGCATTGTTAACCCACGCGGTAAGCGTGTATCTCTCGTTTTTAACGCCCGCCCGAAGGTTGAGATTGCGACTCCAGCCGGTTTCAGCGAGATTATGGATTTGCGCGTACCGAGACGATTCGGTTTGGTAATCGGCACGAGCGAACCAGTCCCAGCCAGTGCTCCCGAGCTGATCATCCCACGCGGTAGAAAGGGTGAACTGCCACTCAGAAGTATTAGGGAGTTTGTTACCGGCTACGTTACCCTCTCGATCAGTGAAAGCCTGCTTCTGCGACGGGGTGAGACTCGGACTGTAATCGATTGTTCCGTCCTGAAAATCAAACAATATGGCCTGCTGAAAGTCCGTATACGAGGTGATCGTTGCGTCGGCGTAAGCCGTTGTGCCGGATACAGTAAGCCTGTCGGTTGCGCGCCAGACAGCCTCGACCTCTACGCCCTTAACCTCGGACTTGCCGATATTCAAGATGGCGGATCCGGGATAGGGGGTTCCGTCGGTCTCTTCTATCAGGCGACTCGAGGTCAACCCCTGGTTGGACCAATCGATATAGTATGCCGCCACGTTCAGGATGAGCCGGTTGTCCAGCCAATTTGTTTTAGCACCTATCTCGTAGGTCCATGCCTCTTCTTCTTCGATCGCCAGCTCGCCGGCCGCCTGCCACCTGAGAAATTCCGCAGCCGTTACCAGCGGCCTGTAAATCTCTTTATTGAAACTACCCGGCTTGTTTCCCTTGGCCACATAGACATAGGTATTCGCATTATCTGTCACGTGCCAATCAAGCGTCGCGCGAGGGGTAAAGCTGTAGAACGTGGCCGAAGGGCTTACCTCGAAAGCCTCCGGCGTTCCCGCACCGATGTTTATCGGCCGACCCTCGTTGAGGATACGTTCATCCTTTCCGTATCGCCCTTCCAGGCTGGCCGTGACCTGGTCGGTGATATCGACCTCAATAGAGCCAAAATAGGAGCTGTTTTTTACATCCTCAACATCGGACGACGGAACCTTGATTACGCCGAACGAGCTGAAGGCACGCTGCTGCAGATCGTCTTCATCCTCGTCGTAGTTGTAGTATCCCGCCTCCACCCGAATTTTGCGGTCCGTGGGACTGGAAACCCTGAATTCGTATGCGCTATCGTCGACCCTCGATCCAAAATCAAGCTGCAGAAGACCACTCAACCCAAAGCCCTGACGATAGTCTCCATCGATAACTACGGTGTTGTCGTAGTGGTTGTAGGCTGCGGATGCCATTAACGTCCAGTCGCGAAGATTGTATTCAGTCGTTAGATGGGCCCGCCTGACTTGCGTAGTTACGCCGCAACTGACAGGGTCGCCATCGGCCGCCGACCTTTGCTCGATTTCCAGGCAACTGCTCGGGAACGTTGTCGGGCCCGTATCTATCACACCCTTGTAGTACTCAGGGGAGTATGGGTTGGTGACAGGGTCAAAAAGCGAGAAATTGTTCTTGCTGGAATCTTGCAACGCCTGAACGTACATATCGTCATTCGACCTGGAGCGTGACAATCGAAGCTTGACAGTCAGATTATCCATCGGCGTTGCATAGAGCACCCCGTCGAAGGAAGTGGTTTTCTCGCCACCGACATCCCGCGTCGTACCGTCCGACTGAGGGGACTTGAATTGCCCGTCGAATGTATCGCTGCTCGCGCCAAGATAGAAAGACAGTTTATCCTCGATGATTGGCCCAGACACTGATACAGATCCGCGGTAATCACTGTCTTGGGCAGCCGTCACCGAAGCTTTGGTCTCGAAATCATTGCCCGGAATTTTTGTAACGTAATTAACGGCGCCGGCGAACGTTGCGCGGCCGAATAGCGCAGCCTGCGGCCCTTTAATGACTTCCACACGCTCAAGATTGTTCATTGTAGTGGTAGTAATAGAACCGTTAACGAACACCCCATCGATAAAAAACGACACGTTGGGATCTCCCAGGATGTTTGACTGTCCGCGTATCACGGGACGATCGAAATCCTGCCGGCCAAACGTCGTATGCATGGAGAATCCAGGAGTACGCATCGCGATATCGTCGATGCTCGTCGTGCCCTCGCTTTCGATTTGAGCGGCAGTGAAGGCCGAGATTGACAACGGGACTTCCTGGAGGCTCTCAGCCCTCTTCCGCGCCGTGACGACGATCGTTTCTATAGCTTCCTCGGCGAAAACGCTGCCTGAACTCAGCAAGCTCCCGGCAACTATGGCTGCCAAGGCAATGTAAGTAGTTGTTGTGCGTGCGCTCATAACTGTTATACCCCCAAAAGCAGTGTCAGGCGTGCGAGCCGCAGTATTACCTACGCAATTGCCCAACTGCTAACAGCTGTTGCGTATCGCTTCACAACCGAAACTTGTGACCAGCCATTGCCAGATCGGACCTGGTTGAGAGTTGGCTTTCCGACAAACCTGGGGTGGTTCAACAAAGCCATCCCCCAGTCTGCGTTGGCCGAAAGGAAGCCAGCAGGTCAGTTGTACGTAGTGCCTCAGCTGAATTGATTTAGGGTGACAACGGGCAGACGTACCAACCAACGTCAAGTTGTTGGCACCCGCTCCCATCGATGAGATATATATTCATCACATGATCGGGTGGGCACTGGTAAGTCAGTAGGGGCAGCAGCGTGATTGAGCCAGAACGGGCATTGCAGCGTGACAATACTTGCGGATCCCAACTTGGGCGGCATGCGCTAGAAATAGTCAGACACGCTCGGCCGCGGATCACCACACGCTCGTTGGCGGTCAGCCTTTTAATGTTTCTTACGCTCCCCGCAGGGGCCCAGGAGGCGCTTCGGTTGGACTTGCCCAAGCTGGTGGAAATAGACGCGATGGACGGGCAACAATCCCGTATTAAGCGGTTTGCGATCACAGCACGGGGCATGATCGGGCAGGAAGTCAAGATTCCAAACTCACAAAAGTTCTTCTGCACCTTGAGCCATGCCTACAATGTGGTGCTGAATTACTATCCCGAAAACGACGAGTGGCTATTCGGAGTGCAATCCAACCCGAGTGCGCAGTTTGCAGCTGGGGGGCTGGCGACCTGCCTTGATCTATCAGTGCTTCCTGACGCCCCAGGGAGCCGCCAATGAACATTTTAAAGATCATGGCCTTTTGCCTTTTCGGTATTTGCGTTCTGGGCGATGCCGTAGCGGAGCAAACAGTATTCGTTGCTGGCGGGTCTGGCCGGACAGGGCTCGCCATCGTTGAGGTTTTGAGTAACGCCGGCTATCACGTACTCGCTTCCACCCGCAACGCCGAACGTGCCAGACAGAAATACGGCGATGCAATCGATTGGGTGGAGGTAGATCTGCTTGATACCACACGACTTGTGGACGCAGTCAAGGGAGCCGACTTCGTGGTCAGTGCCGTTGGCCATGGCGACTTCGTTGGTGTGGAGGCCCCACAGTTCGTTGCATACCTGGCGATACGCAATCTTGTTGATGCAGCCAAGGCCGCTCAGGTCAAACAGGTTGTCCTGATCTCATCAGCGACAGCCGGACATGTTCGCGGTGTCGATCACCGAAACGAAGCTCGCTTCGGCTTTGTCCTGTATTGGATGACAAAGGGCGAAGACTACCTTAGGGCGAGTGGCCTGCCTTATACAATCATCGGTCCGGGTGGACTGGCCAACGATTTCATGGCAAACCTCATCGGGTTTGATCTCGAAGCGTCCAAAACTTGGGGTGTCAAACTTCTTCCACGCCCCGAATACAAGCAGGCTTTCGTTTCCAGGAGCGGTGTAGCCTACGTAATAGACAAGGCACTAAAGGACCCAAGCGCTCGAAACAAGGCGGTTGCGGTAATTTGGGACAAGTCCGTCCCTGCCAGCACAGTGACTGGCTCATATGCGGCTATTCCGGAGGAAGTTCCCACCCGGAGCTACCTCACGCCATGACAGATCCGTCCAGTTTCCGCGGCGGATGCTGCTCACAATGGCAACCGCCGGAGCAGGCGGATTATTATCGGCCCCAACTTTGAGCGCTGCACAGCCCCGATACGACTTTTCCGATCCTGTGGATAATCTGCGGGCTTTCGTCAAGATCACAGGCGATCTGACAGGCCGGGAGACTTACCAATGGTCAAGCGGACGTCTCTTTGGTTCAACACCTGGAAAACTGGCGGAACCGCTGGCTGACGTCCAGGCATGCCGTAAACAGCAGTATCTAAAGATTGCGGACGGCTACCGCTGCCTTTACCGGGGAATGATCATCTTCTTCGAACCGCGAAGCGATAACGTTCTTGGAATCTTCGACAATCCGTATACGGGTAAGCGAAACGATGTCACCCACTATCGGACGCAGCTTAGCGAGTACACAATCACACCGCAGGGCTACCGCGGCGGCATTACGGAAATTGGCGAATCCGGAGTACCCCGGAAAGCGCCGTTCCTGTTGGACTGGACGGTGGCTGGCGATGACGTGTGGGTAATTCATGACGAGCGCCTGAAGTACACTCGCCCCGACGGGGGGAATGTTCGCATCGACAATCTGCTCAACCAGTATCATTGCCGGCTGGGCGAACTGGACGATACGGAACTGTCATCGGTTGGATGCGACTTGAGCTGGCGGGCCGAGTTGACCTGGTTTCCCTGGATGGGCATGGACGACTATCCAGGTCACATCTTCTGGGGCGGGATGGGGCGGAAGTACCACGAAATCGACGATCTCCCCAATCAGCTGGTAACGGCAGCTGATGCGATCTGGCCCGGCGCCATGGGCCAACCCCTGATACAGAGCTGCTTGAGCCTTGCCAGTTCCGCCCTGCTGAGGCAACAGCATCATGGAGATCAAGGCCTGGCGTCTAACAGGGTGATGCAAAACGACTGAGGCAGCTCGGTATCTGCGAGATACGCAGGACACCGAGTCGACTTAGTTGTGCCGATGCATGGCGAGGGCAGTCAGCGTACCGGTAAGCCCGTCGAGGAGATCCTGGGTACAGGGCTTGTCGATCGCAGCCAGGCAATTGACGATCAAGCTAGCGACCAGTATGGATTCAACATGTTGCTGCCTCGTGCAGGAGCCACCGGCAAACCGGAAGCGGCTGAGTCTGCCTGCGCAGACCACCAGCCCCTACCAACCGGCCGCTTTCCTTGGGAAAGCGTGCTGATTCCGGAATTGTGAGCGCCACATCAAACAGGGAAACATTCCATGACGGTCAAAGACGGTAGCGGCATGTACTACGGGTGGGTCATTGCCGTATCGGCGGCCGTCATCCTGGTGGTTACAAATGGCATGACGCTGGGAGGCTTGAACGTCTTCGACCGGCCACTGCTCGACGCACTGAAGGAGGCCACGGGCGGCCCTGTCAGTCTTAGCGATTTCAAGTTGCGGGACGCGATCACGCTTGCGGTCAGCGGGCTCATGGCGCCCCTGGCGGGTGCTGCTGCCGACCGCTTCGGCGTCCGCCCCTTGATGATAATCGGTGCGCTGTTGTTGTCGGCCGGATACTACCTTTACTCAACCGTCGACAGCCTCAGCGACATTTACGCCATTCACATTCTGTTTGCCTCGGCGCTCGCCTCCTGCGGCCTGATAGTCAACGTGATCCTGGTATCGCGATGGTTCGTCAAGGACCGGGGCCTGGCCCTCGGAATCGCGCTGGCAGGCACCAGTCTCGGCAACGGCACGCTGCCACCCCTCAATGCCATCTTGATGGAAGCCGTTGGCTGGCAGTCTGCCTTCCGATGGATCAGCCTGTTGCCGCTGTTTCTGATTCCGGTGATTTTGTTTGTCGTCCGGGAGCATCCGGCCAATCTGGATCGGCAGATGCCGGTTGCGAAGGCGAATGGCGCTGCACCGGCAAGCATCACCAGCCTGACACTGGGCACAGCAATTCGCACACCGAATTTCTGGATCCTGGCCTTGATTGCGATGTTTACCTTCTTTGCGATCATTGGTACGCAAGCCCACCTGAATCTCTACATGCTCGGCCAGGGTTTCGATCAGACCGGGGCGAGTTTGAGCTACACGGTACTGTTCTACCTGGGATTGATTGGCAAGATCGCCAGCGGTTTTCTGGCAGACAGAGTCGGCTGTCAACGCATTTTTATCGGCACGCTGACGACCATGGCCATCGGTGCCGGCATCCTTACGCTGTCGGGGAACAATGCGATATGGGCTGGCCTGGTCTGCTTCGGCCTCGGCTGGGGCGGATTGTATACATTGCTGCAACTCCTCGCGGCCGACTACTTTGGCCCGCGGCATCTGGGCAAGATCCTGGGCGCTATCACCGTACTCGATACATTCGGCGGCGGCATGGGGCCGGCGATGATCGGCGCCATCTTTGACCGTACGGGATCCTACAATCAGGCCTTCATTCTGGTTACCGGACTCGTTGTGGCCGCGTTGCTGTTGGCGACTCAGTTCCGGTTGACACGGTCTGCACCGGCGGCCTGATCCGTATTGTGCAGGAGCGTCTTCAGGCGCGAATGGCCCTAACCAAATCGTATATGGATTCCCTCTGCAAGCGGGCACAGTGATCGATGGTAATTCTGTGGGGATTTCGCCGGCAGTCGCGCCGCACCGTAAGGCCCATGGTCGCGCGGCGTAGCGTAGTAGATGCAGGCAAATTTGTTTTCCTGCGCACGGGTGGCCTTGTTGTGGCTGGAACGACTCTGCACCGGCAGCAGCGTGACACAGGCTGGCGAGTGTTTGGCCGCGTTCGTGAGTACAGTCTGGACATTCGCCTTGAACTGGTTCGCTATGTCAGGATCTGGATCCGACATGCAGTAGTCGCCATGTCGGTCAACGCCGTGGTACACGGCCAGGTGCAATGGAGAAAAAAGCAGGAATCCACTCAGTCGACGCCAAGTGCTGATGGGACTGGGCGCTGTGTCCCTGACATCTCCCCGGCTGCGAGCTGCCGCACGACAGTGGGACGTGGTGATTATCGGCGCCGGACTATCTGGTTTGAGAACTGCTCTGGATCTGGAGTCACAGGGGCTGTCCGTCAAGGTACTGGAGGCAAGGAACCACGTCGGTGGTCGACTGTATACGCTCGATGATGTGCCGGGCGCACCGGAGGCCGGCGGCAACGTCATCGGCGGCTTTTACGCACGGGTGCAGGACACCGTCACGCGCCTCGGCGAACGGGTCGCGTTTCACCTGAATGGCAAATACGTGACGGCCGATGAATGGCCCGATTACCGGAACAATCCCTTCCCGACCAGCCTGCGGGCGAAAATGCCCTGGAACTTCACGCTTGCGGCACTAGCGCCGGACAATCCGCTCAAGGACCTGGATGACCGGCTGCTGCCTGCAGCGCACCGCTACGATGAACCGCTGGCCGACACGCTGAAACGCGCAGGCATTTCCGATGCGGCCATCAAGCTGGGTGTCGGCGAGAACCAAGTCTATGGCCGATCGCCGACCGGGGTTTCCACGCTGCATCTTTACCAGTTACTGACCTAAGCAACTCACCAGAATCTTGGCAAGCAGCTGTGGCATACCGTCGGCGGCAATCAGCGGATGCCAGAAGCCAGGGCCACTGCGCTGAAGGAACCCGTTAAGTTGGACTGCGCGGTGAATGCCATCCACGACCGCGGCGAATCTGTGGCCGTGGAAACCGCGGACGGTATCTTCGAGGCCGGGCGGGTCGTCGTAACGCTGCCGGCACCGGCATTGCGACGGATCCGGATGACCCCTGAACTGCCCGCAGTGCAGCGGCGGGGCATAGACACCCTAGCCTACAGCACGGTCACACAAGTGCAGTTTCGCGTTGATGACGCTTATTGGGAGCAGGATGGCCTGCCGCCGACGCTGTGAACCGATACCGACATCGGGCAGCTACTGGCCTACCCCTACAGTCTAGGCGGCGCGACAAAATCTGCCGCCGTCTGGTTATCAGGCACCGATGCCCTCGAAGCCGACAAGCTCTCATCCGAAGCACTGGTGAAACGCAGCATGGCAGTGGTAAAACGCATCCGTCCCAAAGCCGCCAAAGCGCTTACGCCTCTGAAGGTTTTCTCCCGGCAGAAGGAACGCTACACGGGTGGCACCTGGGCCTCTTGGGCACCTGGCCAGATCAGTGCTTTCGCCAACGAAATCGGCCAGCGCCACGGGCGTATTCATTTTGCCGGTGAACATACTGCACGCCTGGAGCGTGGCATGGAAGGCGCGATGGAATCTGCAGACTTGGTGGTAATGGAGGTCCTTGAGCGCACGCTCGAGAGATCCGAACGGTATTCATCCGGGCTGTCGGCAAAAAAAGTCAGCAATGCGCGGTCGGCTGTCGCGCTACGTTCAACGGCTGAAGCCGCAACATCATCTCGCCAAAATGGCCCTCGCCGCCCGCTCGCCGCTTTCCAGCGCACCCTCGATCCCGGATGAGGTCTGCGCGAGATGCTCACCGGCGAAATAGAGGCGTTGGCCGGTATATTGGGCCGCCGCGGCCAGATCAGCAGCTTGCCCCGCCCCCATGTGATGGTAGATCCCGCGGGCATACCGATCTTTCTGCCAGCTGTACAGACGCAGCAACTGCAGTTTTCCTTTTGCCGATGGTCTGGCATTTTCAATCTGCCGGATGATTTCGGCACCCGCGGTGGCCGGATCCATTGCATCGATCCGGTCTGCGGCAGGGCCATTGATCCAGGCTTTGAGCATCGCCGGTTCATCGCCCAGCACAAAGACGCGCCCGATCATCGGGTCATCGCTCCACAGCGTTTCGGCAAAGCCATCGCTGTGCCGGAAGGGCTCTGACGCGGCGATATAGGCGAAGGTCGCGTGCGTGTAAGGCAGGCTTGCAATCATGCGCTTGACCGGCGACGGCAGTCGCGCGCTTATTTTTATTTCGCGCAAGGCAGCAAAAGGCACCGTGCAAATACAATGCGCTGCCAAAATCTGCCGGCCGTTGACCCAGGGTGATGCAGGTGCTGTCTTTCTGTGCCGATATGCCTGCGACGGGACTGTCGAGCTGGACGTCGGTCTTCAGTGCTCTCGCCATTGCATCTGTCATGCGTTGCGACCCGCCGCGCACAAACTGCACAGGCCCGCGTGCACCGCGAAATATGGCAAGCGTGCGAAGGACGTGAATGGGGAGAGCGTCTCGACTGAGTAACCGTTCATGTTCGCGTCGATCAAGGTAATTGCCTGGTGGCTTGCACCGCAGGCCTTCAAGGTGCCCAGCAATGGAACATCAAGGGCGCTGAACTGCGGATCCATCCATTGGGTAGGCAGGTCAAGCTTGGGCAAACCCTCCATGAAAGAGAAAAGTAGCAGGTCTGGCAACAGCGCTTTTTCAGCTCGTGCCAGCACGTTTTGCGCTGCGGCCGGCCATTGCCCGGCGGTGATCGTTGCGGCATCGATACGATAAAGCGAGCCGCCCTCGCCGCTTGTGGGGACAAAACGCTCAACGCCGTGGACTTCCCACGGTACGTAGGACATCTCCGGGCTACCGGTCAAATCCCAATGCCGAAACGACACGAAAACTCCGCCGTCTCACACAATCTTCGGTCCATGTATTCATGGTGAAACGCAAATCACCTGGCAGCTCAATCCAACTACCCACTATCAGGATTTCCTGGATAAACGTTCCAGCACTTCAACGGCGACGCGTTCTGCCGACTCCATCGCCCCTTCCATACCGGTTTGCATCACGGCAGTGTGCTCGCCGGCGAAATGAATGCGCCCGGCGGGTGCGGCCAGGTGATTCTTGAAGCGCGTAACCTGGCCTGGGCCAAAGTAAGAAAAGGCGCCCCGAGCGTATGGATACTTGCTCCACGACCACACCATGCGCGGCTCAACGCGCCCCTCGACCGACGGTCGCAGGCGTTTAAGCTCTGTCCATGACCAGTCCAGGATTTCCTGATCGCTCATTGCCTGCAGATGCTTTTCACGGGCGCCACTAATGAACGTCCACAAATACTGATCGTCGCCCGACGGCGGGCCCGCCAGAAACATCATGCGTTCCAGGGGACCATCGCTAAACATGGAAGCGGGCATCCCATCTTCCTCC
The DNA here is from genome assembly GCA_024234935.1 of Chromatiales bacterium. Classification (NCBI taxonomy): domain Bacteria; kingdom Pseudomonadati; phylum Pseudomonadota; class Gammaproteobacteria; order Chromatiales; species Chromatiales bacterium. The sequence continues at coordinate 979,431 of JACKNI010000001.1, forward strand.
CAGTAGGGCTTCTTTACATCGAAAAAGATCTGCGTCACCTGACTGTAGCCAAGGTTCTGCACGGCATCTGCTTGCGCACCCTGCAAGGGTGGATTAAATGCAACCTCGCGCAACACCGAAAATGGCAATGTCACGATGGCAGAAGCAGCCCTGTACCTTGAACCATCCGCACACACCGCCTCAACCGCACCATCCTGCTGGTTGATGGCCACAACCTTCTTGTTCTTGAAAACCCCGCCCTGAATTCGGCTCGCCATTGCCTCTGGCAACCGACTCATACCGCCCTCAAGCAAACTGTAAGGGCCACTCGCGATTTCATTTTTCAGCACTTTTTCGTTGCGCATCTGGTCAAGCGTAGAAACAGAACTTGTACGTTCGCCGGTTACTTCAAGCAATCGAATGGCTTCGTCAGACGCACCGTTAGAGCGTAAAAACCGCTCAAAGGAATAGTCATAGGCTTCCAGGTCTTTGCTCAACCATGAATCCAGTTGCTCTAATTGCGGTGCTTTCCGGAGATACAGGCTCTTCAGGGCAAACGGGGGCAGGCCGCGCTCGGCTCCTTCTGTCTTGTTCAATGGCGAGGTCGGCCAATCAGAAAGTTTGACCGGCTGCCCGCCGATATACATGCCCATGGGCGGGAAACCCTGTTTCGGCTCATACACCGATAAACCGACGGTATTGATCATGCTGCGTATGCGGGCATACATCCGTCCGATCTGCATACCACCCGCTTCCGGCCTTCCTGCCAGCATGTCCATGGTCTTGACGCGCCCGCCGACACGAGTATCGGCTTCAAGAACGACAACACGAGCACCCTGCTCCTGCAGCAGCTGTGCTGCATAAAGACCGGATAAACCTGCGCCAATAATGAGCACGTCGGTTTGAGGCGTGCCTGCGACGCCGCGCTTCTTCTCAGTCGCATTCACTGCACCGCTGGACAGCAGTGCACCGCCGGCGAGGCCAAGCAGCGCAGATCCACCCAACTTGATCACACGTCTACGATCGATAGTTGCAAAGTTGGCATTCGGTTTCTTTGACGATGACATGAGCTGGGTACTCCAGGAGGTTGAACGTGGCGGCATTGATACTGTGCGGCGACCGGCTGCAGGAACTCTGCTATTCGAGGCTCAGTCGCGCTTCATGCATGTAGAACTGCATCGGAATGGTCTTGAAGTCTTCAAGGGCCTTGATGGTTGCCCCAAGTTCCATCCAGCTTGCGCTTTCGCCGTTGGCCGGCGGCCAATGCGGCTGACCCTGGTAATCAGGCTTACCGGTCTTTGCGAACTGGATCCAGTAATTTGCAATGCTATTGGAGAAGTTACGGTCTTCGGCCGTGATCTGCTCCTCTGCATAGTCGTGCAGGCCACCCGGCAGGTTGCCAAAGATGAACGGAACCTCATCACCATGTGCAGCACCTTCGCGAACGCTCGACAGAGCCCGCGGAACATAGCTATATGAATACAGGTATGCCGGTTTCGACACGCGCTGCATCTGCGTGGCTAAAAAGTATGAGGTAAATGCAAACCGCCCGTCTCGAAAGTACTCATTCGCAAGTAGTGCTTCATCAGGGTTGTTGTAGATCGAACGAAGTTTGTCCAGGTCTTTAACCCCCGCGAGGATAAAGCGCGGTGGAATGGGCGGCGCTGTATTGACCAACAGGCTTTGCTCCCAGGTATTGCTGCCTGTCATCAGGGGTACGGCGTGCTGCTCGCCGTCGAAAAATACCTGCCCCAGGCTTTTGGGGATGAACACACCATCCACGACCGGGTTGAGCGAGTTACCACCATCTTTTTCCTGCACCTCCAGTATCTTTTGATAAGGAACAGCACGGAGTGCAGCCAGTAGCCCGGCACCCTCAACAGACACCAGAGATTTCGCCAATTTCTCGCCACTGGCTTCGAGTGACGGAAAAAATCCAACTTGCTTCGAAATATCCCTTGAGCCTGCAATATTGACGGCACCGCTTTGAGATATGGCCCTGCGGAACAAGCCCTTGGCAGCTGGTGTGCCCATAAGGTAGTTCACGGATACCCCGCCGGAGGAATTCCCGAAAATCGTAACCTGATCCGGATCGCCACCGAACGCGCCGATATTCTGCTGAATCCACTTCAGGGCAGCCACTTGATCCATCAAACCGTAGTTGGCCAGGGGCTGGCCCGATTGCGACCGGCTGAGAAGTGGATGTGCAAATTGCCCCAGATAGCCGAGCCGATAGTTGATGGTTACAACGATCACAGCCTTTTGAGCGAGCCGCGTACCGTCGTAGATTGGCCAGGAACCGGCCCCTGTCCGGAATCCACCACCGTGAATCCAGAACATGACTGGCAGTTTCTGGCTGATGTCCCCGATGCGCGGGATCCATATATTGAGCGTGAGGCAGTCCTCGCTCATCGGACCGGCTTCAAAGCTGCGTTCGCGCGATCCGGTTTGCGGACAGATCGGTCCGGGAGCCGCAGTGGAACGAACGCCTTGCCAGCTTGCAGCTGGTCGAGGCGGCATCCATCGAAGCTCGCCCACCGGCGGGGCTGCGTACGGAATGCCCCAATGTACCTCCACGCCATCGTGCTGGGTACCATGGACTGCGCCAGCGGAGGTCTGAACAATCGCGGGCTCCCGGGCACTGGAGTTGCCAGGCAGCATAAGAAACCAGCAAGCAAGAATGGCGGCGCAAAGCCCTGGATAGCGATAGTTCATGGCGTCCCTCAAAATCCATCCCCGATCTCTCTAACGAGGCAAGCCGCGCGGAGAGAACTTACGACAATGCGACTCTCTGGGCGCTTGGCGCCGAAATGAGCCGTGCTCGCCAAGTATAGGGACCATGTAAGCGGGTATTATTCGCAGCCGACCGGATTTTCGTGAAATGCCGGCATATTTCGCGCCTGACATCCGCGTGAGCGAACGTCAGGCGCCATATCCAGTAGAACCAACAGGTGCATTTGTTCGTGAAAGCCATTCAACGAATCATCCAGTTTGAAACACGAGGAATGTCGCTCGTCTCGGGGCTCACCTTTTTCCTCGGCGTACCCTTATTCGTTGCATTCATATTTGGATGGAATCACGTAATCGTCGACAGGAGCACGCCACTGGCCCTGTCGCTGCTTTTCTGGGCCGGTCTGGTCATGATCATCTGGCTCACTTCGATTGTCGCTTGCCACCTCGCGTATCACCTCCTGAAAAAGTGGGAGCCGCGCATGATCATTGTGCTTTTGGCGGGGCTGGCTATTTCGACCCTGGTCCTGGCATGGCCGATGCGTGCCTACAGTCTTTGGGGCCGCAACATGGGCAGCGATGCCCTTGCTCCGATCCTGTACGCACCCTTCACCCTGTCTTTCGATTATGCGTTCAGGCTGATCAACGGTGTTTTACCGGGGGCCTTTCTGTGGTTTGGCCTGAACCTTTTCTATGACAAGGCCCTAGGTATCCGGCGCTACAGCTATCAGCCTGATGTTGAGCCTGAAACAGATCCGGGTTCCAGTCGAACCGCGGATTCGAATCCCGCCTTTATGTCCCGGCTTCCGGTCGCCGCATACGGCAAGCTCATTGCCATGAAGGCGGAAGACCACTACGTTCGGGTGTTTACCGACAATGGCAATTCACTCGTTCACTATCGCTTTAACGATGCAATCACTGATGTTTCCGGGCATAGCGGCCTGCAAACGCACCGGTCCTGGTGGGTTCGTGAATCGGAAATTGTGAAGCTGAAGACGCAGGGCCACCGCATCCACCTCATACTTTCCAGCGGCCTGGAAGTCCCGGTCAGTCGCAGTTATCTGAATAGCGTGAAGCGCTCACTCGATCACCTGAAACGCCTGCCAGACCAGACAGGACAGACTGGCAATCCGGACGTTTCACAACAAACGCTCCAGTAAGAAACGCTTGTCGGCAATGCCGTTGAGGTGTACGGCAATTGAGCTCCACTGCGAAATCACAATGCCGGGCCTTTGTCCACGGGGGAACTGGACGCCGGCCCGGCATTGCTCTGGAGATCTACCTCAAATCAGAACTTGTATGAACCCCTGAGTCCAAACGTACGCGGATCGGGCAACATGCCCTTGCCAACGTTGTAGATGGTTGCAGGCGGCACATAAGTTCGCAGATCAGGCAGATTGGCGCCCGACCTGATGGTGTCATCGTCGAAAACGTTGTCGACATAGAGCATTACGTCCCAGCCATCAGCAGCCTGAACGCCAAACCGCAGATCGGTGAGCGTGTAGGAATCAAACCACCTGCGATTGGAACTTGAGTCGTAACGCTCATCCTGATACAGAACTTCTGTTTGAACAAACCAGTCCAGATCATTGTTGAGGGGTGCCTTGTATTGCACCGACGCATTCAGGGCATTACGCGGAACGCCTTCAAGCGTGTTGCCTGACAAGTCAACCTCACAGAGCGTACTCGTTCCTACCGTCACCACCGTACAGTTTCCGGCTGAGGCAATGCCGTCCGGGCTCGAAGTGTTGATCTGGAAGTCCTTATATTCTGTATCCAGCCATGCATACGATGCCGCAAAGGACAGGTGGTCCGTTGCCTGCCAGGAGGCGCTCAGCTCAAGCCCCCAGACCTCTGCTGATGATGCATTCTCTGGCTTGACACCCGGTATACCGGTGTCCGGGAGAATAACGGTAGAGGAAGTTTGCTTGTCCTTGAAATCCTCGTAAAAGAGGGCCGCATTTAATTGAAAGGTATCGTTGAACCAGGCGGTTTTGGAACCAATTTCATAGGTGGTCATTTTTTCGGAATCAAAACGGTTTTGCTCGACGTTAAAACCACCAGCGCCGCCGGTAAGTGTGCTGATTCCGCTTGGCTTCTCGCTCTTTGCGATAGACGCATACATCATCACTGCATCTGCCGGCCTCCATTCAAGCGTCGCTTTCGGTGTAAAGAAGCTGTCCCGGTCAGTTCCGGTAACCGGCAGACCCGCGGAAGGCGGATAGTTAATCGAGAAGAACGGCGAGGGAATAATGGCAAGTGCGTTCCCCGATGACCCGGTTACCTCGAGGTATTCATTGACGTAGCGCCCTTCAAGAGTCAGCGCAAGCTGGTCAGCAAACGCCCACTCTACAAGTCCAAACGCCGACCAGTGCTTGGTACGGCGCTCGTTAAAGCGCAAATTGCGGGGCAATGTCGTGCCAATTGGCGCCAGGGCGGCAGCACCGGAACCAATGCTGCTCAACACGTTCACGGAACCGTCGTATAGCGTCGCTCTTTCATCCCAGTAAAGACCGCCAACCATCCAGTTGACCGGTCCATCACCATTTGACGCCAACCTGAGTTCCTGGCTGAACAGCTTCGTAGTCGTGTCAAAGTAGAATTCGCCGCCAAATCCCAGGCCGCCTGTCGTCTCCGTTGTTTCAGAGCTGCCTACAATCTGGGCATCTTCAAATTGATAAACGTCAGCATCCGCGTAATGGGTCAGCGACGTCACCTTATAGGCATCGTTTTCCCATTCGGTGGTCAACGTCGAGCGAAAAATGTTGCGCCTGCCACCCGTATAGTCATAGCCCGTTCGCGGGTTCTGGCTGATTGTCGGAAACCGCCCGGAGGCATCCCCATAAGACCCAACGAGAGCGGGCACCTCGGTCGTGGTTGTCACACCAGGTATTGCCGATGGCGGAACCGGTAGCATCGTATTGGCCGGGATGATTGCACGCGCGCGTGGCTCGAAATCGTCATGCGAATACTCGGCACGCAACCAGAAGGACAGATCGTCCGTGGCATGGAACAAGGCGGATCCCGAGACCCCGTATCCGTCTTCGCCGCCCAGGTCGCCGTTTGTTACAGAGTTGCTGTAATAGCCATCGTGCCGCCAGGATGAGGCGTTGATGCCCAGGGACAGACGATTTTCTATAACCGGCCCACTGATGCCCGCACCCGCTTCAAACTGACCGTAATCACCAATGTCAAAGTTGACCTTACCCTCAACTTCATCGCCAGGGCGCTGGCTGATGTAGTTGATGGCGCCTGCAAAGGCACTTCGCCCGTAGAGTGCCATTTGCGGACCTTTCACCACCTCAACCCGCTCGATATCAAACAGACGGGTGTTCATGAGCAGGGACCCGCCTGAGGTGAGCAGCGACTCGCTCGACACGTCGATACCGTCCTGAAGAATGGCAACGTTCTGGCGACCGCGGGTCGGATTCAGGCCACGCATAATGACCGTCATGTCCTGGGCGGAAATGCCGCCGTTGTCGAAAATCACCCCGGCCGTCTGGCGGGTAATATCCTCAAGGTTATTCATGCCTTTGCGTTCCATGTCCGCGGTCGTGAACGCGGTGACAGAAATCGGCACATCCTGAAGATTCTCTTCCCGTTTGCGGGTGGTAACCACGATCTCTTCAATGGCGGCAACCGCTACTGATGGTTGACCAGTAACCGCTATAACAACTGCCATAGCGCACAGTTGCGCCTTTATCTGATATGAATGATTAATCACGTTCCCCTCACCCCAAGTGCATGATTTAAAATCAATAAAACGAATGCCTATTGTTTTCCGGCATTAGTTTTTTTCCTAGATTGATAATCCGGAACTTGATCAGCACGCTCAAGCAGCATTTCGTGGGGTACCTGGATATTTCGCGAATACAATTCGCGCACGCGAACCACACGGCCCTTTCAGGCCCGGCTGGACGACATAGCGCGCGCCACTTCGGACATTTCGGCCATCCCTCAGCCCGCAACGACGACCTGCTCAATAAGCGCAGCGTCTGCTGGCGATGCAGAAAGGCCTGGTGCGTCTAGCAGGATTCGAGAGGCAGAAAGCGTGCAAGCTCCTCAGGATTGTCGAGGGCCAGGACGTCGACCAAGACGACGATAGTGATGACTGGTGAACCAGCACGAAGGCTCGGGGATCGCGGCTGAAGCCGCTCCTACAGCCGCTCCTACGGTCGGCCTACTCCCACTCAATTATTTCCGAGCCTTCTAAGTGGTTGTGCCGACTCGGATTCTAACAGAGCCTCATATGACTTTACCGTCAGGAACGCCGACAAAACATTCCGCTTACAGAAGGCGGCCGGCGATAGATGGCGAATCGTCGACGCCCAGTAACTAGTCTTCCGCTTCACTATTGGCTTCCAGTCGCCTACGAAGCGTCGAAAGGACTTCGTGAGTCGTCTTGACGTCCGCAACCCGAAGGCCGCCCGCCAGTTGATTGATCCAGGGTGTCTGCACATTCATCGCAGCGCCGAAGGCTGCGTTGCCCTTGTCAGTGAGGACAACCAACTGGGCGCGTCGATGATGCGGGTTCGGCTGGAACGCGACGAGCCCCTCCGTGGCCAGATCGTTCACGATCCGTTGCACATTCTGCCGATTTCCGCCCATGTCGCGCGCCAACCAGGCAACGGGCTGAGCACGCTCCGCGGCGACGATGGTGCCCAGCACCTGCCAGCGCGCGCTGGTCAGACCGAGACCTGCGACCAGCCGATCCCCTGCGGTGAGCATGCGGCTACTGAGCCGGAAGAGTTCAAGGACGACGTCCGTCAGGGCCCGGCCGCCAGGGGTCTGCTTTGATTTTCTCATTGCTAGTATGATGCCTTGTTGACATCACAATGTCAATTTGTCAGTATTAGTCTTTATGATACCAAACTGTCATCATGCAGCCCAATCACAAGGAATCAATTCATGCTATCCCTGCGACCCTTGGACTCCGCATTTCCAATTGAAGCGCAGCTTCATGCCACGGCCACTCCGGTCGTCCTCGTCAATCTGTTCACGATTGCCGAGAGCGACATCCCGGCGCTGCTGGCAGCCTGGGAATCGGATGCCAACTGGATGAAGCGCCAGCCCGGCTATATCTCGACCCAGCTGCATCGCGCCATCGGCGGCAGCTGCATGTTCATGAACTATGCCGTCTGGGAGTCGGTGGCGCATTTCAGGGCCGCCTTCACGAACCCGGAGTTCCTCAGTGCGCTGGGCACGTATCCCTCGAGCACGGTTGCGCAGCCGCATTTGTTCGCCAGGGTTGCGGTACCCAACCTTTGCGCCGCCTGACTCAGCCCGGGAGTTCGTTAATGCCTAAGCGCATCCACCTCATTGCGGGGATCTTGTCTCCGCTACTCATCGCCACCTTCTTCACATCAACGGTGCTGGTCGAGCTGTTCGGCTCGCACGCTGCCATCGCCCACCTCAAGTCCCTGATCGTCACGCCCGGGCTGTGGATTCTGATCCCGTGTCTGGTCGCGACCGGCGGCAGTGGCATGTACATCGGCAGATCCCGCAAGGGCCGCCTTGTGGAGAACAAAAGGAAGCGCATGCCGTTCATCGCTGCCAACGGACTCCTTGTCTTGGTGCCCTGCGCCATCTTCCTCAGTCGCTGGGCATCCGTCGGGGCGTTCGATGCGCGCTTCTATATCGTCCAGGCACTCGAACTGCTCGTGGGAGCGACGAATGTGACACTCCTTGCGCTCAATGTGCGCGACGGCTTGCGGTTGGCGGGGCGACTGCGTGCTCCCGCATCCGCGGCGGCGCCTCGTTCTTGAACCGCAATACCCGGACAAGCCGCCGCGATGAAGCATGGACGTCAGCGCGCTCTGCTTGGTACCGATCGTGCACTATTGGTGCGAAATGCTGTTGATCAGGGGGGCCCGTTACTCACCGCATCGGGCACTCCCAAAATCTCTCTCACCCATCGAACCTCGCGGGTCGGCGCACGAAGCATCGTCTGGACCCGCAGCGCCACGCAATCGGACTGGCCGAGCGCCGTAGCTGCCTCTTGTGCGAGCCGGTAGGCCATCTGCACATCAAGCGAGGTCAACTCATAGCCCCTTCCCTGGCAGATCCAGTGCAATGCGGCGAGCGCCACCTCTCCGGCGAACGATGGCGACTTCGCGATGTTGTCTCTGGCGGCCCGGATCAGCGTCTTCGGATCGCAGGGCGATTTCCACGCGAGCTGCATCGCGAGTTCGAATCGCTTGAGCGTCTTCGCCGTGGCGAACCATTTGCCCTCCTCGCCCGGCGTCGTCGCGATGAGATCGGACAGCAACCGGTCGGGGTCGATCTCCGGATACCTACCGGCGATCAGCCGGAACGTGGCGAGGTAGGTCGTGGCGCGGTTCGCTTCGAGCGCGTATTTCTCGTAGGCCTCGATGCGCCGGCCAGCATGCAGCAGGATACCTTCGGCGAAACGCGCGAGTCCCGCCATCGGCGTCCAAGGGTTCACCGACTTCGCCATGAACTCGATGGCCTCGTCGATCTCGCCGCGGGCGACCTTGACGCGTCCGACCCACAGCAGGTCGCGCCACATGGGACGCGGATCGCTGCCGATGAGCTTGATCAGCTCATCGTGTCGACCGGCGGAGAACAAGGCGCTGTAGCAGAGCGAATCGGATCGGGTAAATGCGTGATGGCCGCGACGCCGCTCGGCGTTCACGTGTTGGACGAGATCGGTCAGGCGTTCGGCCCATTGCGAAGCGTTGTCCGGCGTCGCGCACAGCTCACCCCAGCGATCATCCAGGGATTCCAGATAGGGCGGATCATCGTTCTGGATCGCCTCGAACAACTGCTCGAGCCAGCCCTTACGCGTTGCCTCATCCGCCGGCGCCTGCGCAATGACGGGCACGAGCTCATCGACAGCGGCACGCGCCGCACCGCCCAACGCACCCGAAGAGCTATCCACTTGCTCCAACGCTGGGGACAGTTTCACCAGGAACCGGACCGCACCATCCGCGGCATGCAATGGATCGCGGCGGGCGGCAGCACGGATTTCTACCAGCGCCTCGGCGATACGCTCGCTGGCCAGCCGACTGGCGCGCCAGCCGAAACCGCCGCGGCGAAATCGCTTCGTGAATTGCCAGTCGCTGGCCTTGCCCATCATGTCGCCGGATAGAGCTTCGGAAACCAGCGCTCGACGACGTCGATCGGGAACCCCAGTCGCAATGGCGCCTTGTGCGAGCCCGAGACGAGCAAGCGCTTTTCGATCAGCGCCGAGATCACGCGACGCGCCGTGCGTTCGCTCGTGTCGATGAGCGCAGGAACTCGGCCTCGCTCCAATTCGCCAGCGAGCAACACCTCGCGCAACACGGTGAAGCTGCGCCTCGGAAGCCGCTCCGCGCTTTCCTCGTCGCGCACGTACAACTCCATGCGGCGCTGGAGTTCGGCCGGATCGAGCAGCTCGCGCATGTAGCGAATCTGGTCGAGGCAGGTTTCGAGAAAGAATTTGCAGAAGTCGATCAGCGCGTCCTGGGACAGCGCCCCTCGCCCATCGAGATCGTTCCTTCGCGGCTGGTCGGCAGCCATCAGCAGGCGTTTGTACTCGCCCGAGTTGCGCGCCAGTCCGCGCGACACGGACCAGAGCGCAGAGCCGATACCGATGTCGAGCAGCAGCGCGTGCGACATCAGCCGCGCAACACGACCGTTGCCATCGAGGAACGGGTGAATCCACAGGAATCGATGATGAGCCGCCGCGACGGCGATCACCTGCCGTGGTTTCGTCAGGCGCGCTGCATCGTAAGCGTGCTCGAATCGGCTCATGAACGCCGGCAGGTCCTCGGGTGCGGGCGCGACATGCCGACCCACGGCAACCGTGCGGGTGCGCAACTGGCCGGGCACCACCGGGACACGCTCGCCGGAGTCGGGATTCACGACGACGAGAAGACTTTCGGGTACCCGCTGGCAGAATTCCCGGTGCGTCCATTCGATGAAGGCACGCGAGACTGGCGGACACGGCAGGTCGTCGGCTCGTTCATCGATCATCTGCTGCACTTCAATGTGCGCGCGGGCTTCGAGCTGCAGATCGCGGCGATGTGGGTCGCTGGAATAGTCCGCCGCCAGGGCACGGTCGATGTCGCGGGGGTGAGTGTTGTGACCCTCGATCAGGTTCGAGTAGTAGCAGTTCATCGAACGCACAAGGTCGGCGACAGACTGCCGCACGACCGGGTGCAACTGCGCCGACAGCTCGCTGGCCTCCCGGGCGAGGTCGAAGGCCAGATTCTCGAGCACGGCGGCGCCCTCGGCCGGCAGATAGGGCTCGGCCGCAGCAGGCGTCACGCAAGGCTCCCAATGAGGTTAGGATTGGCCGGTTTCATGGCCGGAATATTAGTACTAGAAACAGTGTTTTGGTAGATTTCCATTGCCATATATGGCCGGAACAGTGACCGCAACCGCACCCTGCGCGGGTTTACCAAACCTGGATTTCAGTCACCTTCGGTGAGCATTTCTGGCAAACCGTAAACCAGTCAGGCTGCTTGGAGCCTTTTCCCAACAACCTCCACCGCCCCCAGAGGGCTGCCGCCGTCCATCCGCCGTAGTTCGCCCCTCCGCAATGATGGATCTACGCCTGCGGCGAGCATCTGCCGCGCCGCGCGATGGCGTGCCTGCGCCAGAGCATTGGGAACATCCGGATAGGTCCCGAGCGAAAGCGTCTTCCGCTTGTCGCCGTACCGGTACTGGTAGTGCCAGTACCGCCCACCCTGGGGGTGAAGGAGCAGATACAGACCGCCCCCCAGGAAAATCTTGCGGGTGTAACGGACCTGCCCCTCGACGTGCGGGTGCGTTCGTTGCCCTCCGGCGCGCGCTCTTGAGTTCTGGTGCATTGGCGAACTTCGATCGCTGGCGCCGCGCACGGACACATCGGAATCCCTGAGCGCTGCCGCCCACGAGTCCTTGAGCGAATTGACCTGCCCACCCTCACCCATCGGCACCGAGTATTGCTGCTTGCGGATGCGATGCGCGAGCTCGATGCCCGCCAGCGTGATCGCAGCCGACCGGAAACTCTTCAAGCCCAGCATCGGCGCGCAGCGCTGCTTGATGGCACGATGGTCCTGCTCGACCACGTTGTTCAAATACCGACGCGCCCGCACTTCCACGCCTCGCCAGCGGCGATCTTCGTCGGCGAGCAATCTCAGGCCGCGATGCGTGGCGCTGTTCCCGTCAACGTTGATCTTCTCCGGCCACGGCACGCCGTCCTGGCTGACGGCGGCACGGAAAAACGCCTGCGCCGCCTCCATACTGCGATCATTGCAGAGCAGCGATGCCACGGACTTTCCGCGCCGATCGACGGCACGATAGAGATAGTGCCGGCCACCCCGAACCGCCACCGCCGTCTCGTCCATCCGCCAGGAAGACCCCGGCGACCGCGCGAATCTCGACCATCGCCGCTCGTACTCCGGAACGTACCGCAGCACCCAGCGCATGATGGTCGTATGGGACACGACGATCCCGCGCTCGGCCAGCATCGCAACCAGATCGCGATAGCTCAGCCGGTAGGTGATGTACCAGCGAACGCTGGTCTCGATGGTCTCTGCGGAAAAGCGACAACCGCTGTAAATTGGGTCGCGCGCGATACGTCTGGCCATCCGGTCCGCCCTCCAACTGATACGCGGATTCTAGGGCTCGGACGCCAGCGCACCAGAACCCAGATTGACCGTCAATCTGGAGGGCATCCCCCCGATAGACCTCGATAGATCTAGACAGGCATTTTCTTTATAAAATAGACACTTATTGTGATCTTTCGATAGGTGCCGATAGACCCAGAAAGGCCCCGAATCATTCCCACTCGATCGTCGCTGGTGGCTTGCCGGAGATGTCGTAGGTGACGCGCGAGATGCCGTCGACTTCGTTGATGATGCGGCGCGAGACCTGGTCGAGGAAGTCATAGGGCAGATGCGCCCAGCGCGCGGTCATGAAATCGATGGTCTCGACGGCGCGCAGCGCGATCACCCAGTCATAGCGGCGGCCATCGCCCATCACGCCGACCGAACGCACCGGCAGGAACACCGCAAAGGCCTGGCTGACCTTGTCGTAGAGATCGGCACGTCGCAGCTCTTCGATGAAGATGTGGTCGGCCTGGCGCAGCAGATCGGCAAACTCCTGACGCACCTCGCCGAGGATACGCACGCCGAGCCCCGGACCGGGGAACGGATGCCGGTAGACCATCTCGCGCGGCAGACCGAGTTCGACGCCGATCTTGCGCACTTCATCCTTGAAGAGTTCGCGCACGGGCTCGATGAGCTTGAGCTTCATGTGTGCAGGCAGGCCGCCGACATTGTGGTGTGACTTGATGACATGCGCCTTGCCGGTCTTGGAACCCGCCGACTCGATGACATCCGGATAGATGGTGCCCTGCGCCAGCCAGCGGATATCCGTGTGCTTCGCAGCTTCCTCATCGAAGACGTCGACAAAGAGCCGGCCGATGATCTTGCGCTTGACCTCCGGGTCCTCGACGCCGGCCAGTGCGGCCATGAAACGCGCTTCGGCATTGACGCGAATCACTTTCACGCCCAGGTGTTCGGCGAATATCGCCATCACCTGGTCGCCTTCATCAAGGCGCAGCAGCCCGGTATCGACAAATACGCACAGCAGCTGCTCGCCGAGCGCGCGGTGCAGAAGCGCCGCCACCACCGAGGAATCAACGCCGCCAGACAGCCCGAGCAGCACGTGGTCCCTGCCGACCTGTGCGCGCACGCTGTCGATTTCGCGCGCGATGATGTTGCCGGCGCGCCAGGTATCGGGACAGGCGCAGATGTCGCGCACGAAACGTTCGATGATCTGCTGTCCGTGCTCGGTGTGCGTCACTTCGGGATGAAACTGCAGCCCGTAGAAATTCCGGCTCTCGTCCGCCATGCCGGCGAGCGGTGCATTGGCACTGCTGGCAATCGCGCTGAAGCCCTTCGGCAACCGCGCAACGCGATCACCGTGACTCATCCAGACATTGAGCGAGGGCACACCATCGGGATGCGCCACATCGGCGAGCCCCTCGAGCAAACGGTTCGACGACGTCGGCTGCACGACCGCATAGCCAAACTCGCGATGTGCCGATGCCTCGACCTGGCCGCCGAGCTGCGCCGCCATCGCCTGCATGCCGTAACAGATGCCGAGCACCGGCACACCCAGCGTGAATACCAGCTCGGGGATAGCCGGTGGTTCAGCCAGCACCACCGACTCGGGGCCGCCGGAAAGGATCACGCCGGACGGCGCATAGTTGCGGATCTCGGCCGCGTCGACATCCCAGGGCAGGATCTCGCTGTACACGCCAGCCTCACGCACGCGACGGGCGATGAGCTGGGTGTACTGGGAACCGAAGTCGAGGATCAGGATACGCCGTGCCGTCAGATCGCCCCGGACGGCTTCACGGGCAGATGCCGCTGCTGCTTTCAACGCCAGGACTCCGTCAAGTCTCCATCCGGTAATTCGGCGGCTCTTTGGTCATCGTGACATCGTGCACATGACTTTCGCGGATGCCGGCGCCTGTGATGCGCACAAACTGCGCCTTGCTGCGCAGTTCCTCGATGGTGGTGCAGCCGGTGTAGCCCATTGCCGCACGCAGACCGCCGACCAGCTGCGTCACGATGGTGGTGAGCCCGCCCTTGTAGGGCACACGGCCTTCGATGCCTTCGGGCACCAGCTTTTCAAGTTCGGCCGAGGGATCCTGGAAGTAGCGGTCTGAAGAACCGTGACGCTGGGCCATCGCCCCAAGCGAGCCCATGCCGCGATAGGACTTGTAGGAACGGCCCTGATACAGCTCGACTTCGCCTGGCGCCTCTTCCGTACCGGCAAACAGGCCGCCGATCATCGTGCAGTGCGCGCCGGCAGCGATCGCCTTGGCAAAGTCACCCGAGTAACGGATACCGCCATCGGCGATCAGCGGTACGCCGCTGCCCTCCAGCGCCGCCGCCACATTGGCGACTGCCGTGATCTGCGGCACGCCGACGCCGGCGATGATGCGCGTGGTGCAGATCGACCCCGGCCCGACACCGACCTTGACGCCATCGGCGCCGGCATCGACCAGCGCCCTGGCGGCATCTGCGGTCACGACGTTGCCGCCGACCACCTGCAGCCTGGGATAGGTCTCTTTGATCCGGCGCACGCGATCGAGCACGCCCTTGGAGTGACCGTGTGCGGTGTCGACGATGATCAGGTCCACGCCAGCCTCGACCAGCGCCCTCACCCGCTCATCGGTATCCGCGGCCGTGCCGACTGCCGCGCCAACGCGCAATGCGCCGCGCGCATCCTTGCAGGCGTAGGGATAGTCCTTGGCTTTCTGGAAATCCTTGGCGGTGATCATGCCGCGCAACTGGAAGTTCTCGGCGACCACCAGCACCTTTTCGATACGGTGCTTGTGCAGCAGTTCGAGGACTTCTCTCTTGTCGGCACCCTCGCGCACTGTCACGAGCCGGCTCTCCGGCGTCATCACCGAGGAAACCGGCGCGTCGAGGCGGGTTTCAAAGCGCAGGTCGCGATTGGTGACGATGCCGACCGTACGGCCCTTGTCCACCACGGGCACGCCGGAGATGCGGTGGGCATGGGTGATATCCAGCACTTCGCGGATGGTCTGGTCCGGGCGCACGGTGATCGGGTCGTTTACGATGCCGCTCTCGAATTTCTTGACCGCGGCCACCTGCCGGGCCTGGTCCTGCGGGCTCATGTTCTTGTGAATGATGCCGATGCCGCCTTCCTGGGCCATCGCGATGGCCAGGCGGGACTCGGTGACGGTGTCCATCGCGGCCGAGACCAGCGGGATATTCAGCGTGATTTCGCGCGTCATCCGGCTGCTCAGGCTGACTTCCCGCGGTATCACCTCCGAATAAGCCGGCTGCAACAGCACATCGTCGAAAGTCAGGGCGTCGTGGATGATCCGCATGGCATCGGTACGCAGGCTGAGGGATCGAGGATGGTACGCGGGCAGGCTGGGCGCGTAAACTGGCCCGCCGCAGCATTGCCCCTGAAGAAGGCCATCCTGACCATGCCCGCTGGCTCCAACGAGCAGGTGTATACCGTTTCCGAACTCAACCGGCTGGCCCGCCAGCTCCTCGAGCAGGACCTGCCGCGCATGTGGGTATCCGGCGAGATTTCCAACCTTGCCCGCCCGGCTTCCGGACATCTGTATTTCTCGCTCAAGGACGAACGCGCCCAGATCCGTTGCGCACTGTTCCGGGGTGCCAGCCGCGGCAGCGCATTTGTGCCGGAAAACGGCATGCAGGTGCTCGCCCGCGGCCGCGTCAGCCTGTATGAGCCACGCGGCGACTACCAGCTGATCGTCGATCACCTCGAAGCGGCCGGCGAAGGGCTGCTGCGGCGTCGCCTCGAAGAACTCAAGCAGAAACTCGCCGCGGCCGGGCTCTTTGACCCTGGCCGAAAACGGCCCCTGCCGGCACTGCCGAGGGCCATCGGCGTGATCACCTCGCCAAGCGGTGCCGCGGTGCGCGACATCGTGCATGTCCTCAGACGGCGCTTTCCGGCCATCCCGGTGATCATCTACCCGGTACAGGTGCAGGGCGAGCAGGCAAAGTTCGATATCGTCAAGGCGTTCGGGACGGCAGCCCGGCGTGCCGAGTGCGAGGTGCTGATCCTCGCGCGCGGCGGCGGCTCGCTCGAGGACCTGTGGGCCTTCAACGAGGAGATCGTCGCACAGGCCATCGCCGACTGCCCGATCCCCGTCGTGAGCGGCGTGGGCCACGAGATCGACTTCACCATCGCCGACCTGGTGGCCGATGTGCGTGCCCCCACCCCGTCCGGCGCCGCCGAACTCGTGGTGCCCGACAGCCGCGACTGGTTGCGGCACCTGCAGGCACTCGAACGGCGCACGGTGCTGGCGGCCACACGGACGCTGGCCAATACGCAATCACATCAGCAGCAACTCGCTGCACGCCTTGCCCGTTGCCATCCCGGCTACCAGTTGCGACAACACGCACAACGGCTCGACGAACTGCGTCATCAACTGACTGCCGCACTGGCAAACCGGCTCGCGCTCGATGCGCTGCGCATCGACAATGCACTGCACCGCCTGCAGCGCGTCTCGCCGGTGATGCAACTCAGGCTGAGCGCCGAACGCGTCGCTGGCGCCCGACAGCGCCTTGCCGCCGCGATTCGCGTCAGCGTTTCAGCTGCCGGCAGCCAGCTCGCTGTGCTCAGCGGACGGCTGCAGACGGTCAGCCCACTCTCGACACTCGAGCGCGGTTATGCGCTGGTGCTCGATGCCGGCGGTAGTGTCGTGCGCAGCACCGCGCAACTGAAAGCAGGCGATACGATCACCGCGCGCCTCGCCGATGGCGTGATCGGCGCGACGGTAAATCGCACAAAATAAGGATGTCACCCTTTCCTGCTTGCCAACAGCACCAGAGCTTCCACGTATACTCTGTGCGCATTCGGGTATTCAGGGAATCCATCAAGGGAGCGGCACAATGACGGCATTTCGTGTATTGGTGGCGGACAAGGTCAAGGCGCAGCTCTACGAGCTGCCCAGCCGGCGCGGTTCCCTCAAACCGCTACAGTGCTTCATCAATCCGGAGGGCAGGAAACACGAGCGGGCGCTCGGCACCGGCCGCCCGGGGCGGGTGACGAGTGGCGTCGGTGGTGGCCGCCACGCCTACCAGTCCCGGCATGGACTCAAGGAAAATTCCGAAGAGGTTTTCGTCCGGCGCGTCGCAACAGCGCTGGCCAAGGATGCCCGCGCGAGTGAAGGCGCTCCCATCCTGCTCATAGCCGCGCCGAGATTGCTGGGCAGCTACCGCAAGCATCTCCCGGCAAATGTGCGGGAACTCGTCGTCATGGAGCTCAAGCTGGATCTGGGCAAGGCCACCGACATCGAACTGTCCAGACGCGTGCGGGCTGCGCTCAGGGACCTGCCCTTCTCGGTCACGGCGCGATTTCGCAGCTGATAAATCGGAAAGGGAACGCTACCCTTTTCTGAATCTGCCCACCATCGCGAACAAACCGGTCGCCAGCAGCCAGGCTGCTCCCGGTGCCGGCACCGCCGCGACATCGCCGGAGATGACCGGCCAGACAAAACCAC
The DNA here is from genome assembly GCA_024234935.1 of Chromatiales bacterium. Lineage (NCBI taxonomy): Bacteria > Pseudomonadati > Pseudomonadota > Gammaproteobacteria > Chromatiales > Chromatiales bacterium. The sequence goes on from JACKNI010000001.1 coordinate 997,153, forward strand.
CCACCGCGCCATTTTTCTGCAGCGTGTAGTTGGCACCGTCAGTGGCATAGAAATTGAGAACCCACACCTGTTCCGGATTCGTGATCACCCACCCGATGAGGCTGTTTACATAGATATAGGTGGTGGTACTGGAAAAGTACTGCTGCCCCTCGATATTGCTGAACGGGCTCTGGCTGGAGTTGGTGATACCGTCTCCCCAGAACAGGTAGCCCAGCTCATTGTCTTCGCAGCCTGGCTGGTTGTAGACCGGGTTGCATCTCACGACCGCGTGATCGAGATTGCGATCCATGTTCGGCAAACGCCAGGTGTTGAAACCGAGATAGCCGTTACCGCCATCGTAGGCATTCATCGCCGCAATATAGTTGTTTGCAGCGGGCCAGAGCATGCCACCGGTTGAACCAATGCCTGCCACACCAAAACTGAGGTTGTCGGCCAGGTTTGCATTCGCAAGAAAAGTGACGTCGGTGATCGTGTCGTAGTAGGCCTGATAGACGCCGCTGCCTGGCGATGTTTCCAGGCGACCGAGCAACGATGCCTGCGCTGCCGTTGCGAGTAACAGCAAGGTTCCTGCACACACGGAACCGGACAGCCGCGATACGGATGACATGGGAACCCCCGGCAAATCTTGTCTTGTTACGGTGTGAATCTGCACCCATTTCAACGACATGTCCATACATGCGAACCTTATGTAAAGAATTTTCCGGGGATCCCGAACTGGCCCGCTACCGCGCGGGCATCCGCGCACTCACAGCCATCGCTTCTTGCGGAAAGCCAGCAGGAGTACGGTGGGTGCGCTCCTGGTGCTCAAATGCGTCCTTGACCTCGTGGATCCGGGCGGGGCCTATCTGCCGCCGCCGGTCAGCTTTGGCGTTTGGCAGACGGCACGTGCCACTATGAACCATTGGCAAACGCCATTTAGCGGATCCGGCACCCATGCAGTCACGTATCAACGAACTACTGAACCAGATTCACCAGCTGGAAGACCAGCTCGAAGATGTGCTGAAGAACCACGAGGTGGAGTTCTTCTACCGCCTCGACGGCACCCGGGTAAGGTTCGAGGAATCGGTCAGGCGGGCGCACCAGAAACTGCGGATCGGCATCTTCCGCTGGCTGGGCCAGAGCGAGCTTCGCAACGTGCTCTCGGCCCCGTTCATCTACGGGATGATCGTACCGTTCGCGGTACTGGATGCCAGCCTGTGGCTTTACCAGCAGGTCTGTTTCCGCCTGTACCGGGTTCCGCGTGTCCGGCGCAGCCGATATATCTTTCTGGACCGGCACCAGCTCGCATACCTGAACGGCATCGAGAAATTCAATTGCATCTACTGCGGCTATGGCAATGGCCTGATGGGCTATGCGCGCGAAATCGTGGCACGCACCGAGCAGTACTGGTGCCCGGTCAAGCATGCGCACCGGATTCTGGATCCGCACCGCCGCTATGCGCGCTTCGCGGAGTTCGGTGATTCGGAAGCCTACCAGGCGCACCTGAAAGCGATGCGCGATGAACTCACGCAGCTCGACGACGGGGAACCCGACAGCGATACGCCGACCACCTGAACCGAGCCGGTGTTTCCCGGATTCAGCGTGCCGGCGCCGGCTTTCCTACCTGGCAAAGAAGACTTCAAGCACGGGCCGGAAGCGGTCCATGTCGACGAGAAAGGAGTCGTGCCCCTGGATTGACGGCAACTCGACGAAGTGGACTTCGCGGTTGAGCGCGTCCAGGCCGGTAGCCAGTTCGCGCTGCTGCGCGATCGGGAACAGGATGTCGGTGTCCACGCCGATTACCAGCACGCGCTCGGCACACACCTTGCCGAGGCCGCAGGTTACCGAACCACCGTGTTCGGCGACGTCGAACAAGTCGCTGGCACGCGACAGGTAAAGATAGCTGTTGGCATCGAACTGGCCGGTGAACTTCTGCGCATGGGCTTCGAGATAGCCCTCGACCTCGAAATCGAAGCCAAAGGCGTCGCCGGTCTGGTGCTCCTCGCCTATGCGTTCCCGGCCAAAACGCTGATCCCATTCCCTGGCTGAACGATAGGTCACCATGCCGAGCTTGCGTGCCATGCGCATGCCGGTGATCGGCCCCGCACCGTCAGCATAGTTGCCATGATTCCAGGCCGGATCGCGGCGGATCATCTCGCGCTGAAGAGAGCGCATTGCAATCGAGAATGGCAGCGCGCGGGCAGCGGTAGAGATCAGCACGAGATTGCGCGTCATGCCGGGATGCGCGATGGCGAACGCCAGCGTCGTCATGCCGCCCATCGACGGACCGACCACCGTGTGCAGCCGGCTGATGCCAAGGTTCTTCACCACCAGCATGCCGGCGTTGGCGACATCCTCAAGCGTCAGCACCGGGAAGTTCAGCCGGTATGGTTGTCCGGTCAACGGGTCGATGGAAGCTGGTCCGGTAGAGCCGAAACAGCTGCCCAGGGAATTGATGCAGATGACGAAGTAACGCCGCGTATCGATCGGCCGCGATGGGCCGACGATTTCTTCCCACCAGCCCGGCGAGGGATCGTCGGGTGAAGAGCAGGCATGAGCGGAAGGCGACATGCCGGTAAAAATCAATACGGCGTTATCCCGCCCGGCATTGAGCTGTCCCCAGGTCTCGTAGGCAATAACAGGCTGTTCGAGCACGCCACCGCGATGCATCTCGAAGCTGCCGGGAACATGAAAGAGTTTGCGTGCCGTGGTCACTGCCTTGCGGTCCATCGCGCGGTGGAAGCCAGGATTATGCGTGCCGGAACAGCGCTCCGACCCGACCGTTTGGTTATATGGATATGGCCCGCTACCGGTAGCGAAGCCGGGCGCGATGCTTGACCTGGCGCGGTGTGAGGCGGTTCCGCTTGCCGGCAAAGGGATTCTTGCCGGCGCGCAATTCGATGCGGATCGGTGTCCCGCGCAGGCGAAATACCTTGCGGAAATAACCCATCAGGTAGCGCCGGTAATTCTCCGGCAGTGCCGAGGTCTGGTTGCCATGAATGATGATCAGCGGCGGCCGGCGCCCGCCCTGATGGGCATAAGTAAGCTTGATGCGACTGCGGTTCGCGATCGGCGTCGGATAAGCCTGCACGGCATCCTTCAGCGCGCGATTGAGATCAGGCGTCGGCAGTTCGCGGACCGCGGCAAGTGCCGCACGGCGACCGCTTTCGAGCAGATCGAAGACAGCCGTACCATGCAAAGCCGAGATGAAGTGTATATCGGCGAAATCCAGAAAGGGCAGACGCCGGTCCAGATCCTCACGTACGCGCTCGCGCTGATCGGGTGGCAGGTGATCCCATTTGTTGACACCGATGGCCAGCGCCCGTCCCCGCTCAAGCACGAGGCCGATCAGCGACACATCCTGCTCGGTCAGGCTGTCGCGCGCATCGATCAGCACCAGTACCGCATCAGCTTCTTCCAGTGCCTGCAAGGACTTGACGATACTGAAGCGCTCGATGACCTCGTCCACGCGCGCCTTGCGGCGTATGCCGGCGGTATCCACCAGAACCATCGCATGACCATCATGCGTGAAAGGAATGCGGATGCTGTCGCGGGTGGTACCGGCCTGATCGGAGGTCAGCAGCCGGTCTTCACCGAGCAGGCGATTGATAAGCGTGGACTTGCCGACATTCGGCCGACCTATCACCGCAATGCGCGTGCCCAGGAGCGCGGCAGTGTCGGCCTGTGGTGCGGTATCCTCCCGCACCGGCAGAGCGGCCAGAATGCGCTCGCCGAGCAGCGCGAGGCGGTCGCCCTGTTGTGCCGAGATGGCCACCGGATCACCGAGACCGAGTTCATAGAATGCTGCTGCCAGTTCCAGCGGCGCGCGGCCCTCGGCCTTGTTGATAGCGAGAATCACCGGCTTGCCCGTCTTGCGCAGCCGGCCGACGATCTGGTGGTCGTCGGGCAAAGGCCCGGTTGCCGCCTCGACGAGAAACACGATCACATCGGCCTCGCCGACAGCATAGGCAACCTGCCGCTCGATCTGCTGACCGAAAGGATCGCTGGTATTGGCCAGTCCGCCGGTGTCGATGACGATCGCCGCACGGTCCTTGACGGTGGTATAGCCGTAAAGGCGGTCGCGGGTCAGACCGGGCAGATCGGCGACCAGCGCATCGCGCGTGCCGGTCAGCGTATTGAACAGCGTGGACTTGCCGACATTCGGGCGGCCGACCAGCGCAAATACAGGCAGCACTTCAAGTGTCCCTGTGCGCTATTTCTTCACAACCTGACGGAAGGCCGCAAGATCGCCGCCATCGGACTGGACGTACAGCAGGTCGTTGACGACCAGTGGCGGCGAAGTTACACGGGTCCGGTCGATCCGCACACGCGCCTGCGGCTTGCCGGTCGCGGTATCGAAGAAGTACACATAACCCTCGAAGTCGCCGACCACCACCGAGTTCTGATACGCCGTGGGGCCGGTGATATCGCGGTTCTTCAGCAACTCGTGCTTCCAGAGTTCACTGCCGGTCTGGCGCACCAGCGCATACAGTTCGCTGTGGCTGCCCGATATGTAGACGTTCTCCAGATCCGCAGCGAGCCCGCCATAGCCGGCAACGTCCTGGGCCCAGAGGGACTGTCCGGACTCCAGTGCAACAGCCGTGGTCTGGCCGCGATAGTCAACGACGTAGAGGTCATCGCCCACTGAACGCACCGTCGCATTGATGTCCGCCAGCCGTTCGATCTCGTTGCGGCCCGACGGCGGATCGAGCAGCGTATCCCAGGACGGCGTTCCGTCCGACAGGTCGTAAGCGGCGAGCTTGCCGTTGTCGAAACCGCAGACCACCATGTTCCTGACCACTACCGGCGCACCGGTGCCGCGCACCGTGAGCCGCGGCATGTTCTGCTGGACAAACCAGCGTTGCGTACCGTCAGCCGCATCCAGTGCCGTGAGCTTGCCATCCACGGTACGCACCAGTACGAGCCCCGGGGCGATGGCCGGTGCCGCGAGTACTTCGCTTGACAGGGCCTTGCGCCAGATTTCCTTGCCATCGTCAGCGCCGAGCGCTATGACATCGCCGTTGCTCGAACCCAGTACGACGATCTTTCCGTCGGTGGCCGGCCCGCCCGAGAGCGGCAACTCCGTCTTGCTCTGCCAGAGCCGCTTGCCATTGGCTGCATCGAAGGCACTGACCCGGCCATCGTTGGCAGCGGCAAAAATCCGCGAACCATCAGATGCCGGCCCGAGCGCCAGGCGCAGGAATTCGGTTCCGCCGCCGAGGCCGGCCGACCAGACTTTCTTTATCTTGATCGTCGCTTTGAAGTCGGGGACCTCGACGGGCGCATCCGGCTCATCGTCCTTGCCGCCAAACAGGCCGCAGCTGGTGGTCGAGATGGCGCCCGCGGTCAGCAGCGCACCGAGCATGAAGATGCGCAGGCAGTCACCGACGGTCCGGCGGTTGAAAGGCATCACTGCGCAGGCTGGCCGTCAGCCAGAGCCGGAGCAGCAGCCGGCACACCAGCTGCCGCGGTCAGGTCGGCAGCCGTACCGCCGAGCTGGTCGAGCTTGGCGGTGACATAGCCGAGATCAAGCACCGCGGCCGCCATTTCACCGTTCAGCGCCTGCTCATATTCGCTGCGCGCTTCGGCCTGCTTGCCCATCGCGTAATACACATCACCGCGCACATCATGAAAAAGGGGCGCAAAGGCGACACTGCCGGGTATGTCCAGGGCTTTCAGTGCTTCGTCATTCCTGTCGTTTGCACTGAGCAAACGTGCAAGTCGCAGCCGGGCGATATTGCGCATCTCGTCGGAATTGCCCTTGTCGGCAACCCGCTGCAACTGGGCTATTGCTTCTTCCTGCTTGCTCCGCGACACGTAGAGACCGGCCATCGACATCCGGGCCAGATCCACGTAGGCGGACGACGAAAAATCGGCCTCGAGCTGCTGCAGCTGCTGGCTTGCCGCATCGACCTGCTGGCCGTTCACCGATTGCATCAGCTGGTCGTACAGCGCCGACGCAGCCTCGGCACGCTGCATCTGATAGTGCTGCCACTGGTTCCAGCCAAACAGTCCGCCGAGTCCCAGCACCACACCGGCGATGAGAAACGGTCCGTTCTGCCGCAACCAGCTCTTGACCTGGTCGGCTTGTTGGTCGTCTGTCAGAAAATCATCTTCCACGGCGTGTTCCTGTCACTGCATCACGTCATCAGGGCCGCGATCGCAAGTGCGCGGCGATCGCATCGGCCAGCCCGCCTGTAGCTACTGTGGTCTGCTCCACTTCGGTGCGCAAGGGTTTGACGACCGCCGTGCCGCTGGCGACTTCGTCTTCGCCCAGCAATACGGCAACGGTCGCACCGCTGCGGTCGGCACGTTTCATCTGCGACTTGAAGCTGCCACCACCGCAATTGGTCTCGACCCGCAACGGTGCGGCACCATCGCGCAGGCTCTCGGCGATGCGGAATGCGCAACGGGTGGCAGCCTCCCCGACCGCGACCACATAGACATCCGGCACCCGCGGCGGTGCACCCAGACCGGCCAGCGCATAAAGCTCCACCAGCCGCTCCAGTCCGATGGCAAAACCGACTGCCGGGGTCGGCTCACCGCCCAGACACTCAACCAGCCCATCATACCTGCCGCCGGCGCAGACCGCGCCCTGCGTACCGAGGCGGTCGGTCACCCACTCGAAGACGGTGCGCCCGTAATAGTCGAGCCCGCGCACCAGGCGTGGATTCACGACATAGGGGACGCCGGCATCGTCGAGCAGCGCGCGCAGGCTGCTGAAATGGGCCTCTGATTCCCCGTCCAGGTAGCCGGTAAGCCGGGGCGCGTCGGCAATCAGTGCCTGGAGCGCCGGGTTCTTGCTGTCGAGGATGCGCAGCGGGTTGCGCTCCAGGCGCCGCCTGCTGTCCTCGTCGAGACCCGCAAAGTGCGCACGGAAATAGGCCGTCAGGTCGGTACGGTACTGCACGCGGGATTCCGTCGTGCCCAGCGTATTGATCTGCAGGCTGACATGCTCGATGCGCAACAGGCGCCAGATGCGCGCCAGCATGATGATGAGCTCCGCATCGATATCCGGCCCCGGGAAACCGAGCGCCTCGACATCGAACTGGTGAAACTGCCGGTAACGGCCCTTCTGCGGCTTTTCGTAGCGGAACATCGGACCCGTCGACCAGAACTTCTGCCGCTGATTGCGCAACAGGCCATGCTCCATGCAAGCCCGCACGATGCCCGCGGTCGCTTCGGGACGCAGCGTGATCGACATGCCGTTGCGATCGTCGAAGCTGTACATCTCCTTCTCGACGATGTCCGTCACTTCACCGATCGAGCGCTTGAAAAGTTCCGTACGCTCGACGATCGGCACGCGGATTTCCTGGTAGCCGTAGTCGAGGAGCACGCCGCGGATCGTCGCTTCGACATGCTGCCAGAGCGCGGAATCCGGCGGCAGTACATCACCCATGCCACGGATCGCCTGTATCTGTTCCTGCATGACTGCTCTCTACCGGGGCGGCGATTCGATACGGAAGCGGGCCACATTGCTGCCGGGTGCGCGGACACCTTCGGGCACCGGCCAGGGCTGGCCATCGATGCTCAGGCGCACCCCGGGCACGTTGCCGAGGGCCACGGTGTAGGGCGGCTTGCCACTCAGCACCTGGCGACTGCCGGCGGGTTGCTCGCCTGACAGCAGGCGACCCGAACTGTCGCTGATGTCGACCCAGGACGCCTCGACAAACTCGAGCACCAGTGTGCCGGCCGCAACCGGCGGCGCCTCCGGTGCCGGCGCTGCGGGCAGTTCCACGGACGGCGTCTCTACCGGCAGTACGGCGACTTCGGCCGGCGTTCCGGAGTCCGGCACGGGCACAGGCACGCGGCTCTCCCCGCCAGACCGGAACAGGAAGAACAGCAGCACGAAAACCAGCACGCCGGCACCGGCAATCGTCAGCGCGACCGGCAGACGCGGCCCCACCGGTGGCAACTCATCGCGATCGCGCACGATTTTCGGCGGCAGCACCGAGGCCGGATCAGCCTGCCGGTAAGCATCGAGGACCGACTCCTCGGACAGCCCGAGCAGCCCCGCATAAGCTTTCAGATAACCACGCACGAATACCGGTGCGCCCAGCGCTTCAAAACGATCCTCTTCGATGGCCCTGAGCATCGACTCCTCGAGATGCAGCAACTGTCCCGCCTGCTCCAGACTCAGCGCACGGGCCTTGCGCGCCGACCGCAGGCGCGCGCCCAGTGGAAGCGCGGCATCGGTCCGGGTATCTGTGGATGCGGATGATTCCGCCGCTGAGGTCTGCACTTCGCTCAAGATTTCGACTCGCTCAGCCGGCGGGCTTCGTCGGAGGACGGGAACTGCTTGAGCAGGGTATCGGCATACTTGTCCGCGGCGGCGCTGTCGTTAAGCGCGCGCTCGATACGCACCCCAAGCCAGAGTGCGGCCGGCGACGGCTGACCGGCCGCCAGGTAGCGCTCGATGAATGCCCGGGCCTGCAGTGCACGCCCGGCTTCCAGCGTGACTTCAGCCAGCTGGAGCAGCGCGTCGCTGTAGTCCGGGTTCTCATTCAGCGCGCCACGCAGATAGCCCTCCGCACGGTCGAGGTCGATGCTCTTGGCACAGGTACCGGCATTGGTACCAAGCATCGCGCGGTTGGCGGTACTGACCGAGAGCGGTATCGCGAGCGCCCTGTCGAACAGCCGCAACGCTTCCTTCGGCTCACCCTTGCGCTGGCAGGTAAATACTGCCAGTGCGTTGAGGTTGTCAGGACTGTCGGGATTGAGATCAACGGCACGCTTGTAGTGACGCTCGGCACCGGCCGGGTCTTCAAGCCGCTCGAAAACCACACCAAGCGCGACATGCGCGGTAGCCAGATTCGGGTCGAGCCTGATGGCATTTTCCAGCTTGGTACGCGCCAGCTGCAATTTGTTCTGGCGCAGATAGCTGATGCCGAGCTGCATGTTGTATCCGGCAGCCTCGTCCGGCGAACTCGGTGCGGGTTGCGATCCCGTGGTCGTGGTCACACACCCGGCCAGGGACAGGGCAAGCAGCGCGATGATGACTGTCAGTTGTGCCATGTGACCTCATGCAGCCTGGTACCCAGCGGCACCCTGACGCGGTTGTTGACCTGGCCCGCGAGTTGCCCGCAGGCCGCCGCAATATCATCGCCCCGAGTGCGCCGGGTGATCGTCATGATGCCGGCATCGATCAGGATCGCGCGGAAGCGGTCGAGCGCCGCGCCTGAAGAGCGACGGTAGTCGCTGCCGGGGAACGGATTGAAAGGGATGAGGTTCAGCTTGGCCGGCCGGTTGGCCAGCAGCTTCACCAGCCCCCGCGCATGACTCTCGGCATCGTTGACGCCAGCGAGCATCACATATTCGAAAGTGATGCCGACGGCATTGGTCGTCTCGGCGTAATCCCAGCAGGCTTCGAGCAGCTCGGCGATCGGATGCCGCCGGTTTATCGGCACCAGCTGATTGCGCAGCTCGTCGTCCGGCGCATGCAGGGAGACAGCCAGCGCGACATTGGTCTCCTGCGCCAGCTTGCGGATCTGCGGCACCAGGCCCGAGGTACTCACTGTCACCCGCCGGCGCGACAGCTGAAAGCCGAGATCATCGATGAGTACCGAGCAGGCCTGAACCACCGGCCGGAAATTCGCCAGCGGCTCGCCCATGCCCATGAAAACGATATTGGTAATCCGTGAACGGCCCGCAACCAGGCCGAGCTGGCGGGTCGCGATGACCACCTGTGCAATGATCTCCGCGGCACCCAGATTGCGGTTGAAACCCTGGCGGCCGGTGGCACAGAAGGAGCAGTCGAGCGCACACCCCACCTGCGAGGAGACGCACAGCGTGCCGCGGCCCTCCTCCGGGATGAACACCGTCTCTATAAGCTGGCCCGCACCGACCCGCAGCCGCCACTTCACGGTGCCGTCGGCGGACTCCTGACACGCATCGATTTCGGGCAGATGAAAGTCTGCCATCAGCGCGAGCCGCTCGCGCAATGCCACCGACATGTCGGTCATGGCCGCGGGGTCAAGCACCCCGCGGCCATACATCCAGCGCATCAGTTGCCGGGCGCGGAACGGCTTCTCGCCATAGCCGGCAAAGACCTGCTCAAGCTCCGCCCGTGGCAGACCCAGGAGGGCCTGCCCCGAAGCCGCAAGCTGAACAACTTCGTTCACCGGCGCTTACCGGGTCCGCGGGCAGATATCAGCCTGGGCGAAGAAGAAGCTGATCTCCTGCCGGGCAGTTTCCGCTGCATCAGAACCGTGCACAACGTTTTCTTCGATGCTGGCGGCAAAGTCCTTGCGAATCGTTCCGGCGTCAGCCTTCTTCGGATCCGTCGCACCCATGATGCGCCGATGGGTCTCGATGGCGTTCTCGCCTTCGAGGACCTGCGCGATCACCGGGCCAGTCGTCATGTAGTTGACGAGGTCGCGGTAGAAGGGCCGTTCGCGATGCACTGCATAGAACGCCTCGGCCTGCGCCGTGCTCAGGTGCAGCATGCGCGCGGCAATGACCTTCAGGCCGGCCTGTTCGAAACGACGATAGACTTCGCCGATCAGGTTCTTCTGTACGCCATCAGGCTTGATGATGGAAAGCGTTCGTTCGATCGTCATGGATGCTCCAGTACTCGCGGGTTTCAGGATTGTTCAGACAGAAAAACTTTCGCCGCAGCCACACTCGCCTTTGGCCTTGGGATTGCGGAAACGGAAGGCCTCGTTCAGGCCCTCACGGACAAAATCAACTTCGGTCCCGTCGATCACGCCAAGGGCTGCGCGATCGACGACGACCTTTACGCCGGCCTGCTCGAAGACCACATCCTCGGGCGTCACCGATTCAGCAATGCTGACCACATAGGCCATGCCCGAGCAGCCGGTACGGCGGATGCCGATGCGCAGCCCGACTCCGGCAGCTGCGGAATCGGGGCTGCCAACAAACGCGCGCGCCCTTTTCAGGGCGTTCTCAGTCAGTACGACCGCCACCATCAATTCCTCTTGTTCAAGGGACTACGCAGATCGCCATTGTCCCAAGCTGCCAAGCACTTGCGCAAGGCATCCTGAATGATCAGCAGCCGACCGCTCTTCAGCGCCGGCACATCGAGCGGCGCGCGCAGGCACAGGGGCTCGAAAGTCCCCAGTTCCGCGGGTGCGCAACCGGTCAGCATTTCGGCGGCCAGGCTGCAGGCGGCGATCACATGCGGGCAGCCATATGCCCGCCAGGCCAGCGCCACCACACGCCCGGCGTCGATCCGCGCCTGGAAGACCACCCAGGCGCCCTGCTCCACGGAGCCCCCTTCGCCGCGCACCAGCGTGCCCGGGCCGGGCGGGAGTGTCCCGGCCTGCCGGGGCGCGGCGAAATGCCGGGCGACTTCACTGGAATAGTCCATGCCTCAGGCTCCCGGCACGTCGACGGGGCTGAAACTGCGCAGATGCCGCACTGCCCGCAGCACGCATTCGACGGCGAAATCGACTTCAGCCGCGGTGCTTTGCCGGCCGAGGGAGAAGCGGATGGAACTCTGGGCAAGCGCCGCGGGACGGCCAAGTGCGCGCAAGACATGAGAGGCTTCATTGCTGAGGCTGGTACAGGCCGAACCGCTGGCGACACAGAGATCGGCAAGGCCGTAGAACAGGCTCTCGCCTTCGACGCCCGCGATGCTCACGTTCAGTATGTGTCCGCTGCGCCGCTCTGCATGGCCGTTCAGCAGGATGCCGGGCAGCTGCTGCAGGCCTGACCAGAGCCGGTCACGCAGCGCTGTCGCATGCCGTGCTTCATCGGGCAGGCGCTGTGCCGCGAGACGCAAGGCTTCGCCCATGCCCGCCACCTGGTGCGTCGCAATCGTACCCGGACGCATACCGCGCTCCTGACCGCCGCCAAAGAGCAGCGGCGACACGCGCCGCACACGTTCCTGATCGATGAACAGCGCGCCGACACCTTTGGGGCCATAGATCTTGTGCGCCGAGAGCGAGAGCAGATCGATCTGCGAGGCGCGCACATCGATCTCTTCGCGACCTGCGCTCTGTGCCGCATCCACGTGCAGCAGCACATCGTGACGCCGGCAAATCGCAGCGATCGCCGCGATATCCTGCACCACGCCGGTCTCGTTGTTGACGTGCACCAGCGAGACGAGAACCGTATCCGGCTCCAGCGCTGCCTCGACAGCCGCCGGCGCGATCAGACCTTCTGCATCCGGCTTGAGCCAGGTGATGCGCCAGCCCTGCGTGGCGAGATGCCGGCAGCTTTCGATCACGGCCTTGTGTTCGGTCAGTGAGGTCACGAGATGCCGTCCGCGCGACTGACGAAACCGCGCCGCACCGATCACGGCCAGATTGTCAGCCTCGGTCGCGCCCGAGGTGAAGATGATTTCTTCGGGCTGCGCATTGATCAGCGCAGCGACCTGCACACGCGCAGCCTCGACCAGCGCCTGCGCCGCGCGGCCCGCAGCGTGACCGAGTGCGGCGGGATTCGCCGCAAGCTCCGGCCTTCGCAGGCAATCGGCCATCAGCTCGGCGACGGCCGGATCGACCGGTGTGCTGGCCGCGTAATCGAGGTAGACCGGCAGCTGCATGCTCAGGGCTTCGGCCGGGGCCCCGATCCCGGCGCCACGGCACTGAGAATGCCGCGCAGGATGTTCAGTTCATTCTCGTCCACCTGCGCGCGGTTGAACAAACGGCGCAGGCGACGCATCAGGTGGCGCGGATTCTGCGGATTCAGAAATCCGCTGGCCAGCAACACCCGCTCGAAGTGCTCGTAGAAAAGTTCCATGGCGGCCGGACCCGCCAGCGGCGATTCACGCGGCGGGAGTTCACGCTCGAGGATCTGCTGCTGCCGCAGCTCATAGGCGATGATCTGCACCGCCTGGGAAAGGTTCAGCGAGCTGTAATCCGGATTGGCCGGGATGTAGACGATCGCGCTGCAGAGATCGAGCTCTTCGTTGGCGAGCCCGGAACGCTCCGGCCCGAAGACCAGGGCCACCGGCTTGCTGGCCGCCTGCTCCATGGCCTGCCGCGCACACTCCCGCGGATCCATCTCGGGGCAGCCGATGCGCCGATGACGAGCGCTGGCGCCAAGCACCAGGCCGCAGCCCTCCAGCGCTTCCGGCAGGCTGGTGACGACCTTCGCGCCATGAAGTACGTCCTGGGCGCCGGAGGCCATCGCACGGGAATCAGTGCAGATATGCTCCGGCGGCGGATTGACCAGGTACAGCTGCTGAAAACCCATGGTCTTGATGGCCCGGGCGACCGAACCGATGTTGCCGGGGTGGGTGGGCTCGAAGAGCACGAAACGGATGTCGGCTGAACTGGACATAGGCCGGCATTGTAAGCTGGCAGCAGGGGCGCTGATGCGTACAATGGCCGCCCCGCGCGACAGGCAGACATATCCATGCAGGCAATGCTGAATACGGCCATCCAGGCGGCACGGCGTGCCGGCGATATCGCCATCCGCTCGCTGTCACGGCTCGATCAGCTGGAGATCAAGGCCAAGGCCCGCAATGAATATGTCACGCAGGTCGACCAGGCGGCCGAACAGGCCATCATCGAGAGCATCCACAAGCGTTATCCGGACCATGCCATCCTCGCCGAAGAGTCCGGGCGACACGGCAGCAGCGAGTTCGTCTGGATCATCGACCCGCTCGACGGCACCACCAACTTCCTGCACGGCTTTCCCACCTTTTCCGTCTCGATCGCCCTGCGCAAGCGCGATGTTCTGGAGGTCGGCGTCGTTTACGATCCCTGCCGCCAGGAGCTCTACACCACCATGCGCGGCCGCGGTGCCCAGCTCGATGGCAAGCGCATCCGGGTCAGCGAACGCCGCGAGCTCGAAGGCACCCTGATCGGTACCGGCTTTCCCTATCGCAGCAATACCCGCTGGATGAAAACCTACCTGGGCATGCTTGGCAGTGTCATGGAAAACACGGCGGGCGTGCGCCGCCCGGGCTCGGCGGCACTCGACCTGTGCTACCTGGCGGCCGGCCGGCTGGATGGTTTCTTCGAATTCGGCCTCGAGATCTGGGACGTGGCCGCCGGCACGCTGATGATCCAGGAAGCCGGCGGCGTGGTCAGCAACCTGACCGGCAGCGGCTCACACATGGACAGCGGCAATGTGCTTGCCGGCAATCTGAAAATTCACGATGCCTTGCGCGAGCTGCTCACGCCACACCTGAACGCGGACACCGGACCAGCCTGAGGCGCGCTGCACCCGGGGGCTGCCGCCGCCCTCGTTATCAGGGCATCGAGTCGACTTCGCCTTCGCCCTTCCCCTGCTTGGGCGGTATCAGGTCCGCCGCAGTCGCCTTGAGCACAAGGGCCAGGGCACTGGCAATGAAGATCGACGAATAGGTACCGACGACGATACCGACGGCGAGCGCACTGGCGAAACCGCGCAGCGTTTCGCCACCGAAAAGCAGCATCGCGATCACCATCAGCATGGTCAGGGAACTGGTCATGATCGTGCGGCCCAGCGTTTCATTGACCGAGATGTTCATGATCTCTTCCGGTTCGCCACGGCGAATCTTGCGAAAATTCTCGCGGATCCGGTCGAAGACGATGATCGTGTCGTTGACCGAATAACCAACAATCGCGAGCATCGCGGCGAGCACCGACAAGTCGAAAGTCAGGCCGGTCAGCGCAAAGAAACCCAGCGTGATAATCGGATCATGCAGGGTCGCGAGAATGGCGCCCAGCGCGAACTTCCACTGAAAACGCACCATGATGTAGGCCGCAATCATGATCATCGCAAACAGCATCGCCAGCGAGCCCTGCTCGGTGAGTTCCTGACCGACCTGCGGGCCGACGAACTCCGTACGACGCAGCTCAACCGTCGGGTCACCGGCCTTCAGCACGGCGATGATCTGCCCGGCCACCTCCTTGTTGTCGAGTCCCTCGCGCGGCAGGAGGCGAATCATCACATCGCTGGCCGTACCGAAGTTCTGCACCTGTGCGTCGGCGAAATTGCTGGCGGCCAGCCGCTCGCGGATGTCAGGCAGGTTCGCAGGCCCCTGGTAACCCAGTTCAAGCAGCACACCACCGGTGAAGTCGATGCCGAAATTGAGACCGCGCACGCCCGGGATCAACAGGATGAGTGAACCGATCATCAGGATGGCCGATATCACCGCCGCCTGGCGCCGCTGGCCGAGAAAGTTCAGGCTGGTCCGTGTGTTGAAAAATTCCATGCTGCCATCCGTCAGACAGAAAGTCGCTCGACCTTGCGGCCACCGTAGACGAAATTCACGACCGCACGCGTTACCGTCAGGGCCGTGAACATCGAAGTCATGATGCCGAGGCACAGCACCACGGCAAAGCCCTTGATCGGCCCGCTGCCGAAGGCGAACAGCACGATGCCGGCAATCAGCGTGGTGATGTTTGCGTCTGCGATCGTCGAAAATACCTTGTCGTAACCCGCCGATATCGCCGCCTGGGGAGTGCTGCCGTTACGCACTTCCTCACGGATGCGCTCGTTGATGAGCACGTTGGCATCCACCGCCATGCCGATGGTCAGCACGATGCCGGCGATGCCGGGCAGGGTCAGCGCCGCCTGCAGCAGCGAGAGCAGTCCGACGATCAGGACCACGTTGACCAGCAGACCGATATTCGCGATCAGGCCGAACGCCCGGTAATACACCATCATGAAAACGCCAACAAACAGGAAGCCGTAGATAAAGGCCTGCACGCCACGATCGATGTTGTCCTGCCCGAGGCTCGGCCCGATGGTGCGCTCCTCGATCTTGTAGACCGGTGCTGCCAGGGCACCGGCACGCAACAGCAGGGCGAGGTCACGCGCTTCGAAGGTATCGAGACCCGTGATCTGGAAATTGCTGCTGAACACACCGTTGATGGTCGCGACGTTGATGACTTCGCGCTCGACGCGCGGCACTTCGATCTTTTTGCCGTCCCTCTCCACGGTGTCGCGCTTCTGCTCGACAAATACCACCGCCATCGGCTTCTTGAGATTTTCCCGGGTGGTCTCCAGCATGCTGCGCGCGCCCTTGCTGTCGAGGCGCACGTAGACGGCGGCCTGGCCCTGGTCAAATCCCTGGCTGGCATCGACCAGCTGGTCGCCGGTCACGATCGTGCGCCGCTTGAGCAGCACCGGCCCGCCATCGCGCAGCTTGAACAACTCGCAGCCCAGCGGCGCGCGGCCGGTGCGCTCGGCCTCCAGCGGATTCTCATCGGCACAGACCAGCCGGAACTCCAGCGTGGCCGTGGCGCCGAGCACGCGCTCGGCCTGGGCGGGGTCCTGGACACCCGGCAACTGGACCACGATCCGGTCGACGCCCTGGCGCTGCACCACCGGTTCGGCGACGCCGAGTTCGTTGACACGGTTGCGCAGCGTGGTCGTGTTCTGCTGGATGGCAAAATCCTGCCGTGCCTTGATCTGCGCCGGCGTCATCTGCGCGACGAGCATCACTGATTCGCCGCTGCTGCGGCGCTCGATGCCGAGATCCGGATCCGCATCCTTCAACAAGGCTTCTGCGCGGTCGGCGTCGGCAGCGTCGGGCAGACGGATCAGCAGCTCGTTGCCTGTAACGCTGATGCTGCGGCGAATGCGGTTCTCGCGCAGCAACTTGTTGAAATCAGCTGCATAGCTGTCGAGTCGCTGCTTCACTGCCGTAGACACGTCGACTTCGAACAGGAAATGCACACCGCCACGCAAGTCGAGGCCCAGCGGTACCGGCCGCAGCCCGATCGCCCGCAACCAGGCCGGCGTATTCGGCGTAAGCGTCAGCGCGACCAGGTATTCCTTGCCGAGCGCCGTGCGCAGCGAATCGGCCGACTTCAGCTGTATGTCGACCGAAGGGAAACGCACCATCAGGCGGCCCTTGTCGATGTAGGGCGCGGCGCCCTCGATTTGCTGGGACGCGATCACCTGGTTCACGCGCTCGATGCCGCTGTCGGTCAACGGTTCGCCGCTTGCAAGGCCGACCTGCACAGCCGGCGCCTCCCCGAACAGATTGGGCAGCGATATCAGCAGGCCGGCCAGTACGGCGACGACCACAAGCAGGTTTTTCCAGAGCGGAAAGCGATTCATGAGCAGCAGGTTCCCGAAATTCCGGCGGGCAAACTTGAGCCGGACCGCAGGACCAGTTGCCGGTATCGGGCAGCCATATCCCCAGGTCCGGTTGGTATCACGCGTTCTTGATCGTGCCTTTGGGCATCACCGCAGCGACGGTATGGCGCTGCACGATGACTTCGACGCCACTGGCGATCTCGACATGCAGGAAATCGTCCTTGATGCGGGTCACCTTGCCAAGCACACCACCGGCCGTGCTGACCTCGTCACCGACCGCCAGGGCCGCCATCATGGCCTTGTGTTCCTTCTGGCGCTTCTGCTGCGGCCGCATGATCATGAAATAGATCACCAGCAGGATGATGACCATCGGCAGCATGCTGACCCACGGGTCCTGCGCCGGGGCGGCGGCACCTTGTGCCATTGCGTCCTGGATGAAAAAGCCCATTTATTGACCTTGATTCGCTGAAAAACGGCGCGCCATTATGGCATGGAAACCGCGGATTGCTGCCGGGCCAGGAAGTCCGCAGCGAAGGCACCCAGCTCGCGACGCCCGATCGCCGCACGCAGACTGGCCATCAGTTGTACATAAAAATGCAGGTTGTGGATGGTGTTGAGGCGCGAGCCGAGCATCTCGCCGCACTGGTCGAGGTGCCGCAGATAGGCGCGGCTGTAGTGCCGGCAGGTGTAGCAACTGCAGCCCGGCTCGATCGGCAACGGGTCGTCCCGGTACCGCGCATTCCGGATCCGCACCACCCCGTCGCCGGTGAACAGCGAGCCGTTGCGGGCATTGCGCGTGGGCATCACGCAATCGAACATGTCCACGCCGCGGAGCACCGCCTTGACGATGTCCGAGGGCGTCCCGACCCCCATCAGATAGCGCGGCTTTGTCGCCGGCATCTCGGGCAGCAGGTGGTCGAGGATCCGCAGGCGGTCATCTTCCGGCTCACCGACCGACAGGCCGCCGATCGCCAGGCCATCAAAACCGATCGCCACGAGCCCGGCCAGCGACTCGCTGCGCAGCGACTCGTACATGCCCCCCTGCACGATGCCGAACAGTGCCGAACCGGCCTGCGGCGCCGTGCCGGTGTCAAAAGCCTGGCGACTGCGCGCCGCCCAGCGCAGCGACAGTTCCATCGACGCGCGCGCCGCGGTTTCGGTCGCCGGATAGTCGGTGCACTCATCAAAGATCATCTGGATATCGCTGCCGAGTTGCCCCTGCACCTGCATGGCGCGCTCCGGCGACAGGAACACCAGGCTGCCATCGATCGGTGCGCGAAACTCGACGCCCGCTTCGCTGATCTTGTTCTTGGTCGCCAGACTCCAGACCTGAAAACCGCCCGAGTCGGTCAGGATCGGCCGCTGCCAGTGCATGAAGCGGTGCAGGCCGCCGAGCGTCTGCATCAGCTCGCCGCCCGGCCGCAGCATCAGGTGAAAGGTGTTGCCGAGAATGATCTCTGCACCCAGCGACTCCAGATCCTCGGGCGTCAGCGTCTTGACCGCGCCATAGGTGCCGACCGGCATGAACACCGGCGTCTCGACGCTGCCATGCGCGAGCGTGAGCCGGCCGCAGCGCGCCGCACCATCGGTGGCCTGCAGCTCAAACCCGAAAACGGCGCTCATGGCGTTCCGCTGTCCCGGCACAAAAACATCGCATCTCCATAACTGAAGAAACGGTAGCGGCGGGCCACCGCTTCCCGGTAGGCCGCCATCACACGCTCCATCCCGCCAAATGCGGCGACCAGCATCAGCAGCGAGGACTCCGGCAGATGGAAGTTCGTGACCAGTGCATCGACCATCTGGAAACGGAATACCGGACGGATGAACAGGCTGGTCTCGCCGTCAAAGGGTCGCAGTATGCCGCCGGCCGCTGCCGTCTCGAGTCCGCGCACTGCCGTCGTGCCCACCGCCACCACGCGCCCGCCGCGCGCACGGCAATCGGCCACCGCCGCACAGAGCTCGGCCGACACCGCCAAACGCTCGGCATGCAGCCGGCCGGTCTTCAGGTGGTGCGGGCGCAGAGGCGCGAACGTGCCTGCGCCCACGTGCAAGGTCAAGCGGCCAAAGGCCACGCCCTGCGCAGAAAGACTCGCCAGCAGGGCCGCGTCGAAATGCAGGCCGGCGGTCGGTGCCGCCACCGAACCGCGCTCGCGGGCATAGACCGTCTGGTAGCGCTCCCGGTCTGCGCTCTCGTCCGTCCGGCGGATATAGGGCGGCAGCGGCACATGGCCGGCCTGATCGAGCAGCTCGACCACCGGTCGTGCAAAGCGCAGTACAAAGAATTCATCCTGGCGGCGCAGTACCGTCGCCTCCACCTCGCCATCGAAGGACAGGACGGCACCAGGCTTCGGTGCATGACTCGAGCGCAACTGCACCAGCGCCTCGTCCGGCGACAGCACCCGCTCCAGCAGCATTTCCACTCGGCCGCCGCTGGCTTTGGCGCCATGCAAGCGAGCCGGCAGCACCCGGCTGTCATTCACCACCAGCAGATCACCAGCGCGCAGCAAGCCCGGCAGATCGGCAAAGTGCCGGTCCACGAGTCCCCCGTCCGGGCCAAGCTCCAGCAGCCGGCTGGCCGTGCGTTCCGGCAGAGGCTGCTGGGCAATCAGCTCGGGGGGCAGCTCGAAATTGAAGTCGGCGGGATCCATGCCGGGCGCATCCTAATGAAGTCGAGCCCGGTTAGCAGCACTTGCCGGCAAACCATCGTGTAAACTGCCGGCCCGCGCCGGGATGGCGGAACTGGTAGACGCGGCGGACTCAAAATCCGTTGGTGGTGACATCGTGTGGGTTCAAGTCCCTCTCCCGGCACCATTTATTGCCCAGGCAACATTGACGGCGTCAGCCGGGACGGCCTCCAGCCATGACCGTACACAGCTTCTTTCCGACGCAGGTCTACTCTGCACACCTGCGCCACGCCGGCTGGCTGCGCTTCAACCGCGAACTGCTGCGCGAATGCCAGCAGGTGCGCGAGCACGACGAGGCCGGCCGGAAGTGGTGCAAAAAAAACTACCCGGGCGGCTACACCTCATACGGCAGTCTCTGCCACATGCAGAAAATGTCCTCGACCTTCGAAGCGCTGGAGAAAAAGATCAACCGGCACGTGAAGACCTATGCCCGCGCGCTCGAACTCGACATGACGGGCCGCGAACTGACGATGACCGATTGCTGGATCAACATCATGCCGGAGCATGTGGTGCACGGCCTGCACATCCACCCGACCTCGACCATCAGCGGCACCTATTACGTGCAGACGCCGAAGGGTTGCTCGGGACTGAAGTTCGAGGACCCGCGCCTGGACCGCTTCATGGCCGCACCGCCACGCAAGGCCGACTGCAGCCCGGAAAACCGGCCGTGGATCACCATCCCGGCGAAGGCCGGCAACGTGGTGCTGTTCGAAAGCTGGATACGGCACGAGGTGCCGATCAACCAGCGCCGCGCCGAACGCATCAGCATCAGCTTCAATTACAACTGGTTCTGAGCCGCCTCAGGCAATCCGCAGCCAGACCGATTTCAGGAACGCCGGCTCTGCACGGCTGAGCGGAAAATCCGGCGGCTGCGGCACGTAATGGGTCTGGAGGATGCGCCGTCCACCGGCATGCACGGCCGATTCCACGCTGGCGATGAAGGCTTCGGGCAGCCAGTTTGCCGCGTTGCTGGACGCGAACAGCACGCCGTTCGGCTTGAGCAGCGGCAGGGCGAGCTCCACCAGCCGCCCGTAATCCTGCGTGGCGCGAAACATGCCCTGCGCCTTCGACTGCGAAAAGGTCGGCGGATCGAGCACGATCACATCGAACTGCCGGGATTTTCTGGCGAAGCGCCGCAGCCAGTCGAAGACATCGCCATAGATGAAATCGTGCCGTGACGGATCGAGCCCGTTCAGCAGGAAATTGCGCTGCCCCCACGCCAGGTATTTCTTCGACAGATCAAGGCCGGTGGTGTGCGCGCCGCCCTGCGCCGCACAGACCGAAAAGCCGCAAGTGTAGGCGAAGGTATTGAGCACGCTGAAATCGCCGTCCGTCGTGCCCTCGCGCAGCGGAAAGCCGGCCGCGACATGCCCGGTGAGCAGTCGCCGCCGGTTGTCCCGCTGATCGAGAAAAAGGCCGGTGGAATAACCCTCGCCCACACTCAGTTCGAAACGCAGGCCGTTTTCCAGGATGGTGAATGGAGCGGCAAGCGGCTCGCCCGACACCAGCTGCGGGGAGGATTCCTCCGGTGTCGTGCGCCGCACCTGGCGGTTGAGCATCTTGTGATACACCGCTCGTGCACCCGGCACATCGGCCAGGCGCTTCAGCGCATCTGCCGACAGCTCCGCCGCCGACTGCGAGAGCAGCACCTCGCCGAGCCGGTCGAGATACCAGCCCGGCCACTCATCGCTGGCGCCATGGATCAGCCGGTATGCATCCGTGCTGCCGGTATCGATCAGGGCTGTCCGCAGCGTCTGCCGTGCGTCCGCGTCGAAATCCGCCGGCGCCGCAAAACTCATCGCTGCGCCCGACGCCGGATGCTCAAGCCTCAGCTCGGCCGCATGCAGGCAGACGCGCGGCCACGGACTGCCGCCATAGAGCGTGTCGCCGAGTATCGGAAAGCCGCGCTCTGCCGCGTGCACGCGGATCTGGTGCGTGCGCCCGGTGAGCGGCTGCGCTTCGACCAGTCCATCCGCCAGCTGGCGAAAGCGCGTCTCGGCAGGCTCGCCGTCCGCACTGCCCACATAGCGATCGCCGGCGCGGACAATGCCGGACTTCACCACCTGCTCGCCGGCCGGTACCGGCTGGTCGGTGCGCAGCTGATAGATCTTGTGCACGCTGCGCGCGGCAAACTGCGCCGTCAGCGCGCGGTTCGCCAGCGGCGTCTTGCCGAACACCATCACGCCGCTGGTTTCCTTGTCGAGGCGGTGGATGATGGCGAGCGAAGCCCAGCGGGGCTCGCGATGCTTCAGCCAGTCGTAGAGCCCTTCCCCGGCGTGGGGCGAGGGCGCGTGCGTGTTCAGGCCGGCGGGCTTGTTGACCACCAGCAGATGCTCGTCTTCGTGAATCAGGCAGGGCAGCACACCCCCGCTTCCGTCTCAGCGGCTCTTGATGGCCAGCAGTTCCACCTCGAAGATCAGCGTCGCACCGGGCGGGATCACGCCACCTGCACCACGATCGCCGTAGGCAATTGCCGCCGGACAGACGAGTTCTGCCTTCTCGCCCACGTGCATGCGCTGCACACCTTCCGTCCAGCAGGGAATCACCTGGTTCAGGCCGAACTCGGCCGGCTCGCCACGATCCACCGAACTGTCGAAGATCTTCCCGCCCGGCAGCGTGCCGTGATAGTGAACGCGCACCACGTCGGTGGCCTTCGGCTGCGCACCGGTGCCCGGCGTGAGCGTGCGGAATACCAGCCCCGATTCGGTCTGCACCGCACCGGGCTCCTGCGCCGCGCGCTGCAGATAGTCTGCCGCTGCCTGTTTCGCTTCAGGCGTCTGCCCGCTGCACCCCGTGCTCAACAACGCAGCCGCGACAAACACGGCACTGACCCGACGAATCATGCTGCACTCTCCTGTTCGCGCCGCAAACCGGCGCGCGGCAGATTCTGCGCCGCGCATCTCCATCACGCCACCCGCGGACGCCGATCCGCCTGCATGGCGCCCGCACTCCGTTGCGTTTAGCATGGCCAGCCATGCAACCGGCAGTAAACGCGAGATGGTGTGTGGCCCGCCTGCCCACCCGCGACGAGGACATCAGCAGCCGGCATTTCGCGTGGCAGGAATGCCGAATTCCCGAACTGCAGGACGGCGAGTTCCTGGTGAAGACCCTCTGCCTCGCACCGGCACCGGCGCAACGTGGTTATCTGGAACCCGGTTACAGCGATTTTCTGCCCGCGCTCGCCCCTGGCGAGGTCATGCGCGGCCGTGGCATCGGCCAGGTCATCGCCTCACGTCATCCCGACCATGCGGCAGGCGAGATCTTCGTCGGTTCGCTCGGCTGGCAGACGTACTCCATACAGAAGCCGCGCGGGGCCGAGTTCGTGTTCAGCACGCACAGGATTCCATGCCCCGTGCAGCCGCTTTCCCTGCACCTCGGCATCCTCGGCCAGGCCGGCGCAACCGCCTGGTTCGGCCTGCTGGAGGTCGGCAACCTGCAGGCGGGCGATGCGGTGCTGGTCTCGGCCGCAGCCGGTGGCGTGGGCTCCGTGGCCGGGCAGATCGCCCGCATCAAGGGCGCAAGGCTGGTGGTCGGCACCGCTGGCAGCGATGCCAAATGTCGCTGGCTGTGCGACACGCTCGGTTACGACGTGGCGATCAACTACAAGACCGAAAACCTGCATGAGCGCCTGCGCGAGCTGTTCCCCACCGGCATCGACGTATTCTTCGACAACGTCGGCGGCGACATCCTCGACGCCGCGCTCGCCAACCTGGCAATGCACGCGCGCGTCGTGATCTGCGGATTCATCGCCAGCAACTACGCAGCCGAGCCACAGCCCGGGCCGGCCAACTACTCACGCATCGTCTACAAGCGCGCCCGCATGGAGGGCTTCGTGCTGTTTGACTACTGGAACCGCTACCAGGAAGCCGAACAGGCCCTGCTCGGCTGGTATCGCGCCGGTTTGCTGAAGAACTGCGAGGACGTCACCGACGGCCTGGAAAACATGCCCGATGCGCTCGGCGAACTGTTCCGCGGCGGCAATACCGGCATCAAGATCTGCCGGGTCGCACCGGACCCGGAACAGCTGACACCGCGTCGCGGCGCGGCTGAGTTCAGTCGCAGGCGGCAATAGGCACGCCATCGATGATTCGCAGCCTCATTTATTTCTGTCTGGTTTTCGGGGTCGGCTTTCTGCTCGGCATCGTCCGGGTGCTGGTTCTCGTACCCCGTATCGGGGAACTCCGGGCAGAACTCGCGGAAGCTCCCCTGATGCTGGCAGCAATTTTTCTCTCGGCAAAGTTCATTGTTCACCGCTTTCCCGCTTTGCATCGCGCGAGTTACCTTGTGTCTGGCGGAGTGGCCCTGTTAATTTTGGTCCTGGTGGAGTTCTCGGTCGTACTGGGTATCCGCGGAATTTCCATCAGCCAGTACTTCGCGGAGCGGGATCCGGTAGCAGGCGGTGTTTATGTACTCATGCTCATCATCTTTGCGGCCATGCCGTGGTTATTGGGTGCTAATCGCGCCAGCTAAGCTGGCTGGTGGAGATTTCCATCACTAGCCGCCCCACAGACCGCAGAAGCGCCGGGAAAGGCCCTGCAGAAACGGCCATCTCGGCAGGAACGATCGCGCACTACAACGAGCGCGCGGCGGATTTCCGGGAAGGCACGCGCGATCACGATGTGCGCCAGAACATCGATGCCCTCCTCCGGCATATTCGTGGCACGTCGCCGTTTCGCATACTGGACTTCGGCTGCGGTCCCGGGCGTGACCTGGCGGCTTTTTCTGCGCTCGGCCACGAGGCGATCGGCCTCGATGGTTCGCCGCTGTTTGCCGTCATGGCCCGGGAGACCAGCGGCTGCGAAGTCTGGCAACAGGATTTCCTGGCACTCGAACTCCCCGCCGGACACTTCGACGGCATCTTTGCGAACGCCTCGCTGTTCCACGTGCCGTCGCAACAGCTTCCGCGCGTGCTCGGCGAACTGCACTCAACGCTGCGGCCCGAAGGCGTGCTGTTCAGCTCGAACCCCCGGGGCAACAACGAGGAAGGCTGGAACCGGAGCCGCTACGGCGTGTATCACGGCCTTGGGTCATGGAAGCACTTCGTCGAGGCGGCCGGCTTCATCGAGCTGGAGCACTACTACCGGCCGCCCGGCCTGCCGATCGAGCAACAGCCGTGGCTTGCAAGCGTGTGGCGCAAGGTGCATACATGATCCGGGAGGTGAGGCTGCATTGAACGAGTCCTGGCTGCTGTGGGGTCTGCTGTTCGGCTCGATCGGACTCGGCCTGTTCGTTTACGGAAAAAGGCAACGCGCCGTTGTTCCGCTTGTTTGCGGCCTGGCTCTCATGATCTTTCCGTATTTTGTTTCCAGCACGATTCCCCTGGTCGGAATCGGGATCATACTCACGGCTATTCCATACTTTATCCGGCTCTGAGTATCTGCCGGCGTCCCGCAGACCTTCCGCAAGCCATACAAGTGCGCTTTCCATGATCAGTTACCTGAGCAATCTGAAGACAGGCAAGATCGTTCTCTGGTGCTACCTGATCTGGTATCTGTCCATCGTTTACTTCTATTTCGATCCGTCACTGCGGATCTGGCTCAACGCTGTTGGCATCAGTGTCGTCATAGGCATTGCGCTGAATCTGAGCGTATCCAGGCCAGCCGGCACGAAAGTCGATTTCTGGCAGACCTTTCGTCTGTTCATGATGCCGTTTGCCGTGTCGAGCTTTTCGTCCCTGATCAAGGGTCAGGGCTTCGTACTCGTATTTCCACCGAGGCTTGATGAACTGCTGATTGCTGGAGTTCTTTGCCTGCTTTTTGTGTTGCTGGTGACAGTTGCAAGATATGTTTCGACAGGCCGGGCACAGGCCTGAATGGCTGCAAGACTGAGACTGAAGGTCATCCCGGCCTCCTCCCGGAATGCGATTTCCGGGTGGCTGGACGACACACTGAAAATACAGGTGACTGCAGCACCCGAGCGCGGCAAGGCAAACAAGGCGGTCGTGGCGCTGCTGTGCAAGTCGCTGGGCCTGCCGCGCAATGCCGTCAGGGTCCTGCAGGGTGAAACATCGCAGACGAAGGTGGTCGAGATCGATGGATTATCCCTGGCGGATATTCATGAACTCCTGCCCCGTACCACGAAATCATGACCGGGGAAGCACGCCTCGATGCGCTGACGGAGGCCGACTTTCCGGTCGTTGCAGCATTGGCCCGGACGATCTGGCATGCGCACTACGCGACAATCGTCAGCGTCGCACAGATCGACTACATGCTGGCTGATCGTTGCACGCCGGAGAATCTGCGCCATTATCTGCCGGCCAATGACCGCTGGATGTATCTGCTGAGGCTGTCCGCCATTCCGGTCGGCTATTGCAGCTGTGCGCGAACAGCAACGCCGGACGAAATGAAGCTCGAACAGCTCTATCTGCGGCATGAACACAAGGGCAAGGGACTGGGCGGACTCATGCTTCGCCACATCGAAACCCATGCCCGCTCACTGGGATGCAGGACGTTGAGCCTGCAGGTCAACAAGCAGAACGTGGACGCCATCGCCGTCTATCGAAAATCCGGATTCACGGTACGCGAGGAAATCGTCCTGGATATCGGCAAGGGTTTCGTGATGGATGACTTCGTCATGGAGAAGACCCTTTGAAAGGAACAGGTATCATCACGAACAAATACACCGGCCGCCGAGTGAAGGCTTGCCCTGTCAATGAATACAGCAGAGGTTGTCATGAACAGCTTGCCACCTTGTCCGAAATGCGGCTCCGAATACACCTATGAGGACGGTGCCCTGTATATCTGCCCCGAATGTGCACACGAGTGGGCAGAAGACGTGGCAGTGGAAAGCGCCGAACCACAACGCATCGTGCACGATGCGCACGGCAACGTGCTCAACGACGGTGACTCGGTGACCGTCATCAAGGATCTGAAGGTCAAGGGCTCGTCGTCGGTGGTGAAGGTCGGGACGAAAGTGAAGAATATCCGCCTGGTCGATGGCGACCACGACATCGACTGCAAGATCGATGGCATTGGCGCCATGCAGCTGAAGTCAGGCTTCGTAAAGAAAGCCTGATCACCCGGTCACGAGCGTGGCATCGACCTCGTCTTTCTGGATCTCGAACATCCGCGCATACCAGCCGCCCCTGGCCAGCAGCTCCTGATGCGTGCCCTGCTCGGCAATCCGGCCTTCGAGCATGACGAGGATCTGGTCGCTGTCCATGATCGTCGACAGGCGATGGGCGATGGTGAGCGTGGTGCGCCCCTGTGACAGACGGCGCAGTGCCTGCATCACGCCGCGCTCGGTTTCCACATCGAGGCTCGAGGTGGCCTCGTCGAGCAGCACGATCGGCGCATTCTTGAGGATCGCCCGCGCAATCGCCACGCGCTGGCGCTGCCCGCCCGAGAGCTTGCTGCCGCGCTCGCCGCAGGGCGTGTCGTAACCCTCCGGCAAGCTGGCGATCCAGTCGGCAAGTCCCGCATCACGGGCCGCGGCCTCGATCTGTGCGTCCGTGGCTTCATGACACCCCATGCGGATGTTGTCGCGAATCGTCTCGTTGAAAATGAACGCCCGCTGGGAGACCACGGCAAACCAGTTCTGCAGGTCAGCCAGCGGAAAGTCCGTAATCGGGCGATCACCGATCAGGATCTGGCCGGATTGCGGATCCCACTGCCGGAGCAGCAGGTTCACGACCGTGGACTTGCCGGTGCCGCTGGGCCCGACCAGTGCGACACGCTTGCCCTTCGGCACATCCAGCGTGAAGCCGTCGAAGACCTTCTTCTGCCGGCTCCAGCTGACATCATCGGCGTCGTACTCGAAATGCACATTGCGGAAATGCAGCGAGGGCTCGACCTGGCCGGTTACGGCTGATTTCGCCGTTTCATGCACCGCCGGCGACTGGTCCATCATCGCGAACAGCCGGCGTGCCGCGATCAGCGACACGCGGAAGTCAGTGTAGTTGTTGGCCATGCCGACCGAGGTATAGAAACCGACGATCGACACGGCGATCACGGCCGGCAGATCGGTCAGGGTGGAAATCTCGCCCGCAAGCGCGAGCTCCACACCGCACCAGGCGGCGGCGAGAATACCGATGGTGATGAAGACCTCGGCGAGCGCGCGTTGCGTGGCATCGGCGCCGTAGAGCTTGTCCTGCCCGTCCTGCATCGTCTTGCCGATTTCCCACAGCTGCCGCGCGCGACGCTTCTCGTAACCGAAAGCAACCGTATCGCGTACGCCCTGGATGCTGTCGGCGACAAAGGCATTCACGCCGCCCAGCTGCTCGCGATATTCCACGCCATCGCCACCAAGACGGGCGACGAGCCAGGGCAGACCAAAAGTCGTGGCCAGGTAAAACGGTGTGAGCACCCAAAACAGCATCGGGTGCACGGTGTAGCACCAGGCCAGCAGGATGACCGGCACGAAGATCGCCGCGATCGCCGGGGCAATCGTGTGCGCATAAAAGGGCTCGATGCGCTCGCAGTCGCTCATGACCCGGCTCACGGCATCACCCGACTGCAGCTTGGCAGTGCGCGCCGGCGCCAGCGGCAGCATGGCGTAGTAGAAGCGGTTCCTGAACTCGGCCAGGATCCGGAACGCCACGTAGTGACCGGTGTAGTTCTCCATGTAGGAAACCAGGCCGACCAGCGTACCCACGGCGGCAATCCACTTCACCTGATGCCAGATGACGTCCCAGTTCACGACGCCGGGCTGTGCCGACTCGATATAGATGCCAACACTTGCCGCCGCGATGCCAAGCACCGCTGCCTGCGCGACGATCTTGAGTACACGGGCCACCAGTGAAGTGATCATGATGGTATTGAACGGTGTCATGTAGGTCAGCAGACGACGGATGACCTGCGTATTGCTGGCCTTCCTGTTGCTGCCGGCCAGGGTGCCGGCCGTGGCTTCAATGCTGCTCATGCGACTACCTTCGTGTTCTCGATTTCGCGCTTGGTGCGGATCATGCTCGCGTAGATGCCGTCGTGAGCCAGCAACTCCTGGCGGGTACCGCTTTCCGCAAGCCGGCCGCCATCCAGCACGACGATGCGATCAGCCTGCTCGATGGTGCTGAGCCGGTGCGCGATCATCAGCACCGTCTTGTTCTCCGTCAGCCGCTCTAGTGCGCGATTCAGCAACATCTCGGTCTCGACGTCGATCTGCGAGGTGGGCTCATCGAGCACCACTATCGGTGCGTTCTTCAGAAAAGCGCGGGCGATTGCCAGGCGCTGCGCCTGACCGCCACTGAGCGCTGCACCCTGGTCACCGACCTTGGTATCGAAGCCATCCGGTGTGGACTTGATGAAGTCGTAGAGCTCGGCGGCCTTGGTTGCCTCAATGAGCTCCTGCTCGGTCGCATCGCCCTTCGCAACGCGCAGGTTCTCGGCAATTGTTCCGTAGAACAGGAACGGGTCCTGCGGCACCAGGGCGATCTGCTTGCGGATCCACTCCAGCGACAGCTCCTTCTCCGGTATGCCATCAAACAGGATCGTGCCGGAATCGGGTTCCAGCGTACGCAGAAGCAGGTTTGTCACGGTGGTCTTGCCGGAGCCGCTGCGGCCGATCAGCGCCACGGTTTCGTTCTGGTCCAGGCTGAAGCTCAGGTTCTCGAGCGCCGGTTTCTCGGCACCCGGATAGGTAAATGTCACGTCACGCAATTCGATATGAATTGCCTTGCCGGTGGGCGGCGCGGAAAGTGCGCCTTCGTCACTGCTCACCGGTGCCTTTTCATTCAGGAACTCGATGATCTTTGCGGCGACTTCACGTCCCAGTGCGCCGGCAAAGAAGAACTCGCCGATCAGCAGCAGCGTACGGCTGAATTCCAGACTCAGCAGCACGACGGCAACGACTTCACCCGGCGTCATGTGGCCGCCGGTGTAACGATAAAGCGCCACGCCCATCGCCACGGCGGTGGAGAACAGCGCAAAACCCAACTCGAGAAACACGAACTGCGACTGGGCGACCAGCAGCAACTTCATGGTGGTACGGCGCTGCACCTCGTTGCCCGCCTCCATCTCCTTGCCGCGACGGATCGCCTGGTTGAATGACTTCAGGGTGCTCATGCCCTGGATCGAATCGAGGTACTGCGAGCTGTTGCGGTTCTTGACGACGGCGTTCTGTGCGCTGATTCGACGGAAGCCGCGGGCCGAGGAACCGACAAACAGCGGCGTCAGCGGCACACCCGCCAGCATCCAGAGCCCGACGACCCAGTCAATCCAGAAAATCGCCGAACACAGAAAGACCGGTATCGCGATCGCGACCCAGATCTGGACGAAATAGACGCTGAAGTAGTAGTCGAGGTATTCGACGCCCTCGGTCGCCGTGTTGGCGATCTCGCCGGTACGACGCTTGCCGAGCAGCCCGGGACCAAGCCGCACGACCTGCCGGTAGATCTGGTCACGCACATTGAGCTTTGCCTCGCTCGAGGCGCGGAACTGTCCGGTGCGGAAAAGCCAGGCCAGTGCAGCCTTCAGGAGCACCAGGCCGCACAGCACCCAGAACCACTGCCGCAGCATGTTGCTGCCCTGCCAGGCAGCATCCACTGCCATGCCGAGCACGTAGTACAAGAGGATGGTGGTGGGAATCGTGGCAAGTCCGGCGACCAGCCCTACCTTCACCCACTTGATCGTCGCGGGCGTAATCAGCCTGTCATCGACACCGAGCATTGACCAGACATCCCTTTACGGTAAACGCAGCCACCTTAGACCCTGAACCTTGGTTTAAGGTCAAGGACCGGAACCGGTGGCCTCTTCACTTCCGAACAGCTGTTCCAGCGTCCGAATGAGGTGCCGCGCCTCGACGGGTTTGCGCAGCAGCTGAACACGCGACAACTGGCCCGCATGCCGCAATATCGGCGAGGTATCGCCGCTGAGAACCACCGCGGGCAGATCGCGGCCGGCGGCAAGCCGCAGCCTGTCCAGAACCTGCAGCCCGTTGTCCGGGCCATTGAGATGGAAATCGGTAACGACCAGGTCGATATCCGGACCTTCCCGCGCAAACAGCTTTTCGGCAGCCTCGGCGGTCGCTGCAACCCGCACCGGGTAATCGTTGAGCTTCAGTATCAGCTCCAGCGCACCGCGCACCGCATCGTCATCCTCGATGACAAGTACCGAGGGCTTCAGCAACTCCGCTCCCGCAGCTGCAGACAGGGTTGCCGGCACGACTGCCGTGCGCATACCCGCCTCGACGAGACGATCCTGCGGTATGGCCAGCCTGAATGTCGTGCCCCGGCCGAGCTCCGATTCAACCTCCACGCTGTAGCCGAGCAGGCGACTGATCTGGCGGACGATGTTCAGGCCCAGCCCCGAGCCGCGGCGCCCTGCACCCGGCCGTTCCATGCGGTAATACTCGTCGAAAATCCGTTCGGTCTGATCGGGCGCGATGCCTACGCCGGTATCCGTCACCTCGATGTTCAAGTGCGTTGCGGTGCGTACGGTACGGATGCTTACCCCGCCAACACGCGTGTACTGGAGCGCATTGGTCAGCAGATTCTGGATCAACTGCCGCAGCAGCACCCGGTCGGTATGCAGGAACTCGCCGCCGGCAGTCACCGCCAGTGCCAGGCCACGGGCGGTGGCAATCTGTTCGAATTGCTGCCTGATTTCCGCCAGCAGGTCGCCGATCGACACATCTTCAAGCGTTGGCGTAACCGTTCCCGACTCCAGCTTGCCGATATCCAGGAGGGTATTGAGCAGATCAGCCATCGACTGCAGCGCATGCTGCTGCCGTTCGATGATTTCCGTTGCCGGACCATCGACCTGCCTCCCCAGTGCCGCGGTCAGCAGTTGCAGGGTCTGCAGCGGCTGGCGCAGATCGTGGCTCGCGGTGGCCAGGAAACGGCTCTTGGCCCGGTTGGCGCCATCGGCCTCGAGGCGCGCCGCACGCAGCTCTTCGGTGATCCGCGAACGTTCGCTGATGTCGCGGACCGCCGCGACCACCAGCAGCTTTCCGGCGTCATGAATCGGTGCCAGCCGGATCTCGGTCGGAAACTCGGTACCATCCCGCCGCACAGCAGACAACGCGACCTTTCGTGCGCCCATTTCCCGCGCGGCCGGTGTGGCATTGAAACCCTCACGGTAGCGGGCGTGACCACCCCTCAAACGCTCTGGCACCAGACATTCGATACTGCGGCCGATCAGTTCATTCCGGTCGTAACCGAACAGGGTGGCGACCGCACTATTGGCATAAACGATCAGGCCGGCGGTATCGACCAGGATCAGCGCGTCGGGTGCCTGCTCGACAACCCGCATGGCGATCAAAGGATTAATGCCGTGGTCGGCGGTCATAGGGGTAAGCCCTTAGAGAGCAAAGCGCGAGGCCGGTTTAGGATCGGTCGATCATGGAGACCCACGATCATCAGGTGCGTTCGCCCGGCGCGCAAGTGGACCGCGTGCTTGAGCAGGTGGTGGCCGTCACCTATCGATGCCTGCTGCGCGAACTGGCTTCCGGTTTTGCCCATGAACTCAATCAACCGCTTGCCGCCATTGCTGCTTATGCGGAGGGTGCCGCGACGCTGCTGCGGCGCGACCCCACACAGGTGACCAAGGCCGTCGAGATCGTGGAGGAAATCACCCGCCAGGCCCTGCGGGCCGGCGATGCGATCCAGCGGGTCCGCAGCAATGTTCGCCCTCTTCCGGTTCATCGTGCCGCAGCTGACTGTAATGCGCTCGTACAGGAAATGCTGCCGCTCATCGAACCACTCGCCCAGCACCATAACATCCGGCTCATTGTAAATCTTTCCAGCCCTCTGCCGCAGATCCAGGGCGACGGGCCACGGCTGCAGGGACTTCTGCTGTTCCTGTTTCGCAATGCCGTGGACGCGGTCCTCGACTTGCCTGCGGCCCGGCGACAGGTCACGATCTCGACTTCGAGTGATGCAGCAGCTGTCGAACTCTCGGTGATGGACAATGGTGCCGGCGTACCAGAGGCTGCAGCCCGGGAAATGTTCCTGCCGTTTTTCACGACAAAAGCAGAAGGGACCGGCCTCGGGCTTGCCGTCTGTCGTACCATAGCGGTCGAGCATGGCGGCGAATTGCGCTTCAGCAACCAGCCCGAAGGTGGTGCCAGGTTCTGGGCACGTATTCCACGTATCGATGCCGCACAACGGACCTGATGACCAGCACACCCGAAAAAACGGTCTTTATAGTTGACGATGACGAAGGCGTACGCACTTCGCTGAGCATCCTGCTCGATTCGGTCGGCTATATCCCCGTACCCTTTGCCTCGGCCTGCGACTTCCTCGCCCAGTACGACGCGAACCGTGCCGGCTGCCTGGTGCTCGACATCCGCATGCCGGACATGAGCGGCATGGAACTGCAGCAGGAACTGGCCAAACGGGGCGCATTTCTGCCCGTGATCTTCATCACCGGTCACGGCGATGTGCCGATGGCCGTCCAGGCGATGAAGAACGGTGCCTTCGATTTCCTGCAGAAACCCTTCGGACACCAGGATCTGCTCGACCGGATCGCTCGAGCTCTGGAGTCTGATGCGGAAGCGCGCCAGGTATTGTCCCAGAATGAAGAAATTTTCCGGCGTCATGCGACACTGACTCCGCGCGAAAAAGAAGTAATGACCATGATCGTCAGCGGACAGGCCAACAAGGTAATCGCCCTGGACCTCAATCTCTCTGAACGCACTGTGGAGATCCATCGCGCCCGAGTGATGGACAAGATGGGCACACGGTCTTTGGCGCACCTGGTCCGCATGGCGCTGGTACTGGAAACCCGACCCTGACCAGGAGGCTGCCATGTACATCAATTTCTGGTATCCCATCGTCCGCAGTGAAGACCTCGGGCCAGGGAAACCCGAGAAAGCAATGGTACTCGGGCTCAATTTCGTCGCCTTCCGCGACAGCCAGGGCAAAGCCCATGTCCTGAGCGATACCTGTACACACCGCGGCGCCTCGCTTGGCGGCTCATGGGAACTCGGCGACAAGCCGCGGATCGTCAACGACTGCATCGTGTGCCCGTATCACGGCTGGGAGTTCGGTGCAGACGGCGAGTGCAGGAACATCCCGTCCATCGGCTACGGAAAGAAGGTTCCGCCGCGCGCCAAGGTCGATTCCTACCCGGTCCAGGAAAAGTACGGCATCGTGTTCGCCTTTCTCGGCGATCTGCCGGAGAAGGATCGCCCCCCGCTGCTTGAGGTCGAGGAATATGGCACGGAGGGCTGGCGGGCGAACTCCATCCTGGTGCTGGACGTCGACTACTACTACGAACGCTCCATGGAAAACGGCCTGGATCCGGCGCACAACGAATTCGTGCATCCCACGCATGGCCTGAAGGCCGTAAACCGCGATACCTATCACGTCCGCGAATACGATGTAGCGGATCATCCGCAGGGCTGGGGCCTGTGGTTCGTGCATCGCTTCAATACGCCGGGGCTCACCGACCCTACCTGGAAATCAGTCGACCCGGACAGCCAGGCTCCCGGTGAACTGTTTGCGGGCAGCGGCACGCATGGCCCCAACACGATGGTCACGGAAATCAACATCGGCAGTGGCAAGAAGTTCCGGCAGTACTTCTTTGAGCAGCCGGTTGACCAGGACAGAACCCGGATCTTCTTCCTCAACATGCGCAATTTCATGCTGGGTGCGGAGCACGACGGACCGGTCCATGCCCGCAACAAGGTCATTGCCAAACAGGACATCGAGATCCTTGTCGACGTCTATCCGCCGCGTACACCTACCAGCAATATCAGGGAAGTACTCACGCCCTCCGACAAGGGTGTGGTGACTTACCGCGAGTGGCTGGCAAGGTTCGACGAGCGGGGCTGGCGGATCGACTGGGACGACTTCAGCCGGCGCAACGGCAAGGACACGGGTTTTGCCATTCCGAGTCCGGCACGGCGCACCACTGGCAACTGGGTACTCGAACCGGTACCACTGCTGAAAAACCGCGCCGCGCGCTGAGTTTCCGGCTATGCCGTGAGTTCCTGCAGCGGCGCAATGAAGACCGGCGCAAAGCCGCCGCCCGGTGTGCGGAAATTGGTGGTCTGACCTGCATACAGGCGTGCGGCCAGCAACTGGATACTGCCATCGTAGGCGAAGGCGCGGATATCAAACTTCAGATCGGTCGGGACATCGTCCCGCAGCACCAGGCGCTCGCTCGCTGGCGCAATTTCCTGGGCCACGTAATCGGCAGCGAGGATTTCCGCCCACACCCGCCGGGTGAGCTTGTCGCCACGGTAGGCGGCCTTGCTCCCATAGCCGCGCGCCGGCTTGAAAAACAGCTCGCGACGCCGGCTCCACAGTTCTTCGCTCTGCTCCGCGCTCACGCTGACCGTGCGCGGAATCCCCGGCTTCAGCCCGAGGCGGACCTCGGGCGCGACACCCAGCTCCGCCAGCCTCACCGGATCGCTGAGCAAGCCGAGATTGCGCTTGTCGGCATATAAGGCATGAGCATGGGGGTGCGGCGTCAGCACGACGGCGCCGGCCACATAGGCATCGCGCAGTGCGGCGTGCCGTGGTGCTTCGAGATAAAAATCGACCAGCCGGTTGTAGACCAGGTCGATCTTCAGACCAGCGTGCCACAGGCTGCCGTCGCGCCACTCCAGCGCAGCCGCATCGACAATCACAGCCTCGATGCCATGACTTCTGAACAGCCGCCTGAACAGCTGGAACTCCGGATAGAGAAACTGTGCCGGCGGATCGTCATCGACGATGGCAATGCGGGAGAGCGGTGAGTCGCCACGCTGGAGACTCCAGTCGTGACGAAATGACCCGACGAACGTTTCTTCGATCTGCTGCAGATCCGTGGGCGAACACAGTGCATTGCCCACTTCTGCGCAACAGACCTGCTGCGCGCGCGCGAGCGCGACATTGAGCAATGGCCCGCCGGCATTGGTATTGATTTCGATCAGCTGTGGCCCCTGCGGTCCCAGATGGAAATCAAAGCCCATGAACACGCTGCGCGGACCCGGATCCGTGCGCGCCATCTCCGGCGCACGCTCGAGTACCTCTGCCCGGTAGCCGGGCACGCTCACCACATTCTCGACGGCAGCGATGATCGCCGCCATGCGCTCCAGCTGCTGCTGCGAGATGAACACCGCCGTCGCGGAAAACATGTGCGGGCGGGTCCGGGTAATCTCGGCCGCCAGCCCGGCCAGCGACTCCTCGGACTCGAGCTGCGCCCGCAGCCGGTCGGGGTCGAGCGTGCGACAGGCGCAGGCGCCATTCAGGCTGTTGTCGTAGCGGGTCATCATGCTGAAGGCTCTGGCGGTCTGCAGGGCGCGCTACAAGCGCTGGCCATGCTCACGCGTGGCGTGGAAGCCAACGGTCGGCCAGCGCTCGATCGTCAGCTTCAGGTTGTACTTGTTGGCGGACAGAAAAACCGGGTTGCCGTCCACGTCCGTGGCCAGCGAAAACAGCTCATCCTTCTCGAATTTCTTGCGCGTCGTTTCATCGGGAAAGGTCAGCCAGCGGGCAGTAAAGATGTCGACTTCTTCATAGAGCGCATCGACGTTGTATTCGGCAGAAAGCCGGTGCGCGACGATCTCGAACTGCAGGCGACCGACCGCGCCGAGCAGCATCTGCGCGCCCTGCCTGGCGCTGAAAACCTGGATCGCACCCTCCTCACCCAATTCCTGCAAACCTTTTTGTAACTGCTTGCTTTTCATTGGATCTTTCGGGCGCGCCGAGCGGAACAACTCGGGTGCAAAGTACGGGATACCCTTGTAGGCAAGCGCCTCGCCCGCGGACAGCGTATCGCCGATCTGCAGCTGCCCGTGGTTGTATATGCCGATGATATCGCCCGCCACTGCGCCCTGGCTGGTCACCCTCTCGTTGGCCATGAAGGTCAGCGCATTGCCGAGCTTCATCTCCCGCCCGGTACGCAGATGGCGCGCCTTCATGCCCGGCGTATACCGGCCCGAGCAGATGCGGAAGAAGGCGATGCGGTCGCGGTGTTTCGGGTCCATGTTCGCCTGGATCTTGAACACGAAACCGCTGAAGGCTTCCTCGGCCGGCTGTACGCACCGCGCGCCACCATCGCGTGGCTGTGGCGGCGGCGCCCAGTCGACCAGCGCCTGCAGCACTTCACGAACACCGAAGTTATTGATACCGGAACCGAAGAACACGGGCGACTGCTTACCGGCGAGAAACAGCTCCGGATCGAAAGGCATGCTCGCATCGCGGATCAGGGCCACATCGGCACGCAGGCCGTCGACTTCATCGGGAAACAGCGCATCGAGTTTCGGATTGTCGAGACCCTCGATCAGCTCGACATCGGTACGTTTCTCCCCGCCTGCCGTGAACCGCAACAGGCGGTCCTGCAGCAGGTGATATACGCCGCGAAAAGACTTGCCCATGCCGATCGGCCAGCTGATCGGCGCACATTCGATCTTCAGCGCCGCTTCGATCTCCTCGAGCAGCGCGAGCGGCGCACGCACCTCGCGATCCATCTTGTTGACGAAAGTGATGATCGGCGTGTTGCGCAGACGGCAGACCTCCAGCAGCTTGATGGTCTGTGCCTCGACGCCCTTCGCCGCATCGATGACCATGACCGCTGCATCGACTGCCGTCAGCACGCGATAGGTGTCTTCCGAAAAATCTTCGTGGCCCGGCGTATCCAGCAGGTTGATGGTATTGCCGGCGTATTCGAACTGCATCACCGAACTGGTCACGGAGATTCCGCGCTGTTTTTCCACCTCCATCCAGTCCGATGTCGCATGGCGCGAACTGCGTCTCGCCTTGACCGTACCGGCGAGCTGGATGGCCCCGCCAAACAGCAGCAACTTCTCGGTCAGCGTGGTCTTGCCGGCGTCAGGATGCGAAATGATGGCGAAGGTGCGACGACGCCCGACCTCGCGGGCGAGCGCCGGGGAAGACTCGATGAGCTTGTCGGGGGCTGCCATAAGGGCGCGAAGGATAGCACCCCGACAGCACTTTACCGGGGCCGACGGAAGCGCAGTACCACCTGGTCGGTCTGGCCACGCACGGCCGGGTCGAATACCGGACGACTGCGGTCGTCGGCCGGATTTCGCAACACGTCGCTCTCGCCATCGAGCACGAATCCTGCCGCCTGCAGATCCCGCTTGAGCAGACCCGGATCGATACGATGCAAAGCCGCTGCCGCTTCCGGCAGGGTACCGGGGACTGCTGCATGGTCCACCACGCCCAGCACGGCACCCGGCCGCATGCTGGCAAAAATCACCGACAGCATTTTCGGCCCGTCGATGCGCGGCCAGCCGATTTTTTCATCGACCATATAGATGTCGTGGTAGACATCGGTCATCAGCACCGCGTCAAAGGTGTTGGCCGGCAGGCTGAGTTCGTTGTTCTCGGCGACCAGTTGCTCGACGTTGGCCAGACGACCACCGGCATAGCGCGTCGCTATCTCGTCCCTGGCAAACTGCAGATAGGGCGTGTTGTTGTAGGCCACGACGCGCCCCTCCGGGCCGACCAGATACGACAGGATCTCGGTGTAGTAGCCGCCACCCGAGTACAGGT
Organism: Chromatiales bacterium; assembly: GCA_024234935.1. Lineage (NCBI taxonomy): Bacteria > Pseudomonadati > Pseudomonadota > Gammaproteobacteria > Chromatiales > Chromatiales bacterium. The sequence continues at coordinate 1,035,145 of JACKNI010000001.1, forward strand.
CGAGCACCGTCATGCCGGGCCCGATACCAAAGAAGCGCAGCACAGCCGCACTCTGGCGCGAGGCGTCACGCGCGCGATCCGCCGCCGGGCGCTGCTCGTTCGCCAGTGCCGACAACACCGCCAGTTCAGCCGGGTCGACTGGCTGCGGCCGCGCACCGGGCGGTTTGACCGCTGCCTCCGACATCAGCGGCGGTTTTGGCTGGGTGGCGGCATCACGCGCCGAGCCGGCCAGTTCGGCAGAACGCTCCGGGTTGAGGACCGGGCCACCTGGCGAGCAGGCCAGCAGGGACAAGGCCATCACCAGACAAAAGATTCGCAGACACATGATGCCGACTCCCGGGTTACGCCCCTGCAGACAATCTACTCGCTTGGCTCGCTGTGTACGACCGGAAACAGCCGTGTGAAATGCACCATAGTGACCGTCATCGCGGCAAGGATCAGCAGCTTGCCGAGATAGAGGGGAAGCGGACCCGCAACACCAGGCGGCACCAGCAGCAGCAACACACCCGGCAACATGCCGGCCAGCAGCCACAGCCAGCGCTGTCTCAGCCACAGTCCGGCACCACAGGCCAGATACATGGCGAATACCAGCCAGCTGACCACCGGAACTGCCGCAGGCTGAACGCCGACCTTGAGCACACCCGGCAGCTGATAAATCAGCATGAGGACGGCGAGAATGCACAGGGCCCCGTGCCCCCAGTCGATCTTTGCCCAGGCAAAACCCACGCGACGACAGAGCGTGGCCAGCGAGAAGAGCGAAAGCGGCAGCGTGAGATGCGCCCATCTCAGCGCCAGGGTACCCAGCCCCCGGGCTGATTCATCCGCACCGCTCCAGAGCCTGAGGCCGGCCGCCAGCAGTTCGATCGGCAGGGCCGCCAGGGGCAGCAGCACGAACAGGATCATTGCCGAGCGGCTCAGTTGCCACTGGAGGAAAGCCCAGAGAGCCAGCGCGAGACCGGCACCGGCCAGCAACAGTACGAGCAGCGAATACATCGCAGACTCCGTGTGGATTGAAGGCCCAGTATCCCTGTGTTGATACGAGCCCGGAAGACCTGAAGCGGAAATCCGCGGCCTGCCGTGGCACAATTCGCGCCCCGGCTCGCCGGGATTCCGCCCTGTTGAGGCCACCAATGCCCGTTTCATCCCCCGCTTTGCCCGCTGATGCCGGCAGCTTTTCTGAACTCGGACTTCCCGAGCCGCTGCTGCGCGCGCTGGCCGATGTCGGCTACGAAACGCCGTCGCCTATCCAGGCGGCCACCATTCCCGCACTGCTCGCCGGCCGCGACATGCTCGGCCAGGCCCAGACCGGCACGGGCAAGACGGCGGCCTTTGCCCTCCCGATCCTCGCGCGGCTGGACCTCAAGCGTTACGGCCCCCAGGCCCTGATACTGACGCCGACCCGCGAACTGGCGATCCAGGTTGCCGAAGCCTTTCACAGCTATGCGCGCCACCTGCCCGGATTCCATGTGCTGCCGATCTATGGCGGCCAGGCCTACGGCCCGCAGCTCGGTGGCCTGCGGCGCGGCGCACATGTCGTGGTCGGCACGCCGGGACGGGTGATCGACCACCTGAACCGCGGCACGCTGGATCTGCGCAACCTCAGCTGCCTCGTGCTCGACGAGGGCGATGAGATGCTGCGCATGGGCTTCATCGATGATGTCGAATCCGTACTCACCAGGTCGCCGCCCGGCCGGCAGATCGCACTGTTCTCGGCAACCATGCCGGCCGAGATCCGCCGCATCGCCAAAAAGCATCTGTCGGACCCCGCCGAGATCACCATCAAGAACAGGACTTCGACCGCAGCCAACACCCGCCAGCGCTACTGGATGGTGAGCGGCATGCAGAAGCTGGATGCCCTCACGCGCATCCTCGAGGTCGAGCCCTTCGACGGCATGATCATCTTTGCGCGCACCAAGATTGCGACCGACGAGCTGGCGCAACGGCTCGAGGCACGCGGTTTTGCAGCCGCGGCCCTGAACGGCGACATGGCGCAGGCTCAACGCGAACGCACCATCGCACGGCTGAAAAGCGGCGACCTGGACATCCTGGTGGCGACCGATGTCGCGGCCCGTGGCCTCGATGTGGACCGCATCAGCCACGTCGTGAACTTCGACATCCCCTACGACACCGAAGCCTATATCCACCGCATCGGCCGCACCGGCCGCGCCGGCCGCAAGGGCGAGGCGATCCTGTTCGTCAGCAATCGCGAGCAGCATCTGCTGCGCTCCATAGAAAGGGCCACCCGGCAACCGATCGAGCCGATGGCACTGCCGAGCGTTTCAGCAGTCAACGACCAGCGCATCATGCGTTTCAAGCAGAAGATCACGGCTGCGCTGGCCAGTCCGCAGGCGGCCACCTACCGGCAGATCATCGAGCAGTACGAAATCGAACACGGCACCCCGGCGCGCGACATCGCCGCAGCGCTTGCCTGTATTGCCCAGGGTGATTCGCCGCTGCTGGTCGCCGAACCGGTGCGCGCGGAACGCGCCCCCAGGCCAGCTCCGCCCGCGCGCCAGAACCGTCCCGAGCGTGCGGCCAGTTCGCCGCTGGAGCGGGCCAGGCGGCCGGATTCGGGTCCGCCTGACAAGCGTGCGCCACGCTCGCAGGCACCGGTCCGGCCGGGCATGGTCCGTTACCGTCTCGCCGTCGGTCATCAGCATGGCGTGAAACCGGGCAATATCGTCGGCGCGATCGCCAACGAGGCCGGACTCGAAAACCAGTACATCGGGCGCGTCGATATCCGCGACGATCATTCCCTGATCGACCTGCCTGAAGGCATGCCGAGGGAAATCCTCAGCCATCTGAAAACCGTCCGGGTCGTCGGTCAGCAGCTGCAGATCCGTCCGGACGGCTCGCCCTTTGCAGGCGGCGCTCCCGAAGGTCGTGACAAGCCGCGCAAAAAAGGCAAACTGGGCAAACCCGTACGAAAAACCTGAAACCACCGTCGCCACAGGACAAAGAGGCTCTTATGCACCACCGTCTATATCTCCCGGCGCTTGCCGCCATATTGCTGCTGTCGGCCTGCGTCAAGAAAGACATCGAGCCGCCAACTCCCGAGGAGTCGGCCGCGAATTTTGAGGCATTCATAACCGCAGCTACGCGCAAGACTGCGGCGGAGCTGACGCCCGAAGAAATGCGCCAGGTCTTCGACCAGTATCAGACCATGGAGATTGCGGCGAACGCCGGCGAGAAGGCCGGTCTGGCGCGCAAACCCGAAGTAGCCGCACAGCTGCGCGTGCTGCGCATGAACGTGCTCAGCGAAGCAGCGATGCGCCAGTATCTGGACGAGCATCCCGTCGTCGATGCCGACCTCAGTGCCGAATACGACCAGCAGGTCGCGGCGGTACCGATGGAGTATTCGGCACGGCACATCCTCGTCGAAGACGAGGCGACCGCCAAGTCAATCATCGCCAAACTCGATGGCGGCGCTGACTTCGCCAAACTCGCCCGGGAAAAGTCGAAGGATTCGTCTGCCGGCAACGGCGGCGATCTGGGCTGGTTTGCACCGCAGACCATGGTCAAGCCCTTTGCCGATGCAGTCGTCGCGCTTGAAAAGGGCAAGTACACGACCACACCCGTCCAGACGCAATTCGGCTGGCATGTGATCCAGCTCGATGACATGCGGAAACCGACCCTGCCGACGCTGACGGAGGTCAAGGATCGCCTGCATGAGATGGTCCAGCGCAAGAAAATCCAGACGTACCTGGAAGAGCTGAAGGCGCAGTCAGGCGTCGACGCGGATGCGGCCTTTGAGGCGATGAAAAAAACCCTCGAGGCCGAAGCGAAGAAGAAGATCAAGGCAATCGCACCTGAATTCGGCGAGCCCCGGCCACCCGCCACGGAAGGCGCAGCGGCGCCTGAGGCGCCGGCGAGCGGCGGCTAGAGAACTGACCGGCACCCGGTCGCAGGCGCGTCAGCCACCGCGTCTGCGACCGGCAACTGCCTGGTCGAGAAATTCCGCAAATACCTCCGGCGACTGGGCGCCGGAAACGGCTTGCTGCTGACCGAAGATCAGAAACGGCACGCCTGACACACCTGCCCGGCGGGCCTCATCGATCAGCGCCCGGACGGCATCCTCGTCGGTATTGCCACGCAGCCGGGCTTCCAGATCCGCGCCATCCATGCCGACTCCCGCGGCGATACGCACCAGCACGGCCGGATCGCCTATATCCTCGGACAGCGTGTGGTGCGCGGCAAACAGGCGCTCGGCCAGCTCATTCTGGTCGATTCCCGGCATCCGGCCTGCCCAGTACATCAACCGGTGCGCGGCAAGCGTGTTTGGCGAACGGGCACCGGGGAGCGTCGCGAAGACCAGCCCGTCGGCAGCCGCAGTCGCGATCATTTTCTCGCCGATGGCCCTGGCCCGCTCCGGGCCGAAGATTTCCGCATAGTGCGCCTGCCGGTCCTTGCCCTCGCGCGGCATATCGGGACTGAGCTGGAACGGCAGCCACGAAATCCCTGCCTCAAGGTCCGGACGCAGGGCCAGCGCGGCTTCAAGCCGCCGCTTGCCGATATAGCACCAGGGGCATACGAAGTCGGAAACGATCTGGATCTGGGCCGGCGTCTGCACGACCGCAGTTTAAGCGCCCGCCGGGGCGATACAAGGCACCCGAACCGACCGGATTGTCGCACCAGCGGTGGCCAGATTCCCTGCAAGCCTTTCCTGATTGCCCTCAGCCACTTAAACTGTCGGGTCACGGGCCGTATTTCATGGCCCGCGGACAGTGATCCCGATGACAATCATGCACAGCCACCAGAACAGTGGCAGGCTCGGCCTGCCTCCAAAACAGGGCCTCTACGACCCGGCCAATGAGCACGACGCCTGCGGGGTCGGCTTTGTCGTGGACATCAAGGGGCGCAAATCGCACCGCATCCTGGAACAGGCCATCCAGGTACTGCGCAATCTGGATCATCGCGGCGCCTGTGGCTGTGAAGTCAACACCGGCGATGGCGCTGGCGTCCTGCTGCAGCTTCCACACCGCTTTCTGCAGAACGTGGCTGAACGCGACGGCTTTACGCTGCCGGCGCCGGGCGAATACGGCAGCGGACTGATCTTCCTGCCGCGCAATGCCAGCAAGCGCCGCAAGCTCGAGCAACGCTTCGAGCAGATCGTGCAGTCAGAGGGCCAGTCGATACTCGGCTGGCGCACCGTACCGACGCACAACAAGGAACTGGGCGAAACCGCCCGGGCATCCGAACCTTTCGTCCGTCAGGTGATCATCGGCCGCGATCCGGCCCTCACCGACGAACTCGCTTTCGAACGCAAGCTCTTCGTGATCCGCAAGCGCGCCTACAGCGAGATCCGCACCTCCACGATCGACGGCGCCGATTTCTGGTATGTGCCCAGCCTGTCCTGCAGGACCATCGTCTACAAGGGCATGCTGCTCACCGAACAGCTCGGCACCTATTTCTCCGACCTCGGCGATCCGGCAGTGGAAACGGCCCTGGCGATGGTGCATTCGCGCTTCAGCACCAACACCTTCCCGAGCTGGGACCGCGCCCACCCCTATCGCTATGTAGCGCACAACGGCGAGATCAACACCCTCCGCGGCAACATCAACTGGATGCATGCGCGCGAGGCGCTGTTCGAATCCGAGTTGTTCGGCGAAGACGTCAGCAAGATCCCGCCGGTCGTCAACCCGAACGGCAGCGACTCGGCGATGTTCGACAATGTGCTTGAACTGCTGGTGCTGGCCGGCCGCTCGCTGCCCCACGCGATCATGATGATGATTCCCGAGCCGTGGTCGAAAAACGCGCAGATGGATGACGCAAAGCGCGCCTTCTACCAGTACCACTCCAGCCTGATGGAGCCCTGGGACGGCCCGGCGTCAATCGCCTTCACGGATGGCAGGAAGATCGGCGCGATCCTCGATCGCAATGGCCTGCGCCCCTCGCGCTACTACGTCACCAGGGATGACATGGTGGTCATGGCCTCCGAGGCCGGCGTCCTGGAAATTCCGCCGGAGAACATCCTGCGCAAGGGCCGTCTGCAGCCCGGCCGGATGTTTCTCGTGGACACCGAGGAAGGCCGAATCGTCGAAGACGAGGAGATCAAGCGGCAGGTCGTCAACGAACGGCCATATCGTCAATGGCTCGACGAGCATCTGGTGCATCTGAACGATCTGCCGGCGGCACCCGAGGTGCCGGTACCCGACCACGACACGCTGCTGCAGCGACAGATCGCCTTCGGATACACCTTCGAGGACCAGCGCATCATCATGACGCCGATGGCGCGCGATGGCGTCGAGGCGATCGGTTCAATGGGCAACGATACCCCGCTCGCCGTACTGTCAGCCAAACCCCGTCTGCTGTTCGACTACTTCAAGCAGCTTTTTGCCCAGGTCACCAACCCGCCGATCGACTGCATCCGCGAAGAACTCATCACGGCATCCGAAGTCTGGCTCGGTTCGGAAGGCAACCTGCTGGAACCGCAGCCGGCCGATTGCCGGCGGCTGGAACTGAATGCCCCGGTGCTCACCAATGAGGAATTCGCCAAGGTGCGGCGGCTCGACCTGCCCGGCCTGCGCGTCGGTGTGCTGTCCAGCCTGTTCCGCGTGGCGCGCGGCGGAAAAGGCCTGAGCGGAGCGGTCGAGGAACTCTGGGCCAATGCGCAGCGCCTGATCGAAACCGAGAACATCAACGTCCTGATCCTCAGCGACCGGGGCGTAAACCGTGACTACGCCGCGATCCCCTCACTGCTGGCGGTGTCCAGCCTGCACCATTACCTGGTGCGCGAAGGTCTGCGCACGCGCGTCAGCCTGGTCATCGAAACGGGCGAAGCCCGCGAGGTGCACCACTTTTCGCTGCTGATCGGCTATGGCGCCAGCGCGATCAACCCGTACCTGGCATTCGAAACGCTCGACGGCATGATCCGCGACGGGCTGCTGGCAAATATCGATCACAAGACCGCGTGCAAGAACTTCGCAAAGGCGGCAACCAAGGGCATCGTCAAGGTGATGTCGAAGATGGGCGTGTCCGCCGTGCAGAGCTATCACGGCGCACAGCTGTTCGAGGCAGTCGGTCTGCGGCAGGACATCATCGACCAGCACTTCACGTGGACGGCATCGCGCATCGGTGGCATCGGCATCAATGTCGTGGCGCGTGAAGCCCTGCAGCGACATCAGGCGGCATTCCCGGAGCGTCAGATCGCCGGTCAGGCACTGCCATCGGGCGGGCAATATCAGTGGCGGGCCGATGGCGAGCAGCACCTGTTCAGCCCCGAGTCCATCCACCGGCTGCAGAAGGCCGTGCGCACCGGCAACTTCGCGATCTACAAGTCCTATGCCCGGCTGATCGACGACCAGTCAACCAGGCTGTCCACGCTGCGCGGACTGCTCGAGTTCAAGCCCGGCAAGGCGATACCGCTGTCGGCCGTCGAGCCGGCCGAGAACATCATGCGGCGCTTCAAGACCGGCGCGATGTCCTACGGGTCGATCAGCAAGGAAGCACACGAGACCCTGGCAATCGCCATGAACCGCATCGGCGGGATGAGCAATACCGGCGAAGGTGGCGAAGACCCGGAGCGCTTTACGCCGATGGCGAACGGCGACTCGAAGAGTTCGGCCATCAAGCAGGTCGCGTCCGGCCGATTCGGCGTAACCAGCAACTACCTGGTCAACGCCAGGGAACTGCAGATCAAGATGGCGCAGGGCGCCAAGCCCGGCGAAGGCGGCCAGTTGCCGGGCAGCAAGGTCTATCCCTGGGTCGCCAAGACGCGGCATACCACTGCCGGCGTCGGGCTGATCTCCCCGCCGCCCCATCACGACATCTATTCGATCGAGGATCTGGCCGAACTGATTCACGATCTGAAGAATGCCAATCGCGATGCGCGCATCAGCGTGAAGCTGGTCGCTGAAGTCGGTGTCGGCACGATTGCGGCCGGCGTCGCGAAGGCACATGCCGACGTCGTGCTGATCAGCGGTTACGACGGTGGTACGGGCGCCTCACCGCAAACTTCGATCACGCATGCCGGACTGCCCTGGGAACTCGGCCTCGCCGAGACGCATCAGACGCTGGTCATGAATAACCTGCGCAGTCGCATTGCAGTGGAAACCGACGGGCAGCTCAAAACCGGTCGTGACGTTGCGATCGCCGCACTGCTCGGCGCTGAGGAGTTCGGCTTTGCCACCGCACCGCTGGTCAGTGTGGGCTGCATCATGATGCGCGTCTGCCACCTTAACACCTGCCCGGTCGGTATTGCCACGCAGGATCCGAAACTGCGCGAGAAATTCACCGGCACGCCAGAACATGTCGTCAACTTCATGCGCTTCATCGCTGAAGACCTGCGCGAACTGATGGCACAGATGGGCTTCAGGACCATCAATGAAATGGTCGGTCGCGTCGATCACCTGGAGCCCAGGAAGGCCATCGAGCACTGGAAGGCCAAGGGCTTTGACTTCACCGACATTCTCTACCAGCCGGATGTCGGCCCGGAAGTTGGACGCTACCGTCAGGACACGCAGGATCACGGCCTCGACAAGTCGCTCGACGTGACCACGCTTCTGGATCTGTGCAAACCCGCCATCGAGAAGGGCGAACCGGTGCGCGGCACGGTTGCCTTGCGCAACGTCAACCGTGTGGTCGGCACAATCACCGGCAGCGAGATCACGAAAAAGTGGGGAGCCAAGGGCCTGCCCGAAGACACCGTCAGCATCACTTTCAATGGTTCTGCCGGCCAGAGTTTCGGTGCATTCATGCCGGCGGGAATGACCTTCATCATCGAAGGCGATGCCAACGATTACTGTGGCAAGGGACTGTCCGGCGGCAAGATCATCGTGCGGCCCCCTGCAAAGTCCACTTTTATTGCCGCGGAAAACATCATCATCGGCAACGTCGCGCTTTACGGCGCGACTGCCGGTGAAGCCTATATCAACGGCATGGCCGGCGAACGCTTCGCGGTACGCAACAGCGGCGTGGACACGGTGGTCGAGGCGGTCGGCGATCATGCCTGCGAGTACATGACCGGCGGACATGTGGTGGTACTCGGACCAACCGGCCGCAACTTCGGTGCCGGGATGTCCGGCGGTATCGCCTATGTGCTCGACGAGAACGGCAGCTTCCCGACCAACATCAACATGCAGATGGTCGAGACCGAGGAGCTGGCAGACCCGGCGGAAATCGCCAGGGTGCGCAAGCTGGTCGAGCAGCATCTGCGCTGGACAGACAGCGAACGCGCGCGTGAAGTACTCGACAACTGGGAGGCGAACGTCAAGCGCTTCGTCAAGGTCATTCCAAAGGACTTCAAGCGCATGCTCGCCTGCATCTCGCGCGCCCACGATCAGGGGCTGACCGGCGACGAGGCAATCATGGTGGCGTTTGAAGAAAACGCTCGCGACCTCTCCCGCGTAGGTGGCAACTGAGATGGGCAAGCCAACAGGATTCATCGAGTTCGTACGTGAACTGCCGGTAGACCGGACCCCGCGCGAACGGGTCCGCGACTGGAACGAGTTCCATCACCACATGGACGAGAAGCGGCTGCGCCAGCAGGGCGCACGCTGCATGGACTGCGGTGTGCCCTTCTGCCACAACGGCACGGTGATTGAAGGTTCCACGGTCGGTTGCCCGGTCAACAACCTGATTCCGGAATGGAACGATCTGGTCTATCGCGGCCTCTGGCAGGAAGCGCTCGTTCGACTGCACAAGACGAACAACTTCCCGGATTTCACGGGCCGGGTCTGTCCCGCGCCCTGCGAAGGCTCCTGCGTGCTCGGCATTTCCAGCCCGCCGGTAACGATCAAGAACCTGGAAGCGGCGATCATCGAGCGCGGCTTCGAGGAAGGCTGGGTGGTTGCCGAACCGCCGAAGACCCGTACCGGCAAGAAGGTGGTCGTGGTGGGCTCGGGACCTGCCGGCCTCGCCGCAGCTGCACAGCTCAATCGCGCAGGCCACCTCGTCACCGTACTCGAGCGTGACGACCGCCCCGGTGGTCTGCTCATGTACGGCATCCCCAACATGAAGCTCGACAAGCGTGCTGTCGTCGAGCGTCGCATTGCGCTGCTCGAACAGGAAGGCATCAAGTTCATCTGCAATGCGACGGTCGGCGAGAACGTCGAGGCACAGATGCTGCTCAAGGACTTCGACGCAACGCTGATCTGTACCGGTGCGACCCGGCCGCGCGACCTGCCGGTCGAGGGACGCGATCTGGGCGGCGTGCACTTTGCGATGGACTACCTGACCGCCAGCACCAAGGCGTTGCTGGACGACAGGCCGGATGCCAGCCCGTTGCATGCGAAGGACAAGGACGTCATCGTCATTGGCGGCGGCGATACTGGCACGGACTGCATCGGCACCGCACTCCGCCAGGGCTGCCGTTCGCTGCTTCAGGTAGAGATCATGCCGAGGTCACCGGCCGAACGCGCCGAGAACAACCCGTGGCCGGAGTGGCCGAAGATCCACCGGATCGATTACGCACAGGAAGAAGCCATCGCCCGGTTTGGCCAGGATCCGCGCGTTTATGTGACCACGGTCAAGAAGTTCCTCGGCGATGCCAGGGGACAACTGGAGTCCCTGGTCACGGTCGAAATCAGCTGGGAAAACGTGGACGGCAAGCTGGTTCCAAAGGAGCGCCCCGGCAGCGAGAAGACGCATCCGGCTCAGCTCGTCCTGCTGGCGATGGGCTTTACCGGCCCCGAGGCGCCGCTGCTTGAGGAACTCGGCCTCCAATGTGATTCGCGCAGCAACGTGCAGGCCGAATACGGCAAGTACGCCACGAGCGTGAAGGGCGTGTATGCGGCCGGCGACTGCCGGCGCGGCCAGAGCCTGATCGTCTGGGCCATCAATGAGGGCCGCGGCGCCGCCCGCGAAGTCGACCGTTACCTGATGGGCCGCACCGACCTGCCGTGACAGCGGCACCGCAAACGGCACTGGAGCGGGAACTGAGCGAGTTTCTGGATCGTTATGCCGCACTCTACAACCGGCAGGCGTATGCGGAACTTCTGGAGATGTGGGATACCGGCGATCCGGACAGCTTTTACATGGCCGAGGAAGTCGATCCGCCGATGTACGGCTGGCAGGCGATCAGGGCCTATTTCGACCGGCCGGGTTCGCTCGATGGTATCCGCAACGAGTACAGCGAAGTCCGGGCGCGCCACCTGGCACCGGACCTTGCGCTGGCAACCTACAAGCTGCGCTTCGATATCGCCGTGAAGGACATGAAGCCGCTGTCGAGCTTCGACCGTGTCGTCGCCGTGTTTCGCCGGCGCGATGGCGAGTGGAAGCTCGCCGCCTACGCCGAAGCCCCGCAGGCACCCCTGACCATGGTGCGCAAGCTGGCAAGGAATTCAAAATCACTGGGTCCGGCAGAACAGCAAGCGCTGCTGCAGACCGTCAAGAGCCTGCTCGAGGACACTGTACCCGCGGATTTTGAACAGTGGCTAAAGGCGCAGGCCTGAGCGCCGCCGTCGCGGAGGTCCTGCCCGATGCGCCGGCATCGGCAGCGGCGCATGTCTGGCCCCGGCCGCTGCGCGCCTGGTACCTGGTCACGCTGCTGACCATCGCCTACATCTTTTCCTTCGTCGACAAGTACATCCCGGCGCTGCTCGTGGAGCCACTGAAACGCGATCTAGACCTCAGCGACACCGAAATGGGCCTGCTGCTCGGTCCTGCCTTTGCGGTGCTGTATGCGACGCTGGGCCTGCCCATGGGCTGGCTGGCCGACCGGTTCCGACGTACCACGCTGGTCGCGATGGGCGTCGCGCTATGGTCGCTGGCCACTGCGGCCTCCGGGCTCGCCGGGAGTTTCGGGCGCCTGCTGCTGGCCCGCGTCGGGGTTGGCATTGGTGACGCGGCCCTCGCGCCCTGCGCGATGTCGATGATCTCCGACAGCTTTCCGCCGGCCCGGCGCGGCCGGCCCATCGCCCTCTACGTTGCGGCGCAGTCTTTCGGCGCAGGCCTCGCGGCCCTCGGTGGTGCGGCCGTGCTCGGCTGGGCCAACGCACAGAGCGAGATCTCGCTGCCCGTATTCGGCATCGTCGCACCCTGGCAGTTCACCTTCATCGCTGTCGGCACGCCCGGGCTCATCGTGGCTGTACTGCTGCTGATCATGCGGGAGCCGGCACGCGAAACCTCGGCGCTGAACAGCACCACGATGAGCCAGACACTGCGCTGGCTCGGCGCGCGGTGGCCGGTCTACGCAAGCCTCACTGCTGTGGTCTCGGTCATGACCATCGTGGCTTACAGCCAGAACTGGTATGCCGCTCTCTGGCAGCGCCAGTGGGGTTGGGATATCACGCGCTTCGCAACCTGGTACGGGCTGGCGCTGATCATTCTCGGGCCCGTGACGGTCAACCTGACCGGCTGGCTGTCAGACCGCCTGTGCGCGCGGGGACGCACCGACGGCCCGGTACTGATCGTCATGACCGGTACGCTGCTGCTGGTTCCCACCGGTATCCTCACACCGCTGATGCCGTCGGGCGAGCTGGCCTTTCTGGTCTGGCTCTGCAACCTGATCGGCCTGTCTGCGGTATCGGCCGCCGCCCCGGTCGCGCTGCTCAACATCACGCCGGGCGAGATGCGCGGCCAGGTATCGGCCCTGTTTTACATGATCATCATGCTCACGGGACTGGTCGTCGGGCCGCTGGCCGTGGGCTTTTTCAATGACGCCCTGTTTGCCGGCGACAATATCGCCCTCGCCTGCGCACTCGTGCCATTGATCATCGGTGTACCCGGCCTCGCGCTGCTCCGCTGCACGCGAAGGGAATACAGAAAAACGCTGGCCGGCCCTTACAATGGCGCCCCATCAGCCCAGTAACCCGGTAGCGACTGGATCCATGCAGTACTGCAGCGCCTGTGGTCAACCCGTGACCAGCACCATTCCGGCCGGCGATAACCGGCTGCGCGATGTCTGCACGAGCTGCGGTACGGTGCATTATCAGAACCCGAAGATCGTGGCGGGCTGCGTGCCCGAGCACGAGGGGCAGATCCTGCTGTGCCGACGGGCCATCGAGCCACGCCGCGGGTTCTGGACCGTGCCGGCCGGCTTCATGGAAATGGGCGAATCGCTGGCCGAAGCTGCGCTGCGCGAGACCTGGGAGGAAGCGCTGGCAAAGGTGGAGATTGGCCCGCTTTTCGCCGCCGTCGATGTCATCCACGCCGGCCAGCTGCATGTTTTCTTCAGCGGGAAACTGTCGCGACCGGAGTTCGGAGCGGGTACAGAGACGATTGAGACGCGCCTGTACCGGCCGGAGGACATCCCCTGGAGCGAGCTGGCTTTCCCCAGTATCCGGATTGCGCTGGAGCAGTATCTGGACAATCGTCGCACGGGTAACCAGCTGGTACACCTGAGCACCGCACCACGTAGTATCCGCGGCTAGTTATCTGCGCCCAAAATCTCTAAAGTAGCGGCCCTTGAAGGAGCCAAGACACCATGACTTTTGTCGTTACCGAAAACTGCATCAAGTGCAAGTACATGGACTGCGTCGAGGTATGCCCTGTCGATTGCTTCCATGAAGGCCCGAACATGCTCGTCATCGATCCCGACGAATGCATCGACTGCACGCTCTGCGAGCCGGAGTGCCCGGCTGAAGCGATCTTTTCGGAAGATGAGGTGCCAGCTGCGCAGAAGGGCTTCATCCCGTTGAATGCCGAACTGGCCAAGGGCTGGCCGGTGATCACCGAAGCGGGCACGCCGCCGGCCGATGCCGATGCCTGGCTCAAGACGCCGGACAAACTGAAGCTGCTGGAGCGCTGATTCAAGCGCCTGCGCCTCTCTCCGGTCCAGGCCCGCCAGGGCCAGCTTACTGACTGGCGACTTTCGGTACTTTCGATTCGGCGAGGTATTTCGCCAGTTCTGCCGGCTCCAGATAGCCGCCGATCAGCTCACCCGACTCGAGCACGATGGCGGGCGTACCCTGCAGGCCAAATTCGCGGCCAATGTTGTAGTGCTCGGCGACCGGGTTGGGCTTGCATGGCTTGTCCGTCAGCACCTCTCCCAGCTTGGATTTCGTCAGCGCACTGCGCCGGTCTTTCGCGCAGGCAACCTGTTCGGCTTTCAGCCAGCTGTCGGTACCCGGGCCGCTGCGCGGGAAAAACATGTAGCGGACGCGTATCCCCCGCGCATTGTAATCCGCAATCTGCCGATGAAGTTTGCGGCAGTAACCGCAGTCGACATCAGTAAACACCGTGACCGTATCCTGATACTTCGCGGGAGCGAAGATCACCATACCGGACTCGCTGACGCCGGCCAGCACCTCCTTGCGTACCCCCTCCACACGTCCCTCGGTGAGGTTTCGTTCTGAATCCAGGTCGTATATTTCACCCTGCACCATGTATCGGCCATCCGCGGACACATAGGCAATTTTCGAACCGATCCGTACTTCATAGAGCCCGGCCACCGGCGATTCGGAGATCTGTTCCGGCCGGATCTCCGGAAAGCGGGCGGCAATCAGCTTGCGCACCTCGGCGGTGGAAGCACCCGCTGACGGGGTCTGTGTTTCGGCAACCGAGTTGATGACAAAAAGAGCGCCGAGCAAGGCAATGCCGGCGAGGACCGGCTGACGAAAACGAACGGACATGGACGGTACCCTGAAGCGTGTGACTATTGAGCCGAATCGTAGCACGCGAAGTGCCACGCCCCGACAATGTAGTGCAGCAGCGCTGCAGCGGAAATCAGCCGCGCGGATGATGCTGGGCGTGAAGTTCCTTCATGCGCTCGCGGGCGACGTGGGTGTAGATCTGCGTGGTCGAAAGATCGCTGTGACCCAGCAGCATCTGTACCACGCGCAGGTCGGCCCCATGGTTCAGCAGATGTGTCGCAAATGCATGCCGCAGCGTATGCGGCGAGAGCTTGGCGTCGATATCGGCTTTCTTCGCATACCGCTTGATAATGTGCCAGAAGGCCTGGCGCGTCATGCGGTCGCCGCGGCGCGTCGGGAACAGGTATTCACTCTGGCGCTCAAGCAGGATTTCCAGGCGCGGGCCACTGATGAACTCGCGGATCCAGCGCTGTGATTCTTCGCCGAAAGGAATCAACCGCTCGCGATCACCCTTGCCGCGAATGCGCAACACGCCCTGGTTGAGGTTGACCTCGCTCTGACGGAGATTGATCAGTTCGGATACACGCAGGCCGGTGGCATACAGCACCTCCAGCATGGCCCGGTCGCGGTGACCGAGCGGGTCACTGGTCTCCGGTGCGGCGAGCAATGCATCGACTTCGGATTCGGTCAGCGAGCGCGGCAGTGAGCGGCCGATCTTCGGCATGTCGATCTTGACTGTCGGATCTTCCTGGATCACACCCTCGCGCAACAGGAAGCGGTAGAAGCGGCGGAAGCTGGACAATTGCCGGGCGGTTGAACGCGGCTTGGAGCCCTGCTTGGCCCGACTGGCGATAAATGCCAGCAAGTCAGCCCGGCTCGCATAGATCAGACTGGTATCACGCTGGGCGAGCCAGCGCTGCAGGGCCGCCAGGTCAGCGCGATACGCACCCAGCGTATTGGTCGACAGGCCCCGCTCCATCCAGATGGCATCGAGAAACTTGTCGATGATCCCCTCGGAAGAAACAGATTTCGGGCTGCTGCCCGTGATGTGGTTGACAGACGCTGGTGACATTACACTTCAGCCCCGTGCAATCGGCAAATGAGCAACAGAGCAAACCTGATCAGCGTCCCGGTGAGTCATTTTCAGGATAATCAGGGCTTCCTTCATGGGACTGCAGTATGGGCAAAAGGTTGCCGCATCGGCGTGACTGCACTCACAAATTATGATGAATTACATAAACTTACGATTTAACTAAACACGCGAATGCGTTACCTGTTTCGGGGCCTCGGGCATGGCATTTTCGGCGTATACGCGACCAGTGTTTTCGTTGCCGTCAGCCTGTCGACGCTGGCCGCCGTTGCCCTTACACCTGCCATCGCGGCGCGCCGGCAACTGGTGCGCCGCGCCGCCGGGACCCTGCTCAGTGTTACCGGAACCCGGCTGTCGGTAAGCGGACTCGATCACGTTCCAGATGATCCATGCATCGTGATAGCCAATCATTCGAGTTATCTCGACGGTCCGATTCTCAGTGCCGCACTGCCGCCACGATTCGGCTTCGTGATCATGCGCGAAATGACCCGCGTGCCCTTTGCACACTTCCTGTTACGTCGCATCGGTTCCGAGTTTGTCGAACGCAATGACAGGCACCAGGGCGCGGCCGATGCGCGCCGGATACTGCACAAGGCGCGCGGTCAGGAATCACTGGCCTTTTTCCCCGAAGGTTCGATTCTTGTCGAGCCAGGGCTGAGGCGTTTTCACAACGGCGCTTTTGCAGCCGCCGTGCGCGGCAATCTTCCGGTCGTGCCGGTCATCATCCGTGGCAGTCGCGACATGCTGCCTGCCTCCAGTCGGCTGCCCCGGCCCGGACGCATCGAAGTCATCATCAAGCCTGCGCTGCGCGCCAGCGGCGACAACCCCGTTCATTCACTGCGGGAACAGGCACGGCTGAGCATCCTTGAAGACCTCAACGAACCGGATCTGCTGCATCACGAGCTGACATAAGTCCCGTTTGGTCAACGCTTAGGGGGAAACCGTGGTTGGCGCGGACCATTTTGCAACGCATAATCGGCCGCCATGCGGCTACGGCCAGCTCTGTGGAGAGACGTTTTGACTCAGGATGCAATCGTTATCGTTGCGGCACGCCGCACGCCCATCGGCGCTTTTCAGGGTGCCCTGAGCCCGCTTTCAGCGCCTGAACTTTCAGCCGTTGCCAGCAAGGCCTGCCTCAGCGACTGCGCCATTCCGGCTGCAGATATCAGTGAGGTGCTGTTCGGCTGTGTGCTGAGCGCCGGACTTGGCCAGGCACCGGCGCGACAGGCCGCACTCGCCGCCGGCTTGCCGGATTCCGTACCCACCACCACCATCAACAAGGTCTGCGGCTCGGGCATGAAGGCCGTGCACCTCGGCGCCGACATGATCCGTGCAGGCAGCGCCTCCATCGTGCTTGCCGGTGGCATGGAATCGATGAGCAACGCGCCCTACCTCCTGCCGAAGGCGCGCTCCGGTTACCGGATGGGGCACCAGGAAGTGCTCGATCACATGTTTTACGACGGCCTGCAGAACCCTTATGACGGCCAGATGATGGGCATCTTCGGCGAAGCCACTGCGAAGACTTACGGGTTCTCGCGTAGCGAGCAGGACGAGTTTGCCATCGAGTCGGTGCAGCGTGCACTTGCCGCCACGAGTGCCGGCATTTTTGCAGCGGAAATCGCGCCGGTTGCCGTCAGCAGCCGGAAGGGCGAGAGCATCATCAGCGCAGATGAGGAACCGGGGCGCTGCGACCTGCAGCGTATCCCGACCATGCGGCCAGCCTTCGCCAAAGACGGGACCGTGACCGCCGCGACCTCCTCGTCAATCTCCGACGGCGCTGCATCGCTGCTGCTGATGAGTGCAGCCGAAGCGAAGCGTCGTGGACTGAAGCCGCTCGCGCGAATCATCGGGCAGGCCAGCCACGCGCAGGAACCGGCCTGGTTCACGACGGCACCGGGCCCGGCGGTCAAAAAACTGCTGGCTGCCGCCAACTGGAAGGTCGCCGATGTCGACCTGTTCGAGATCAACGAGGCGTTTGCCTGTGTGACACTGGCTGCCATGCGGGATCTCGGCATACCGCATGAGCGGGTGAACGTACATGGTGGCGCTTGCGCACTCGGTCATCCGATCGGCGCGACCGGTGCGCGCATCATTGCGACACTGATAAACGCATTGAAAACGCGGGGCGGAAAGCGCGGCATCGCCACGGCCTGTATCGGCGGCGGTGAAGCGATCGCGACAGCGATCGAAGTGTTGTGAAGCACCTCAGTCCGCGCCGCTACATCCCGGAGTAATTCGGCCCGCCGCCACCTTCCGGTGTCACCCAGCGGATGTTCTGCGCCGGATCCTTGATATCGCAGGTCTTGCAGTGGACGCAGTTCTGCGCGTTGATCTGCAGGCGCTGCTGGCCGTCCGTGCCCTCCACCACTTCATAGACGCCTGCGGGGCAATAGCGCTGGGCAGGCTCTGCATAGAGCGGCAGGTTGCTCCCTATCGGCACAGCCGGATCCAGCAGCTGCAGATGGCAGGGCTGGTCTTCTTCGTGATTGGTGCTGGACAAAAACACCGATGACAAGCGATCAAAGCTGATCTTGCCATCCGCCTTCGGATAGCTGATCCGCGGCGCACTGGCCGCAAGCTGAAGCCCTGCGTGATCCGGCTCGCGACTGTGCAGGGTAAAGGGCAGACGCCCGCCAAACAGGTTCTGGTCCAGCCAGATAAACGCGCTGCCGAGAAACAGACCGAACTTCTTCTGGGCCGGCGCGAAGTTGCGCGCGACATGCAACTCGCGCCAAACCCATGATTCGCGGACAGCCGTCTCGAAGGCGTCGAGCTGGGCAGGTGCCGCATCTCCCTGGCCAAGGGCTGCAAACACCGATTCGGCAGCCAGCATGCCTGTCTTGATCGCCGTGTGCGAGCCCTTGATCTTCGCGCCATTCAGGAACCCGGCCTCGCAGCCGGCGAGCAGGCCGCCGGGGAAGACCAGCTTCGGCAAGGACTGCAGACCACCCTTGTTGACCGCCCGCGCGCCATAACTGACCCGCTGCCCGCCTTCCAGGCAGGCGCGGATTCGCGGGTGCTGCTTCCAGCGCTGGAATTCCTCGTAGGGGTTCAGGTACGGATTGCGGTAATTGAGCGCAATGATGAAACCCAGATAAACCTGGTTGTCGGCAGCGTGATAGATAAAGCCGCCACCCTCGGTGCTGCTGTTGAGCGGCCAGCCGAAGGTGTGTACCACGAGTCCTTCGCGATGCCGCGCCGGATCGATGGTCCAAATCTCCTTGATGCCGATACCGTAGTGCTGGGGGTCACAGTCTGCCCGCAGGTGGTAGGTCTCCATGAGTTCCTTGCCGAGATGGCCGCGACAGCCTTCGGCAAAGATCGTGTACTTGCCGCGCAGCTCGTAGCCGGGCTGGAACGAGGGCTTCTCGTGACCGTCGGCACCCCGACCCAGGTCGCCGGTCAGCACGCCGGCGACGCGCCCGTTCTCATAAAGGACCTCTGCGCCGGCAAAGCCGGGAAACAGGTTGGCACCCAGCTCTTCGGCCTGCTGGCCCAGCCACTGGCAGAGCCGGCCCAGACTGATGATGTAGTTGCCCTTGTTGTGCATGGGGCGCGGAACAAATAAATCCGGCACCTTTATGTCCGCGTCAGCGCTGCGCAGCCAGTGGACCTCGTCAGCCGTGACCGCGGTCTGCACTGGTGCGCCGCGTTTTCGCCAGTCGGGGAAGAGTTCATCGAGGGCGGTCGTCTCCAGCACCGCCCCGGAGAGGATGTGTGCGCCGATCTCGGCGCCTTTCTCGATGACCGCGACCGACACATCGGTACCCGCGTCCCGGGCGAGCTGCAGCAAGCGGCAGGCAGCCGCCAGACCGCAGGGACCAGCCCCGACGATCACGACATCAAAATCCATGCTTTCCCGTTCAGCCATGCGGACGGAAGTCTAGCCCATCAATCCCCGCCCGCGCGATTCGGGTTTGCCCGCGACTCTCGCGGCTTCTACACTCGCGCCAGACCGCATGAACCTCCTCGACCGATATCGCTCCCTCAGTACGGAACTCAGGTTCAGCAATGACCCGGCGCAGCTGCGTGCGCTCGGGGTGCTGGACCGGGTCAGCCGCGAGCTGCTGGAGAGCCCGCGGCCACGGCGCCTGCCGGGAATTCTGGGCCGCTTCCTGCCGCGAACCACCAGCCCGGCGCCAGTACGCGGCGCTTATCTGTGGGGCAGCGTGGGGCGCGGGAAGACCTTCATGATGGACCTGCTGTTTGAGTCCCTGCCCTTCGACGACAAGGTCCGCTATCACTTCCATCGGCTGATGAACCGCGTACACGGGCGGCTCAAGACCCTGCGCGACGAGCAGGATCCACTGGCGACCGTTGCCGCTGAACTGGCGGGCGAGGCACGCATCATCTGCTTCGACGAGTTCTTCGTCGCCGACATCGCCGATGCGATGCTGCTCGGCCGGTTGCTTCACGCCCTGTTCGAGCGCGGCGTCACCCTGGTCGCCACCTCGAACAGCGCACCACAGGACCTGTATCGCGGGGGCCTGCAGCGGCAGCGCTTCCTGCCCGCCATCGACCTGATCCTGCAGCACACCGAGGTCGTGCACGTGGACGGGCTGACCGACTACCGGCTGCGTGTACTCGAAGCGGCCGAGCTCTGGCATGCGCCGCTCGATCAGAGCGCTGACCGGAACCTCGATCAATACTTCCGGAACATGGCACCTGACCGGGGCACCGAGGGCGAAACGCTGGATGTGCTCGGCAGAACCATCACCACCCGCCGACGAGCCGAAGGTATCGCGTGGTTTGATTTCGATGCGCTGTGCGCAGGACCACGCAGCCAGGAGGACTACATCGAAATCGCCCGCTGGTTCCAGACGGTAATCATCTCCGGCATACCCCGGCTCGACGAAAGCCGCGAGAATGAAGCGCGGCGATTCATCGCACTGGTCGATGAGTTCTACGACCGGCGCGTCAATCTGATCATCTCGGCCGCAGAATCCATCGGCCGGATCTATACCGGCACCCGCCTCAGCCACGAATTCGAACGCACCCGAAGCCGGCTGCTGGAGATGCAGTCGATGGAATATCTTGCCGCCGAACATCTGCCCTGAACGGCACATCGGCGCGCCCATGAACGCACCGCCGAACTGCTCCGCTATACTCGACAGGACCATCAGACAGGAGTCTGCCCACCATGCGCTTGCACAGGTTTTTACTGCTGTTGGGCGGGCTTTGCAGCCTGGTTACGGCATCCCTTGCCGCACCGGTCAGCGATGCAGAGCGCGTACCAATAGACCTGCGGCGCACGACGCTGATCGTGCGTGACATGGATAACTCGTTGCGCTTCTACCGCGATGTACTGGGACTCAAGGTCGCCTACGACCAGATCATCCGTACGCCGCGGGATGCCGCCAGCGATGCCGATGCCGAGCGCTCATTGCGGCTGGTGCTGTTGCAGGCCAACGACGATTTCATCGGCATGATCGGCATGATCCAGTACTTCAAGCCATTGAAGCCGGTTCCCGCCACACCGGCTGAGCCCTTCAGCATCGGCAGCATGGTCTTCGTCTTCAACGTGAAGGATGCCGCCGCCAGATTCGCGGCGGCCCGCGAGGTGCCGGGGGTCCGGGTTATCGAAGAACCGGCACCGACCACCTATCCGGGTTATGGCGGCAAGGGTGTCATCCCGGTACTGGTGAGCACGCTGACCGACCCCGATGGCTATGCGATCGAGCTGAACGAACTGCTGGTCGGAAATCCGAGGAGCGAAAACGCAGAAGCGCCCGTAGCGCCTGCCGCGAAATAGTCCGGCTGCAGCGCTGCCGGTGAGGGCTTCACCGGCAGCGCAACGCTCAGTCAGAGCCGGCCGTACCTGCCATACGGTCGTACTTCAGGAAGAACTCGCGTCCCAGCGCCACAAGCTGGTTCTCGCTGGGGTGATCGACGACCTGCCAGGCGGCGATATGTTTTGCCGTTTGCGGACGGTGCTTCTTTGCGTAGTGCTCAAAATCGGCGACTGCGGTATGGGAACCTACGGCCAGCACTTCCGGGACCCCCTCCAGCGCATCGCACACTTCCCCGAAAAACTCATGCTCGGTACGTACCGTACTGCCGTGCTGCCTGGTCGGGTGGGAGTGGGCCTTCAGCTTCTTGCCGGACAGCACCTTCTCATCATCGAAGTGCAGAATCTGGGCATGCTGGTGGTCGAGCCATACTATGGCGTGCGAGCGAATCATCGCGTAATTCCTTTGCGGCTGGAGAAGATCTGCTGTGGCAGATGGCATTATGAAGGCCGTGAGGCATCTGGTCCATCGCGCGGGAGGCAGGGAACTTTTTTTTCGTGCGGCGCTCAGCAGACCAGCTGGCGCACGAGCCGATAGCACTCGCAGACCCTTGCTTCAAGGCCGGCCCGGTCCAGAATGGTGATCCGGCCACGAGTGTAGTTCAGGAGCCCATCGTCCTGCAGCTTGCGGGCGGCGTGCGTGACGTCTTCGCGACGCAGGCCAAGCATATTGGCGACAAATTGCTGGGTCATCTCGACTTCATTGCCCGCGACACGATCCATACCCAGCAGCAATGTCTTGCAGATTTTCTGTTCTATGGAGTGCCGCCGGATACAGATTGCGCTCTGGGCAATCTGTATCATCAATAGCTGCAGATACCCAAGCGCTGCCCGCTGAAAACCGCCATGTATGTCAAACTCCGCCTGCAAGAAATCCAGTCGCGCCCGGTAAGCCGCACCGGAAATCAGTGTGACGCAGTGATAGGGAATCTCCCGCTTGCCAAGGAGCCGCACCAGCCCCACCAGACCATCTTCATCGATTTCCGCGACAGGCGTATAGAGACTTGTCGCCGAGACACCGACCAGTGAAACAACGCAGTTCACCGGAAAATAGCCGTAGCGTGATTGGTTGCATGGTTCGCAAAGAATCTGCCCGCCCTGCAGCATGACGAGTTCCAGTTGCGGCTCGAACTGCAGATATTCCGGTTCTGAAAGTTGGGCTAACAGGCGATTCTTGAGCGGGTTCTGCCAGGTCAACATCGCTTCAACTCCAATAGACTGGCCCTCACCCGCATCCCATAAGCCAAGGAAGCCCGCATCACGGCTGCAGACAGGAGCAGCCAAGCGATGCCTTATACCGTTAGTGTTTACCCGTGTATGTGCAGATTCACACACAGACGCCAGCGCCGGACCTTGGCCCGTCCTCCCGACATACCCCCGATACAGCTGACAAGGATTGTCCGTCACCTGGACCCAGCGTTTAGAATCATCGGCTGCGCAGCAATAACCGGAGCATCTGAATGACAGGCAAGCTGGTCCTCTGCCGGCACGGACAGAGTACATGGAATCTCGATAACCGCTTTACCGGCTGGACCGACGTGGACCTCACCGACCAGGGCTGCACTGAGGCAAAGAGCGCCGGCAAGGAGCTGGCGCGGCTGGGTTTTCGCTTCGATATCGCCTATACGTCGGTGCTCAAGCGGGCAATCCGCACGCTCTGGCTGATGCTCGACGAAATGGACCTGATGTGGATACCGGTCGAACGGACCTGGCGGCTCAACGAACGGCACTACGGGGCGTTGCAGGGGCTCAACAAGGCCGAGACCGCTGCCAAGCATGGCGAGGACCAGGTCAAGATCTGGCGCCGCAGCTATGACACGCCGCCGCCACCGCTGGAGGTAAGCGACGAGCGGCATCCGGTCCATGATCCCCGCTACCACGCAATCACGGGGCTGCCGGGCACGGAGTCCCTGAAAGACACGCTGGCGCGCGTCCTGCCCTTCTGGCAGGACAGCGTGGCGCCACGTCTGTTGCGCGGCGAGAACGTGCTGGTAACAGCACACGGCAACAGCCTGCGCGCCATGGTGAAAATGCTCGACCACATGTCCGAGCGGGACATCCTCGAGTTCAACATCCCCACCGGCATCCCGATGCTCTATACGCTTGATGCGCATCTCCAGCCACTGAAGCGCGAATATCTCGGCGACCAGACGGCTATCCGCAAGGCTGCCGAGGCGGTTGCACAGCAGGGCAAGGCGAAGTGATCTACGCACTCGATGGGCTGATGCCGCAGCTCGCCGACGATGTCTACATCGCGCCGAATGCCAGCGTGATCGGCGACGTGATCCTGGCCGCACAGGTCAGCGTCTGGTTTGGTGCCGTACTGCGCGGCGACGTCGAGCAGATCGTCGTCGGCCGCGGCAGCAACATCCAGGACAATTCGGTACTGCATTCCGATCCCGGCGCGCCGCTCACGCTGGGCGAGTTCGTGACGGTCGGACACATGGTGACCCTGCACGGATGCACCATCGGTGACGGTACGCTGATCGGCATGGGCGCGAGCCTGCTCAATCACGCCCGGATTGGCCGCAATTGCCTGATCGGTGCGCATGCACTGGTCACCGAAGGCAAGGAGTTCCCGGACGGCATGCTGATCGTGGGTTCACCGGCCCGGGCGATCCGGCCGCTGACGGCACAGGAACTTGAGGGGATCGCCGGCAACCGCCAGCGCTACATCGAAAGGGCCAAACGCTATCGGGCCGGCCTGCGGTCCCTGCCCTGAGCAAGTCGGCGGCGGCTAGTCAGCCCGATCCGGACGCACCCGGATCAGGCCCTCCTGTGCCAGGGTCGCCACCAGCTGACCGTCCGCGGCAAATACGTGACCACGCGCGAGACCGCGTCCGCCGCTGGCCGCAGGACTGTCAAGCGCAAACAGCAGCCACTCATCCACGCGGCAGGCGCGATGGAACCACATCGCGTGATCGAGGCTCGCCATCTGCAGACCGGCACGGCTCACATGCAGGCCATGCGGCAAGGTCACCGTACCGATCAGCTCGTAGTCGGAGACATAGGCGAGCAGCACCTGGTGCAGGAACTGGTCGGGCGGCAGCTGGTCGATGGCGCGCATCCATACCTGCTTGACCGGCGCGCGGTTCTGGCTGCCGGTCGACAGAAACTGTCCAGGATCTACCGGGCGCACACTGAATGGACGCCGGTAGGAAAGGAAGCGCTGCATGCGCGGCGGAATTTCAGCGCTGTACTCACGCACCAGCGTCTCGATGTCCTTGAGGCCATCGGGCGGCGGCACCTCCGGCATGGTCACCTGGTGTTCCAGCCCCGTCTCGGCGGTCTGGAACGAAGCGGTCATGTTGAAGATCTGCTCACCGTGCTGGATGGCAATGACCCGACGGTTGGAAAAGCTGCCACCGTCCCGCGCCCGGTCCACCTCATAGATGATCGGTGCGTTGACATCACCCCGCTTGAGGAAATAGGCGTGCAGCGAATGCGCGGCGCGGCCCTGCACCGTGCGGCTTGCCGCTGCCAGCGCCTGGCCGAGCACCTGCCCGCCGAAGACCTGCGGCGTGCCGATATCGCGACTCTGGCCACGGAATATGTTCTCCTCAATGGGCTCGAGTTCGAGCAGCGCGATCAGATCGGCAAAACCTGCGTCCATTGAGAACCTGAACCGGAAACGGGACAGGAATTGTAACCGCGCACGCTGCCGTCTGCCCGGCGGCCCGACCGGCATGGGCAGTCCCGCAGGCCTGTGTTATGGTCGGCGTCACGCAAGGGGGACGCGCATGAAAGACGCTCTGCAGCTCACGCCGCGCAAAGGCTCCCGTCTGTCCATGATCGGCATCTGGACCGCTGCGATCGGCATCGTTTTCGCCATTGCCTCGGGCTTTGGTGCACGCGCCGGATTTCTCTCGCCGTTTGCCAGCATGGGGACCTATGCGCTCGGCAGCCTGCTGCTGCTTGTCGCCGCGATCACGGCCGGGCTCGGCCTGATCCGCAGCGGCGGTCTGCGCGGTGCCACATCGCGGCCGATCGCCTGGCTGGCCCTGCTGGCCGGGCTTGCTGTTACGGCAAACAATGGCTTCGTGATCAGTCAGGCGCGTGGTGCGCCGGCGATTCACGACATCAGCACGGATACGGTTACCCCGCCCGCCTTCGTCAGGATCGCAGCGCTCCGGCAAGCGGATGCAGCCAATCCCAGCGAGTACGACGGTGCCGAAACTGCAGCCGAGCAGCACCGCGCCTTCCCCGACATCCAGCCGCTGGTGGTCGATCAGCCTGCCGACGTGGTCTTTGCCGGCGCGAAGGAGATCGTCGCCGACAAGGGCTGGACTCTGGTCGATGCCAGCGAAGCGGAAGGCCGGATCGAGGCGACTGCAGAAACCGGCTGGGTACGTTTCAAGGACGACGTCGTGATCCGCATTCAGCCTGCGGCTTCCGGCACCCGGGTGGATGTGCGTTCCAAGTCGCGGGTCGGGCGCGGCGACATGGGGGTCAACGCCCGCCGTGTCCGCAACTACCTTGACTCCCTGCAGGCCCGCCTCGCCCGCTGAACAAACATGCCTGCCATCACGGAAATGGTGGAGACCTATCTCCCGGTCCTGGTCACCGCCGGTGATTACGCCCGACGCATACAGCCGCTCATCGCTGGGCCCGCGCAAAAGGCCGGCCAGAATCCCTGGGTACAGGCGATTACGGACGCCGACCAGGCGGTGCAGACTTTCCTTGAAATAACCACGCTGGCCCACTTCCCGGAGGCCGGTTTTTTCGGTGAAGAACAGGAACTGTCACGCAACACCGGCTATTTTCCCTCCGCTGCCACAACGATGGTCTGGGTGGATCCGATCGACGGTACGTACCTTTACCAGAATCAGCGCAGCGGATGGCAGATCATCCTGTCGATCACACGCGAGGCACGGCTGATGGCCGTCATCTGCTACCTGCCCGTGCGCGGACGTTTCAATCTCGCCATTCGCGGCTGCGGCGCATTTACCGGGGGGCGCAATTGCCGGACCCTGAACGACATGCAGCCGCTGGCCACCCGTTCCGGCAGCGCCGTCTGCGTCGGCTACCAGGCACCAGCCGAGCTGGAAAAACTGCGCGGCAAATGGAAGGCCTTCGACATCGTGGCCGACGATGACCCGCAGCGCGACTTCGAAAACCTCAACGACCTCTTCACGGGCCGCCTGGATGGTTTCGTGTCGCAGTCCTGCGACCTGCTCGACTGGGGCGCGCTCGGCTATATCGTTGCCAATGCCGGTGGTGTGGTATCCGGACTGGACGGGAAACCACTGGACATATTCGAAAATTTCAGCGCACGCAGCAGCCCGATACTGGTGAGTTCATCGCCGTCGGTACACGAGCGCCTGCTGGCGGCACTCCGCAAACAGTAGCAGCGCCTTCGGGCGTGATTCTTTCGCCATCAATCGCGGCTGAATCCGCTCCGGCGGGAAGACGATACAGCTAGTCCTCGAAGAAGTAGAGGACCAGCACCTCGGCCGTACAGGCCGGTTTCACTTCACCCTCGATCTCGATCGTGTTGTCGAGAATGACCTGCAGGCCTCCGGCTCGCTGCCGTGCGGATTTCAGCGTGGTGCGCATGCGTACGCGCTTGCCGGCCGGCACCATGTTCCGGAAGCGTACCTCGTTGACCCCGTAATTGATGACGCGCTTGATCCCTTCGAACACAACGATGCTGTCCAGCAGCCGGGGCATCAACGATACCAGCAGATAGCCGTGTGCGATGGTCGTACCGATGGGGAATTCCCGTTTCGCGCGCTCGACATCCACATGGATCCACTGGTGATCGTCAGTCGCATCCGCAAAGCGGTTGATGCGGTCCTGATCGACGGTGATCCAGTCCGAAACACCGACCTCACGACCCTCAAAGGCCTTGACCTCCGCTGCGCTCTTTATGACAACCCGGCTCATGTCGCCTGTTCACCGCTCGTGGCCAAAAACAGATTGATAGCCTGCATGATCAGGACTGTCGACTCAACGTTCACGACGCGCGATGGCACCGAAGAATTCGGCACGGATACGATCGTCGTCCCTGAATGCACCCAGCATTTCGCTGGTCGTCATGCGCACATTGTCCCGGTGTACACCGCGCGTGGTCATGCAATGGTGCTGTGCCTCTATGATCACAGCCACCCCGCGCGGCTCGAGCACCTGCTGGAAACAGCGCGCGATGTCGGCAGTGAGCTTTTCCTGCACGATCATGCGCCGGGTAAAGGCCTCCACGACCCGCACCAGCTTGCTGATACCGGCCAGCCGCCGGTCCGGCAGATAGGCCACGTGTGCACGACCGATAACCGGCGCCACATGGTGCTCGCAGTGGGATTCGAAATCGATATGCGTGAGGGCAACGATGCGGTCGTAGTGCTCGACCTGGTGAAATGAAGTACCAAGCAGCGCATAGGGGTCGACCTTGTAGCCGGCAAACCAGTCTTCGTAGGCGCCAATAAAACGCGCTGGCGTCTTTTGCAGGCCGCGCCGGGCCGGATCCTCGCCGACCCAGGCCAGCAAGGTACGCACCGCGGCCTCGGCATCTTCGCGGCTCGGCTTAGGTGTCGTCGGGCTCTTCTTGCGGCTGGTGGCCATGTCTCTCTTTCCGGTATCGATCCAGTTCAGCAGGCGTATTCAGGTTGAGCAGCGCGACAGGCCACGGTGCGTCCAGCAACAGGGTGTCACTCTCCGCCAGCACGGCACGCGGGCTGACAGGACGCCCGGCGGCGGCAACGAGGCTGGCGAGGCGCGCCAGCGTAGCGGGTTCCCAGATCGCGCACAACGGCTCAGGCAGGCCGGTCACGGGACTGCGCCAGCTGGTCGCCGCCCGCGCCGGGTCGCGCGCGGCGACCAGCGCCTCAATGACCCGCCGGTCAAGACCAGGCATGTCACAGGCAAGCACCAGCCAGGCTGCAGCCGGATCCTCCAGATGCGCAGCGCGCAGACCGTTGACCGGACCGAGGCCGGTGCCTGCGTCCGGCAGCAGCGGGAATTGCCGCCGCAGCTGATCATCAACCTGATCAGCCCGCACCGATACGCGCACACTGGTCACACAACCGTCGAGCAGCGCGACGGTCCGCTCGAGCAGTGTGGTGCCTTCGATGAGGATCCCCGCCTTGTCACGGCCCATGCGCACACTGCGCCCGCCCGCCAGCACCAGCCCGCGCAAGGGCGGTGGCTCGCCGCCGGGCTCCATGCGGTTCAGGATGATCCGGCGGCGCTGAAGTCACTCTTGCCGCCGGTCTTGGTGATGAGCCTGATCTCGGCGATCACGATCTCATGCGACAAGGCCTTGCACATGTCGTAGACGGTGAGCGCGGCGACGCCGGCACCGGTGAGCGCTTCCATCTCGACGCCGGTGCGGTGTTCAACGCGTGTCGTGCAATCGATGATGACGTCACCACCCTGGTCCAGGCCAATCTCGATACGGCAGGAATCGAGCCCGATCGGATGGCAGAAGGGAATCAGCTCGCTGGTACGCTTGGCGCCCATCGTGCCGGCGATGATCGCGGTCTGGAATACCGGCCCCTTGGGCGTCTGGATATCGCCGCCCGCAAAGGCTGCACGGACGACCGGCGGGAGCAGCACCCGAGCCCGCGCATGTGCAGTGCGGCGTGTCACGGCCTTGCCGCTCACATCCACCATGGTGGGCTGATTCTTGTCATCCACATGGGACAGCATGTCGGTACTCGCCTGGATATGAAGCCGGGGATTATAGCTCCCCCGTCCCGTGCGCCCGCGCCGGAACCGAGCTGCTATCATCGCGGCCGGTTTCAGCTAGCGCCGACCTGGCGCGGGAAGCATGGGTCAGACCATCATCGACAAACTGTGGGCGGAGCATACGGTCGCTGATCTGGGCGATGGCGCCACCCTGCTCTACATCGACCGCATCTTCCTGCACGAGCGCACCGGCAGCGTGGCGCTCAAGGGCCTGGAAGCCGCGGGGCATTCGGTGCGCCACCCAGAACAGGTGTTCTGCACCATGGACCACATCGTCGATACCACCCCCGGGCGCACCGACGACACGCGCATGCCGGGCGGCCGCGAATTCATCACCAGCACCCGCGCTTCGGCCATCGCCGCGGGCATCCATCTCTTCGATCTGGGCGATGACCGCCAGGGCATCGTGCATGTGGTGTCGCCTGAACAGGGCATTGCCCTGCCCGGCGTGACGCTGGTCTGCCCGGACAGTCACACCTGCACGCTCGGCGGTCTGGGCGCACTGGCGTGGGGCATCGGCTCCACCGAAGCCGAGCATGCGCTGGCCACCAAGACACTGGCCGTACGCAAGCCGCGCAACATGCGTATCCGCTTTGAGGGCGAACTCGGTCCGGGTGTCTATGCGAAGGACCTGATCCTGCACCTCATCAGTCGCTACGGTGCTTCAGGCGGCACCGGTTATGCGATCGAATTCGCCGGCGCTGCGATACGCGCGCTGCCGATCGAAGCCCGCTTTACCCTCTGCAACATGGCCGTCGAGTTTGGCGCATGGACCGGTATCGTGGCGCCAGACGAAAGCACCTTCGAATATGTGCGTGGCCGGCCTTTTGCACCGGGACCTGAAACCTGGGACAAGGCGGTCGCTCACTGGCGCACGCTGGCCAGCGATCCGGACGCGACTTTCGACCGCGAGATCGAGATCGACTGCAACATGCTTGGCCCGCACATCACCTGGGGCACCAGCCCGCAGCATGGCGGCAGCATCGGCGACGCAGTGCCGGACCCGGCCGCCGAGGCCGACAACAACCGGCGTCAGTCCATGCAGCGCGCACTCGAATACATGGGCCTTGAACCCGGCACCTCGCTCGAGGGCCTGCCGATCAGTGCTGCCTTTATCGGTTCCTGCACCAACAGCCGCATCAGCGACCTGCGCGAAGCCGCCCGCCTTCTGCGCGGCCACAAGGTCGCCGCTGGCGTGAAGGCGATCTGCGTACCCGGTTCCAGCCAGGTCAAGAAAGCCGCCGAGGCAGAAGGGCTCGACAGGATTTTCCGGGACGCCGGTTTCGAGTGGCGCGAGTCCGGCTGTTCGATGTGCTTCTACGCCGGCGGCGAGAGCTTCGGTCTCGAGGAGCGCGTGGTCTCCAGCACCAACCGCAATTTCGAGAACCGCCAGGGCCCGCGCACGCGCACCCATCTGGCCAGCCCGGCGACCGTGGTCGCCTCGGCGATCGCGGGTTCGCTCGCCGACGTACGCAAGCTGAAGGGGGGCTGAGACGCCATGGAGAAGTTCACGCGACTCACCGCCATCGCCGCACCCCTGTTGCGCATCAATATCGATACCGACGCAATCATCCCCAGCCGGGAAATGAAGCGCGTCTCGAAAGTCGGCCTCTCGGAAGGGCTGTTCGCCGGCTGGCGCTATCAGAGCCCGGGCAGCCGCGCTGAAAACCCGGATTTCATCCTCAACCGGGAGCCCTACCGCAGGGCGCAGATCCTGCTTTCAGGCCTCAACTTCGGCTGCGGCTCATCCCGCGAACATGCCGTGTGGGCGCTGCACGAATGGGGCATCCGCGCCATCATCGCGCCGAGCTTCGGCTCCATCTTTCATGGCAACTGCGTACGCAATGGCATCGTGCCGGTGATTCTCGACAACGCCGTTGTCGAGGCCCTGGCACGAAAGGTTGAAGCAGACCCGGAGAAAATCCGGATCACGGTGGACCTGACGACCTGTACCGTCTCCATACCCGACGGTGGCGCGTGGTCCTTCAGCATCCCGGAGGCCGATCGGGAAATGCTGCTGGAAGGCCTCGACTCCATCGCCGTCACGCTGAAGCGCGACGCAGAGATCCTCGCCTATCGCGAACGCGACCGGTCACGCCGGCCGTGGATCTATCTGCCCGAACGCACTCAGCCGGGACAGTAACCCAACGGCGACGCATCCCGGGCGGCATGCCCCGAGCGGGCATAAACCGGATATCCAGGCCGTCACAGTTCCTTCCGGATAACGCGGAAACCCGGCCTCGTGCGCACGGGGTCCTCGCGAAAACCCAGTGCGCGCGCAAGTTCAAGCATCCGCGTGTTTTCCGGCAGCACGCTTGCGACCAGCTCCCGGGTACCCTGCGCGCGCAAGGTCCGGATCAGCTTGTCCATCAGCAGTTCGCCGAGTCCTTCACCCTTGAGTTCGGAACGCACGATGATGCCGAATTCGGCCTCGCAGTTATCCGGGTCAGCCGTGGCGCGCACCACGCCGAGGGTCTGCTCCCGACCGTCCGGCCGGGGCGCCACGGCAATGAATGCCATTTCGCGGGCGTAATCGATCTGCGTCAGCCGGGCGAGCTCGCTGCGTTCAATGCTGCGCTTGCTGTAGAAGACACGCTGGCGCACATCCTCGGGATCCAGATGTGCGAGGAACTCGAGGTGCTGCGCCTCGTCTTCAGGACGGATCGGGCGCAGCGTGAGCGCACGCCCTTTCCAGTCCAGCGACTCGATCAGATGCGCCGGATAGGGGCGGATCGCGAAATTCAGCGCGCCCGCCGGTGCCGCCGCGCTGAGCCGGATGCGGGCATCCAGCGCAATCGCACCTTCGTGATTGACGATCAGCGGATTGATGTCGATCTCGGCAATCGAGGCATTGTCGGCGAGCAACTGCGAGACGGCCATCAGGACCGCATACACGGCATGCAGGTCAGCCGGCGGGGTATCGCGAAAGCCCGTGAGCAGCCGGGCAACACGGGTACGCGCGACCAATGCGCGTGCCAGTGGCTGGTTCAGCGGCGGAAGCGCAATTGCCCGGTCAGCCAGCACCTCGACAGCAGTGCCACCCTGACCAAACAGGATCACCGGACCGAAAGCGTTGTCGATGCTCGCACCGACGATCAACTCCTGGGCATGTGCACGGCGGATCATCGCCTGCACCGTGAATCCCTCGATCCGCGCCGCTGGCCGCAGACGGCGTACCCGCTGAAGCATCGCGGTGGCGCTGCGCTCTACATCCCCGGGATCGGCCAGATCGAGCGCGACGCCACCCACATCGGACTTGTGCGAGATGTCCTCGCTCAGGATCTTCAGCGCGACCGGAAAGCCAATGGAGATAGCAGCCTGCGCGGCATCAGCCGGATCGGCCGCCACGCTGCGCGTCGCGACGACAGGAATTGCGTAAGCCGAAAGTACCGCCTTGGCCTCCGGTTCGGTGAGCATGTCACGCCCACTGTCCAGAACCTTCCTGAACAATTCATCGACAGCATCGAAGTCCGCTGCCGGCACGCCTGGCGGCCGTACCGGTGCAGCCTCGATCAGCTGGGCCTGATTGCGCCTGTAGGTCGTGAGCATCGAGAAAGCGCGCACGGCCTGTTCCGGTGTCTCGTAGCCGGCGATGTCTGCTGCCTGGAAAATCGTGCGCGCTTCCGCAACCGACTCGTCACCCATCCAGCAGCCCATCACGCGCGGCGGGGACTGGCTGGCCAGCGGCACGAGCGCCCGCGCAATATCGGCACTTGGCACGATCGCAGTCGGCGCATGCATGAACAGCACCGCTCCCGCACCAGGGTCGGCATTGAGCGCCTCCAGTGCCTGGACATAGCGCTCCGCCGGTGCATCACCGATGATGTCTACCGGGTTGCCGCGCGACCAGTTGGCCGGCATCTGCGCGTCAAGCCTGGCCACAGTCGCGGGAGTCAGTTCGCACAGGTCCACACCCAGGTGGGCGGCATGGTCGGCAGCCATGACGCCAGCGCCACCCCCGTTGGTCAGGATCGCCAGTTGCTCACCGACGTTGTCCCGGAACCGCGCCAGCGTTTCGGCCGCGAGAAACAACTGCTGCATGGTATCGACACGCAACATGCCGGCGCGTGCGATGGCAGCGTCATATACGAGATCCGAGCCTGCGAGCGCACCAGTATGGGAAGCAGCGGCGCGCTGCCCCTGCGCCGAACGTCCGGACTTGACGACAATAACCGGCTTGTTGCGCGCCGCCCCTCGCGCCGCCGACATGAACTTGCGGGCTGCCTCAACCGACTCGATATAGAGCAGGATCGCTCGCGTGCGGGGATCGGTCGAGAGGTAGTCGAGCATGTCGCCGAAATCCACATCGGCGTGCTCACCGAGCGAGACCAGATGGGAAAAGCCAATGCGGCGCGATCGCGCCCAGTCAAGCATGGCGGTCATCAGCGCGCCGGACTGGGTGATGAAGGCCAGTTCACCCGGCAAGGCATCGATATGGGCAAAGCTGGCATTCAGACCGATGTGCGGTGACAACATGCCTATGCAGTTTGGCCCCAGGATCCGCAGCAGGTGCGGGCGTGCCGCATCCAGCATGGCCTGTTTCTGCCCGGCATCGAGCCCCGCGCTGAGAACCACGGCAGCGCGTACACCGAGTTTGCCGAGCCCGGCAATCAACCCGGGAACCACGGCAGGCGGTGTACAGATCAGCGCGAGATCCGGAACTTCCGGGAGATCGCCTGCCTGCGCAAAAACAGGTACACCGTCGAACTCCCGGTATTTCGGATTGACGGCAAAAATGCGGCCCTTGAAGCCATCCGCATGGAGGTTGCGCCAGACGGTAGCGCCAACGCTGGCCGGTCGCTGCGAGGCACCGAACACGGCGACCGACGCGGGATCAAACAACTGATCGAGGTGACGGATACTCATCGCATGCCTTTCATGCGGGTACGGCCGGCCAGCAGCCGGCCGACCCTGGCATGGCAAGGCTCACTCGCGAAAGGCGCCGTCTACTTCAGAACGAAGGTCACGCGCATGCGTACGCGGTATTCGACGATGCTGCCCTTCTCGATAACCACTTCCTGATCCTGTATCCAGGCACCGGAGACATTGTCCAGGGTCTTTGTCGCCCGCTTGATGCCGTTTGTGATCGCATCCTCGAAGCTCTTCCGGGAGGTGCTCGTGAGTTCCGTGATCTTGGCAACGGTCATGTTGGTATCTCCTCTTGGTCTTCTTGCTGTGATGCTTGTCGGAAATTCGGACCTTACAGCAAAGGCGCCGAGAACGTATCGCAGCTGCCGGGCTGTCCGCTTGCATAGCCTTTGCTGAACCAGCGTACCCGCTGTTCCGCGCTGCCGTGCGTAAACGAATCCGGACTGACATAGCCGCGCGACTGCATCTGCAGTCGGTCGTCACCGATGGCGCTCGCCGCAGCCAGGCCCTCGTCGATATCACCGGTCTCCAGCAGCTGCCGGCTGCGATCGGCGTGGTATGCCCAGATTCCGGCGAAACAGTCGGCCTGCAACTCGAGCCGGACCGACAGGGCGTTCCCCTCGGCGTCGTCCCGGCCCTCCCGCGCTCTTTGTACCTTTGCCGAGGTACCGAGGAGATTCTGCACGTGGTGGCCGACCTCGTGGGCAATCACATAGGCCTCGGCAAAATCACCGGGCGCGTTGAAACGGTCATGCAGATCCGCAAAGAAGGCCAGATCGATATAGACCTTGCTGTCACCTGGACAATAAAACGGCCCGACCGCAGCCGTAGCCATGCCACAGGCGGAACGCACCTGGCCAGAAAACAGCACGAGGGACGGTTCCTGATAGCGGCGGTTTGCTGCAGTGAACAACGCCTGCCAGGTATCCTCGGTATCGGCCAGCACCACCGAGACGAAATCGCGCATCGTGTCGGAAGCCTCCGGACTGCCGGAGGGCGCCTCCGCGCTGACCGAAGTGTCGCTGCCGGCCGGCATGTCCTGCAGCAGCAGGGACGGGTCAACCCCGAAGTAGATTGCGGCCAGCACCAGCGCCAGTGTCAGCAGCCCGCCGCCGCCGACCAGACCTGTGCGCATACCGCCGGTCCGCCGGTCTTCGATGTTGCTGCTTCGCCGACCTCGCTCCCAGCGCACTGGCTATCCTCGCGGTTGCTTTGTCGAGTATAGATGACAGCCAGAGCAGGATGGGTACAACGGATCGTGGAGTTCATGGCACAACCCGAAATGACCTACCGGTTACTCGCAGATCTGGTGCTTGCCGCCCATATCGCGCTTGTGGTGTTTGTCGTCGGGGGACTTGCACTGGTTGTCATCGGTAACCGGCGCAGCTGGCACTGGGTCAACGAGCTGTGGTTCAGGCTGATGCACCTGGCTGCGATCGCCACCATCATCGCGGAAAGCTGGCTGGGCCTGAACTGCCCTCTCACGACCCTGGAGATATGGCTGCGAACCAAAGCCCGGACCACCACCTACAGCAGCGGTTTCATCGAACACTGGCTGCAGCAACTCCTGTACTACGACGCGCCGCCGTGGGTATTTACGACCGGCTATACGCTGTTCGGCCTGCTCGTCGTGGCAACGTGGTGGTTCTTTCCGCCCGACCGGCGGCGATGAGGAATATCCCGCATTGCCTTCAAGACGCATTGCTCGTAAATTGCCGCGCGTGTAATCCTGCCTGTCAATGACACAGATCAGGTTTGCCGGCATAAATTCCTGGTCAACACTCCGTCACGGAGCCCTTTGATGGACAAATCAAACACGTATAACGACGTCGTCGTCCGGCAGTTCTCCATCATGACGGTGGTCTGGGGTGTGGTCGGCATGCTAGTCGGCGTGATCATCGCCGCCCAGTTGATGTGGCCGGAGCTGAACTTCGACCTGCCGTGGACCACTTTCAGCCGGTTGCGGCCACTGCATACCAATGCGGTGATCTTTGCCTTCGGCGGCTCCGCACTCTTCGCCGCGTCCTACTACGTCGTGCAGCGCACCTGCCACGTGCGCCTGTATGCCGGATGGCTGGCGACATTCACCTTCTGGGGCTGGAACCTGGTCATCGTGCTGGCCGCCATCACCCTGCCGCTGGGCATGACCCAGGGCAAGGAATACGCCGAACTGATCTGGCCCATCGATGTACTGATCACCGTGGTGTGGGTTGCGTATGGCGTGGTGTTCTTCGGTACGCTGGCCAAGCGACGCGTACAGCACATCTATGTGGCGAACTGGTTCTTCGCTGCCTACATCATCACCATCGCAATCCTGCATGTCGTCAACTCGCTCGCGATCCCGGTAACGCTGAGCCTGTCGTACCCGATCTATGCCGGTATCGTCGATGCGATGGTGCAATGGTGGTATGGCCACAATGCGGTGGGCTTTTTCCTCACGGCAGGCTTCCTCGGCATCATGTATTACTTCGTGCCGAAGCAGGCTGGCCGCCCGGTGTACTCCTACCGGCTGTCAGTCGTGCACTTCTGGGCCCTGATCGCCACCTACATGTGGGCAGGACCGCACCACCTGCACTACACGAGCCTGCCCGACTGGGCCCAGTCGGTAGGCATGGTCTTCTCGCTGGTGCTGCTGGCGCCGTCATGGGGCGGCATGATCAACGGCATCATGACGCTGTCCGGTGCCTGGGACAAACTGCGCACCGACCCGGTCCTCAAGTTCCTGATCGTCTCGCTGTCCTTCTACGGCATGTCGACCTTTGAAGGGCCGATGATGTCGATCAAGACTGTCAATGCCCTGTCGCACTATACGGACTGGACCATCGGCCACGTGCATTCCGGTGCGCTCGGCTGGGTAGCAATGGTCACCTTCGGCTGCATGTACGCGCTGATCCCGCGCGTCTATGGCCGCACAGGCATGTACAGCACCAAAGCAATCGACCTGCACTTCTGGATCGCCACCATCGGCATCGTGCTGTATGTGGCTTCGATGTGGATTGCCGGCGTGATGCAGGGACTGATGTGGCGCGCGGTCAACAGCGACGGCACCCTGACCTTCACCTTCATCGAGAGCCTGAAGGCCACCTATCCATACTATGCAGCACGACTGACGGGTGGCGTGATGTTCCTCAGCGGCGCCCTGATCATGGCCTGGAACACATGGAAGACAGTGGTCACCAGCGA
Organism: Chromatiales bacterium; assembly: GCA_024234935.1. NCBI lineage: Bacteria > Pseudomonadati > Pseudomonadota > Gammaproteobacteria > Chromatiales > Chromatiales bacterium. The sequence continues at coordinate 1,072,229 of JACKNI010000001.1, forward strand.
ACAACGCGTCGTACAGCCCGTCCTGGATCCGGCCTGAGGAGCGCACGAAAATGCGGCATGAAACGATCGAAAAATCCGCCGGCCTGCTGGGCATCCTGACCGCGCTGGCGATCAGCATCGGCGGCATGGCGGAGATCGTGCCATTGATCATGTCACGCGAGGCCGTGGAGCCGGCACCAGGCGTGATGCCCTACACCGCCCTGCAACTCGAGGGACGGGACATCTACGTCCGCGAGGGCTGCTATGGATGCCACTCACAGATGATCCGGCCATTTCGTGCCGAAACCGAGCGCTATGGCCACTACTCGCTGGCCGGCGAAGCCGTGTACGACCGGCCGTTCCAGTTCGGCTCCAAGCGCACCGGTCCTGATCTGGCGCGCGTCGGCGGCCGCTACACCGATCAGTGGCAGCGCGCACATCTGCACAACCCGCGCGACCTGGTGCCTGAATCGAACATGCCGGGCTTTCCCTGGCTCAGCGAGAACACACTGGATGCCAGCCTCACGCCGATAAAGATGCAGCGGCTGCGGACCATCGGCGTGCCCTATACGGACGAGGACATCGCTGGCGCTTCCGCCCTCGTGGAGGGCAAGACCGAGATGGATGCGCTGGTCGCCTACCTGCAGGGCCTCGGCACAGCCGTCAAGGGCCGCTGACATGGATCCCGGACTGCTGCGCGGCATCTTTACCGTCGTGATGCTGGTGCTGTTCATCGGCATCTGCTTCTGGGCGTACAGCAGCAGACAGAAGGCAACTTTCGATGCGGCGGCACAGTTGCCGCTGGAGCCGGACGACAAACCACCCGCGGATCCGGAAAACCGGTCCTGATATCGCTGAACTGGCGAGGAGCAAGCGTAGATGAGCGGATTCTGGAATGCCTGGGTGTGGGTGCTGACGCTCGGCACACTGGCAGGCTGTCTGTGGCTGCTGCAGGCCCTGACGACCAAGCGCAAGGAGAAACGGCCCGAAGAGAAGAGCACCACGGGCCATGTCTGGGACGGCGATCTCGTGGAACTCAACAACCCGCTGCCGCGCTGGTGGCTGTGGCTGTTCTGGATCACCGGCATCTTCATGATCGTGTACCTGGTGATCTACCCCGGTCTCGGCAACTTCGCCGGTATCGGCGGCTGGAGCCAGAAAAGCCAGTACGAGGCGGAGATGGCCGCTGCCGAAAAGCGCTTCGGCAATGTCTTCGCTGCTTTTTCCGGCGTGCCGCTGCCGGAACTCGAAGCCGATCCGGATGCGCTGCGGCTCGGGCGCAATATCTTCCTGAACCGTTGCTCCACCTGCCACGGCTCCGACGGCCGCGGCGCCAAGGGCTTCCCGAACCTCACCGACTCCGCCTGGCTGTGGGGCAATGCACCCGACACGATCATCGAAACCATAACCAACGGACGTACCGGCATGATGCCCGCCCTCGGCCCAGCACTCGGCGAACAGGGCGTGACCGAAGTCATCGCCTGGCTGCGTGCACTGCCGAAGCTGCCTGCATCTGCGCTGACCGATCCCGCAGGCCTTGCGCCCGATGTGGCCGCTGGCCGGCAGAAATTCATGAGCTTCTGCATCGGATGCCACGGTGCCGACGCGAAAGGCAACCAGGTACTCGGCGCGCCGAATCTCACCGACACTGACTGGCTGCATGGATCGACTGATGCCGATATCCGCGACGTACTCATGAAGGGCCGCACCAACCAGATGCCGGCCCAGCATGACTACCTGACGCCCGATCGTATCCGTGTGCTGGCTGCCTATGTGCTGAGCCTCGGCAACGGCGGTGGAGCACGGCCGTGACCGAACAACCGGAGTTCCAGCCCGCTGATCCGGCGCCGCCACGACCGTGGAGCACGCGCGCCCAGGTGCTGGCTGCCGTGCTCTGGCCGTCGCTCCTCGCCGCCAGCTTCGCCACGATGCTTTTCTTCGCCTTTGTCGATCCTGGTCAGCTGCACGAGGGCTCTGCTGCCGAGATCGAAACTTCGCGCATGACGGCCTACGGCATCGCCTTCTTTTTTTTCTGGCTGATCGCCGCGCTCTCAAGTGCCGTCTCGATATACCTGATGCGCACCTCGCCCGGCTCTGCGCCGGGCGGGGATGACTGACCGTGAGCAGCAACGAGGTCGAAGTCGAAGCGCTGTACGCCAAGCGGGCGAAGATTCACGCTCGCGAGGTCAAGGGCTTCTTTGCGAATCTGCGCAAGACGGCGGTCATCGTACTGCTCGGCATCTACTACCTTGCGCCCTGGCTGCGCTGGGGAACACGCCAGGCCATCCTGTTTGACCTGCCCGCGCGCCAGTTTCACATCCTGGGCCTGACGCTGTGGCCGCAGGATTTCGTGTTCCTGTCCTGGCTGCTGATCATGGCCGCCCTGCTGCTGTTCTTTGCCACTACGGTCGCAGGCCGCGTCTGGTGCGGCTACGTCTGTCCGCAGACCGTCTGGACCGAGATATTCGTCTGGATGGAACGACTCACCGAGGGCAACTTCAACCAGCGCATCAAGCTCGACAAGGCGCCGTGGTCGCCTGAAAAGATCCTGCGCAAGAGCGCGAAGCAGATTCTATGGATCAGTTTCGCCGCATGGACAGGTTTTACCTTCGTCGGTTACTTCACGCCGATCCGTGAACTGGGTGTCTCGCTGCTGTCTTTTGATCTCGGCGGCTGGGAGACCTTCTGGATCTGCTTCTACAGTCTGGCCACCTACGGCAACGCCGGCGCACTGCGCGAACAGGTCTGCATCTACATGTGCCCCTATGCGCGCTTCCAGAGCGCCATGTTCGACCGCGATACGCTGATCGTCTCCTACGATCCGGCCCGCGGCGAACCGCGCGGCGGGCGGCAACGCGGCACCAGCGCTGCCGCGAACAAACTCGGCGACTGCATCGACTGCCGGATGTGCGTACAGGCCTGCCCGACCGGCATCGACATCCGCAAGGGCCTGCAATACGAGTGCATCACCTGCGCTGCATGCATCGATGCCTGCGATGTCGTGATGGACAAGGTCGGCTACCCGCGCGGACTGATCCGCTATACCACCCAGAACGCCGTGCAGGGCAAGCCACAGCATATTCTCCGGCCGCGGGTCATCCTGTACGGCACCATCCTGTTGCTGCTGTTCGCCGGCTTCGTGATCACGCTGGCCAACCGCGCCGCCGTGCGCCTTGATGTGATACGCGACAGAAACACGCTGTACCGCGAACTGCCGGACGGACAGATCGAAAACGTCTATCAACTGAAAATTCTCAACAAGGAGGATCATCCACGCAGCGTGCGCGTCAGCGTAACCGGACTCCCCGGTGCGCAGATCGAAACCGCACCGGCGGAAATCGATCTGGCCCCCGGCGCGCTGCTGGATGTCGTGGCGCGGATCAGCGTGGAGCGCAGCGCGGCGCCACAAGGCAGGGCCGATCTGAACATACGCGTGGAAGATGCCGTTGACGGCACGGTGCAGGCACAGCGCGACGCCCGATTCTTCGGTCCCCCGCAATGACCGCAAAGCCCTGGTACCGGCATTTCTGGGTCTGGTTCATCCTCACGCCGGTGATCGGCAGCGTGATCGCGGGCTTTGTCACGCTGTACCTCGCCGGGGCGCCGCCATCGCTGGTCGTGGACGATTTCGGCCAGATCGCCATGGCGGTGGAACTCGATCAGCAACGTGACAGGCGGGCTGTGGAACTCGGCGTCGCTGCCCGGCTGCAGTTCGACGCACCGTCCGGGGACAGCGCCCGGGCAGTGACTGTCAGCCTCAGCGGTGCGGCGCCAGACAGCCTCAGACTGGAATTGATACACCCCACCCTGGAGCAGATGGACCGGCACGTCATCCTGAAGCGCCGCGGCAATCTCTATGCCGGCACGATGCCGCGCGCCGACACGCGGCTCTATGTGATGATCAGCGATGCTGCGGGAAACTGGCGCCTCACCGGGGTGCTTGAACCCCGGCAGGAGGTACTGGAACTGAAGGCCGGACGCTGAAAATGCCCGATGCGCTCAATTGTTTCCACTGCGGCACTGCCATTCACGGGCCGGCAACGCATCAACTGCAGATCGACGGCGCCACTGTCACCCTGTGCAGCGACGCCTGCCAGGAAATCGCCACACGCATTCGCGACAAGGGGCTGACGGAATTCTATCGCTTCCGCACCGCTGCCAGCACGCCGGCAGGTGCCGACACCGGACCCGAACGATGGACGAGCTACGACCGGGAAGCGCTCCAGAAGGAGTTTGTCAGCTCCCGCAGCGATGGCAGTCGTGAAGCCCAGTTGCTGTTGCAGGGCGTGCGCTGCGCTGCCTGTTCCTGGCTGATCGAACGCGCCATGGCCGCTGTGCCCGGCGTATGCGAAATTGCGGTAGACCCGTTGACCACCCGCACACGATTACGCTGGGATCCGCAGGTGACGCGCCTCAGCGAGCTGCTGGCATGTATCGCGGTGCTGGGCTATGGCCCCTGTCCCTGTACCGAAGATGAGGCGGGTCGTGCCGCGATACTTGAACGGCGCGCCGCCCTGCCCCGGCTCATCGTCGCGGGGCTCGGCATGTCGGAGGTCATGGGTTTTGCCGTCGCACTGTATGCCGGCGCCTTGCATGATGCCGATCCGGCCATCCACGAGTTCCTGCGTCTCATCAGCCTGCTGGTCGCGACGCCGGTGGTGTTCTACGCCGGCGCGCCATTCTTCCGGGGCGCTGTGCGCGGCCTGCGCCTCGGCCGGCCTGGCATGGATGTGCCGGTGGGTCTCGCCATCGCCGCCGCCTATATCGCCAGTACCTGGAATACCTTCAAGGGCAGCGGCCCGATCTATTTCGATTCAGCCGTCATGTTCGTGTTCTTCCTGACCTGCGCGCGCTTCCTGGAAATGTCGGGACGACATCGGGCACTAAGCCTCACCGGCGCCCTGGCGCGGCATCTGCCGCGGGTGGCGACGCGACTGCGTGACGGCCGGCCGGAAATCGTCGGCGTCGTGGAACTCGAACCCGGTGATCTGGTGATGGTGGCGCCGGGGCAGTCGGTCCCGGTCGACGGGCGGCTGGAATGCGAGTCGGCACGCGTTGACGAATCCCTGCTGAGCGGAGAATCCCGTCCGGTACGCAAGGCCGCCGGCGATCCGGTCATCGCCGGCAGCATCAATCTGTTCGGCGCTGCCACGATCCGTGTGGAGCGCGTGGGTACCAGCACCGTGCTGGCGCAGATCAGCCGCCTCATCGCTGTAGCCCGCGAGGAGCGGCCACGCCTGGTCGAGATCACCGATCGCGTCGCGGTGTGGTTTGTCACCGGCGTGCTCGTGCTGGCGGCCGCATCCGGTACAGCCTGGTGGTGGATTGACGCATCCCGCGCTTTCGAGGTGGTCCTCGCCGTACTGGTCGTGACATGCCCCTGTGCCCTTGCCCTGGCAACACCGGCCGCATTCACCGTCGGCATGAGCGCCCTGGCGCGCCAGGGCGTATTGCTGCGGCGGGCCGGCGCCCTCGAAACACTGAGCCGCGTGACCGACCTGGTCTTCGACAAGACCGGCACGCTGACAGAGCACTCGGCTGGCATTCAGCACATCGAGACCTTCGCTGGCCATGATCGGGAACGGATGCTGGAGCTGGCGGCCTTGCTGGAGTCGCGTTCCGAGCATCCGCTGGCACGGGCTTTCCCGCCACCGCGCACGGCGTTGCCGGTTACCGATGTCGTGGCGGTAGCCGGTCAGGGCCTGGAAGCTTGCGTCAGCGGTGAACGGCTGCGCATCGGCACCCGTGCCTTTGTCCTCGGACTGGTTGACATCAATGCCAGTGACGACAGTCCGGATTCGACGGCGCAATCCGTCTATCTGGGCAGCGGATCGCAGCTCATGGCGCGTTTTGAAATCACCGAGCGCGTGCGGGCCGAGGCGCCCGCTGCACTGGCCGCGCTCGGGGCCGCCGGTATCGCGCTCGCCATCGCCAGCGGCGACCAGCCCGGACCGGTCCGGGCCGCTGCGCAGCGCCTCGGCGTCGATGCCTGGCATGCCCACCTGGCACCAGCTGGCAAGCTCGAATTCGTACGCCGGATGCAGCAGGACGGGCATATCGTCGGCATGGTCGGCGACGGTATCAACGATTCGCCGGTGCTCGCTGGTGCCGACGTATCCGTGGCCGTCGGCACGGGCACCTCCCTCGCCCAGCACGCGGCTGACTGCATCCTGATGGGACCGGGCCTCGGCGCCTTGCCGACAGCCGTGGCCCACGCGCGACGCACCATGCATATCGTGCGACAGAACCTGTGGTGGGCCGTCGCCTACAACGTGGTGGCCGTTCCACTGGCCATCAGCGGGTTGCTCGCACCCTGGCTCGCCGCCCTCGGCATGTCGGCGAGTTCGCTGCTGGTGACCTTCAACGCGCTGCGCCTCGGGCGTACGCTGCAACCGGTCCCGGCTACGGCACCGGATCAGGCGCTGAGCGAAGCCCGCCTGTGAGCATCATCTTCATCCTGATTCCGCTTGGCCTCGTGCTGCTGCTGGCTGCCGTGGCGGCCTTTTTCTGGGCCGTGCGCAGCGGCCAGTTCGATGACCTGGAAACGCCGGCCTGGCGCATCCTGCTGGATGATGATCGCAGACCGCCGCCGCAGGCGGAGACCGACAAGTCTGACGACCTGTAGCGTGCCGGGTGAGTCGATCCGCGCAGGCCTAGCCATCGCTTTGGTATGTGCCATCACCGTGTGGCGCAGCCTTGAACTCGGATAGCGCCTCGGCAGCGGCTGAAACAGCGACCAGACGAGGAAAGTCACTGGCCGGGACCACTTCCGGAATCATTTGCTGGCTGAAGTGCCAGGCCACTCCAATGGTGATCCCTGCCTGGCGGATGCCCGAGCTGCTGACCGCAAGCGGCGTGCGGGCGAGTTCCCGTTCCAGCTCACCGTATGCAGCGAGCAACTGGCCGGTAACCCGGTTGACCCATGGCTCGTGCAGTTTCTCCGGCGGGCGCAGTCCACGCTCATAGACGATCTGGACACTCTTCTCGGTTGCTGCGAGCGCCAGACCGATCAGCCGCAGCTCATGCTGAAGTTCCTTCAGACCCGATGGCATCAGCGTGCGCGGACGGGCAAGTACTTCGGCGTACTCCAGCATGAGCGTCGAGTCCATCAGCACTTCGCCGTCATCGCACACCAGCGTCGGCGCCTTGACCACGGGGTTGATCTGCTGGAACTCGGAAAAGGTACGAAAGACCGAGAGCGACTGGTGCTCAAAGCGTATGCCGAGCAACTGGAGCGAAATGGCGACTCGCCGCACGTACGGCGAGTCGAGCATGCCGATGAGTTTCATGACGCCTCCTGTGACGGTTGACCCGGTTCATACGCCGCCTACTCCGCCTTCGGCCATGCACTCGCGTCGATGGTTTCCAGATAGCCGTGCCAGGTCGCATAGGCGAGCAGCGGAATCATGATCACGAAGAGGATAAAGGCGGTGGCAAAGCCGATCAGCACGGATGTGATGATGACAGCAGCCCAGTTCAGCATCGCGCGCTTGTTGCGCAGCACGGCATTGACGCTGGTGACCACGGCGGTTACCGCATCGGTCTCGCGGTCGTCGATCATCGGCAGCGAGAAAGCACTCACTGCGAAAGTAATACCGGCAAAAACCGCACCGACCATTATTCCGGCCAGCAGATAGGGCCACATCTCGGCGATTGCGGGCTCATTCTCCATCGGCAGGAAGATGCTGATCAGCGAAACCGAACGCGCCCAGACCAGGAAGACGACCAGCAGCGTCAGCCCGAAGACCATGGCGTTGCTGAATACGCGGCGTATGCCGCGCAGCGAGACCACCATCATTGGCGTCTGGCCGGCCGCAACCTGGCGGCTGACCTCGTAAAGACCGATTGCCACGATCGGCGCAAGAAACACGAAGCCGGTGAGTGCGGCAAACACCAGCACGTAACTGCCCAGCCGGAACGCCAGCCAGGTGACCAGATAACTGATCAGCACGACGGTAGTGCCGTAGCTCAGGGTCGGACGCCAGGCGCGGATGAGGTCTCTCCAGCCCAGCCGCAGCCAGCGAAACGGTGCCTGCGGATCGAGTTGGCGGCACGGAGCCACAAAGGGCAAACCGCGCGGCACGCTGTTTCCAGGTTGATCAATCGTCACCGCATGCTCCTCGCTTGATTGGAACGCCACCCATTTTTCCCGGGAACGCTTTCCGCTTCCCGTCAACTCCGGAAACGGGACCATTCCTTCTCCAGAGTATAAGCCGCCCGTTACTCGTAATAGAAAGCGTTGAAGGCGTGATAGCCGATGAAGAACGGCAGCGCGGTGGCCAGCGTCACATGAACCACCAGCCACGCGGTGTTTAGCCGGTTGCTGTTCAGCCGTGCCAGCGGCTGCTGCAGCAGTCCCAGTGCGACGAGACCGAGGAAGGCAATGCTCATCGCGCGGATGTAGGCATATCCGAAACTGATCGCGTGCAGGTACAGCAGCAGGGGTGCCAGCGCACCCAGATCCCGGTGCAGCGTGAGCAGCCGCGGCGTCGGCGACGCGCTGCCCATGCGTGCGACCGACAGGCGCCACTGCATCAGGAAAAACAGGACGAGCGCCAGACCGCTGAGCTGCTTGTAGAGTTCGCTTTCCTGCAGGCCGGAAAGCCACTCCCAGCGCCAGCCCCAGATCGCCTGGGCCACAAATGCGGCTGTCAGCAGCGCTCCCGTTGTCAGCCAGGGCATATCCGCGCGGCCTAGTGCGACGGTATGCCGGCGCCGGATGCCGGGGACGGTGGCGCTGTTGCATTCAGCAGGGCATCAAGACTCGCCGCCGCCGTGCTTTCGCCAAGCGCAGCCATGAACACATCGGCAGACGGCAGGTAGTAGCCATCGCGCGGCCAGCGGGCACCGATCTCCGGCGGCTTGCTGAAGGTCACTGCCTTGTCGAGATAGGCCTGATAGGCACCGCGAATCGAAGTGCGCAATGCCGCCAGCACACTGATCATCTGCTCCGCCGTCAGCCGGTCCTCAGGGTACGACCAGGTGGTTGCCCCCATCACGTCATGCAGCTTCCAGTCGTTCTTCGGACTGTCCTCGTGCTCGTTGTGGCAAGTCACGCAGGCTTCCGCCACGGCTTCGTCGGGAAACATCGCGGTATACAGGCGCGTATCCGGCATCCGGAAATACTGCGGCTCGCCGGTTGCCCGGATTCTGGCAAACGCCTCCTGCTGCAGCCCCTCAAAGCGGTTGGCGGAATTGATCGGTGCATCGGAACCCAGAAACAGGCTGAGTCGCACGGGATTCCTTTCAAGGTTCTTCGCGGTCTCGCGCAGGAACAGCGCCGGCAGCGGTCCAGCCTCCTCCCCGGCTTCCCGCCAGTCCTCGCTGAAGCCGAGACCGGCTTTCTTGCCTGCGCCGACGATCTCACGGGTCCACAGGGCGCGTGCGGCATCATTTTCACCCTCCACCAGCGCGAATACCCGTTCAACGGGAATATTTGCGTTGACTGCGGCCTGCTCCGGCAACGGCGAGGGTGCACTCACAAACAGGTACACGATCAATGCCGTGAGCAGCAGGGAAGCGAGAATGAACAAGGGACGGGTCATCGCAAGGGCTCCCGGCGGGCTGCGAATCTTTTCTCGCGCGAATATGGCGACGCGCCACCGCGGAAATACGCCAGGATCTGCGCTGGTGGAATCGCGTCGCGCAGCTGCTCGTGCACCGTCATCAGGTGATTGCCGTGGAAATCGTGACAGCCCAGACAGCTGTCCCACTTTTCTGCCTTGATGAGTGAGGCATGGGAGACATCCAGCGGATCGTTCTTCAGCTTCGTGTCCTCATGGCAGTGCCGGCAATAGTCGATGCCATCGAGCGTGACCCGCACGCCCCGGTGCTCCAGATGACAGGACACGCAGGCCTCGGGATGCAGCGCGTCGCGCGCCTTCTGGAAACGCGGCTCAAAGAACCGGAACACGGGATGACGCTCCTCCGGAAAATCATGACAGGCCAGGCATTCCCCGTTCCCGGCCTGCAGCAGCCCGAAATCGGCGACGGTGGCGCGCATGCCAAGCAGATGACGGACATTGGCCTGCAGTTGCTGGCGCAAGGTACCCGGTGCAGGCAGATGGCAATGCTCACAGGCGATGTCATCGTGTCCGCTGTTCATGGGCCCGCGGGCGTGCAGCGTCTCCTCACCCGGCAGCAGCAGCACGAGCAGTATGAGCGCCCCGGCGGCAAAGCCGAGGATCAGGCCGAGATTCTGGCGGAAACGTCTGGCCATCGATGGCGGTGCCGTGAATACCGTTATTTTGTCCTCCGAAGTATAGGACAGCCCCGGCAGCAGGGCAGCGACCAGGGGCTGTCCGGTGCGCCGTGATTCGCCGGGATCTATAGAATGGCGTAGACCCGGACCACTGCTGAAATGGAACTGACCATGACTTCCAGAATCGCTGACGACCCGCGTATCGATCCGCGCATCAAGGCCTGGTTCGGAAACATGACCGTGCAGCCAGCGCATGATGTTGCCAGCCGTGAGGAGTTGCTTGCCGAGATGAGCGGCACTGCGGCCAGGCAGATGGCAATCACCCTGAAGGGTGTATTCGACGTGATGGATAACGAGACCGTCGCGCCGTCTGCCGGACTGCTCGTGCGTGAGCACTCCGTCGTCTCGCAACCCGATGGCAATCGCATCAACATCCGCTTCGTGCGTCCGGATACGCAAGAAGTCCTGCCCTGCATCTATTACATCCACGGTGGCGGCATGCAGGTCATGTCGTGCCATGACGGCCACTACCGTGCATGGGCACGCATCCTTGCCGCTCAGGGCGTGGCGGTGGCGATGGTGGATTTCCGCAATGCGCTGACGCCCTCGTCTGTACCGGAAGTCGCACCCTTCCCCGCTGGCCTGAACGACTGCATTTCCGGTCTGCAGTGGCTGCACACGAGCAGCGCGATGTTGAACATCGATACCTCCCGCATCGTCGTGGCCGGAGAAAGCGGTGGCGGCAATCTCACCCTCGCGACCGGCCTCAGGCTGAAGCGGGACGGCGAGTTGCACCTGGTCAAGGGACTGTATGCACTCTGCCCCTACATCGCAGGTGAATGGCCCTTGCCGCAGAACCCGTCGTCCGTTGAGAACAACGGCATCCTGATGGATCTGCATGATAACCGTGGCCGCATGGCCTACGGCATCGAGGCATTCAATGCGCGCAATCCGCTGGCCTGGCCCGGCTTTGCCACCGGCAACGATGTACGCGGACTGCCGCCAACCGTGATCAGCGTGAATGAATGTGACCCGCTGCGCGACGAGGGCATCAACTTCTATCGGCTGTTGATCGCCAATGGCGTGAGCGCCAGGTGCCGGCAGGTGATGGGCACGATCCACGGCACCGACATATTGCCCATGTGTTGCCCCGATATCAGCCGGGATACGGCACGCGATATCGTGGCGTTTTGCAAAGACTGAAGCTGTATCCGGCAAGGCCGCGTGCAGGTCAGGCAGACAAGTACTGCCATTATCCCCGGGATGCAGCGTCTCTTTCCCGTGCGGCAATCTCGCGCCTGAGCCGTTCCGCATAAGCGATCGAAAGACTGCTGCCGACGATGACCGCCATGCCGGCCAGCGACAGCAGATCGGGCAGATGCCGGAAGAACAGCCAGCCGAGCAGCATCGCCCAGATCAGCTGTACGTAGAGGAATGGCGACAGAAAGGACGCGGCGGCATGGCGAAACGCCCGCGTCAGCATCAGGTGACCCGTGCCACCGTAGATGCCCAGCGAGGCGATCAGCGCCCCGTCGATGCGGTCGGGTATCGGTCCGCCCCAGTACAGCGGAGCGGCCAGAGTCATCGTTACGGTACCAACCAGCGCCGTATAGAAAAGCATGGTGAGGGTATTTTCACCGGGCGAGAGCTGCCGCGTCTGTATCTGATAGCCCGAATAGCAGGCCGCCGCCAGCAGCATCCAGACCAGTCCCGGCATGCTCAGCGCCCCACCGGGCCGCGCGATCAGCAGGATTCCGAAAAAGCCGGCAATGACCGCAATCACGTGAATGCCGGCAATCGTTTCCCTGAGCAGCCAGCGCGAGAGCATCACGACGACCAGCGGCGTGATGAAAACGATCGCCGTACTCTCGGCCAGCGGCATCAAGGAAAAGCCGACCATCGAAAAGCCGGTGGTACCGGTCAGCATCAGCGCACGGATGACCTGCGCCAGCGGCCGCTTGGTAGCGATCAGCCGCATGCGCATCGACGGCGCAACGAAGATCAGCATCATCAGGCAGTGGAAGCTGTAGCGGCCCCACACCAGCATCGGTATCGGATAGGTCCGCGACAGGTGTTTCGACGTCGCGTCGAGCGCAGCAAAGCACAGCGTTGCGCCAAGCATCAGCAGCACTGCAATGCCGGTCTTGTGGGGGGCGCCAAGCGGCTGGCCGGCCGCGACCTCCCCCTCCGGACGGAGATCCTTCTTCAGGCCGGACCTGCGACAATCTTGCGACTGAGCAGTGTGCCGATCTCGGCGTCCGTATAGCCCGCCTCCCGCAGCACCTCGCGCGTATGCTGACCGGCACGCGGCACATCACGGTGCACGCCAAAACGCGCCCCGTCCATCTCCAGCGGCAATGCCGGCAGCCGGGTCTTCTCGCCAGCCCGCGGACCATCGCTGACCGTGATCGGCACCAGCCCGTCATTGGCAGCCAGATGCGGATCGTCGAACAGGTCTTCGGGCCGCGCGATCGGTGCAAATGGCAGGCCGGTCTTTTCCAGCTTGTCCATCAACTGCTGCTTGCTGTACTTGCGAAAGGTCGCCTGGATCTGCGGTACCAGACGATCCTTGTGCTTCACGCGGTCGTTGTTGGTATCGAGACTGCTGTCGGCAGCGAGCTCGTGCAACTCGAAGGCGGTACAGAAATCCTTCCACTGCTTGTCGCTGACCACGCCGACGAACACCTGCTTGTCATCGCCGGTTTCAAAGACCTGGTAGATCGCCCAGGCCGACACGCGCACCGGCATCGGCGCCGCCGGCTTGCCGGTCACCGCCATCTGCGCCATGTGCTGGCCGACGAGGAACACCGTGCTCTCATAGAGCGAAGCCACGATGTTCTGGCCCAGGCCAGTCGTATTGCGCTGATGTAGCGCGGCAATGATGCCCACCGCACCGAACATGCCGCCCTGCACATCGATCACCGAGGTACCGGCACGCAGCGGCTTGCCCGGCGGGCCGGTCATGTAGGCCAGGCCGCCCATCATCTGCGCGACTTCATCGAGCGCAGTCCGATGCTCATAGGGGCCGGCCAGGAAGCCCTTCTCCGAACAGTAGATGAGCCGCGGGTGCAGTGCCTTGAGCGTCTCGTAACCGAGACCCAGGCGGTCCATGGTGCCCGGACGGAAGTTTTCGATCAGTACATCGGCCGTGCTGACCAGGCGCAGCACGGCAGCAAGGCCATCAGGGGACTTCAGGTCAACGCACAGGCTGCGCTTGTTGCGGTTGTACATCGGGAAATAGCCGGAACCGGAACCCGGCAGGTGGCGGGTGCTGTCGCCATTCACCGGCTCGATCTTGATCACATCGGCGCCCAGGTCGGCGAGGATCAGCCCGGCCGCCGGGCCCATCACCATGTGCGTGAATTCGATCACCCGCACCCCTGCGAGGGGCAAACCCTGCGAACCTGTCATCGACTGCGCCTTTTCCGTGTTATGTCTGTTGCCGGCACCGGTTGGCACCGGCAATCGGGTGGTGGATTATCCACCACCCCGGCCCCATATAGAATAAACACCTGCAGTCACCAGGAATCCAGCATGTCCGGCACCAGCGATATCGACGTACTCGTCAGCGAGGTAGGCCCTCGCGACGGCCTGCAGAGCATCAAGTCCATTATGCCCACCCCCGCCAAGAAGGCCTGGATTGCAGCCGAGGCTGCGGCTGGCGTCCGCGAAATCGAGGTCTGCTCCTTCGTCCCCGCCAGGCTGATGCCGCAGATGGCCGACGCTGCCGAAGTCGTGGCCTATGCACGCACGATTCCCGGCCTGACGGTGCTGGCGCTGGTCCCCAACTTCAAGGGTGCCGAGAACGCGATCAATGCCGGTGCACACAAGATCGCACTGCCGCTCTCCGCCAGCGAAACACACAGCAAGGCCAACCTGCGCAGGAGCCATGCCGAGGTCATCGAGGACGTACGCCGGATCGCCGAACTGCTGCGCAGCCTGCCGGCTGAAAGTCGTCCCGGTTTCGAGGGCAATGTCGCCACTGCCTTCGGTTGCACGCTTGAGGGCGTGGTCCCGGAAACGAAGGTCGTCGAACTGGCCGTGGCGCTCATGGAGGCCGGCTGCGAAGAGATCGGCCTATCGGACACCACCGGTTACGCAAACCCGAAGCAGTTGCGTCGCCTGATCCGTCTCGTACGCGAGGCGGTGGGCCACGACAAGCTCTCCAGCGTGCATCTGCACAACACGCGGGGCCTGGGTCTGGCCAATGCACTGGCGGCGCTGGAGGAAGGCATCACGACGCTGGACAGCTCGCTCGGCGGACTTGGGGGCTGCCCGCACGCGCCAGGCGCCAGCGGCAATATCGTCACCGAGGACCTGGTCTTCATGCTCGATGCAATGGGCCTGCGTACCGGCATCGACATCCGCAAGTTGCTCGAAGTCCGGCAGATTCTGCGCGAGAGTCTGCCGGACGACGAGCTTTACGGTTTTACCCCGGACGCCGGATTGCCGAAGGGCTATGGTCCCGGTGGCTGGGGAATCGGCAAGCAGTTCAGTACTTGAAGCTCATGTCGAGCTGGAGACGGTCGTAGTCTTTCTCTGTACCGCGCTTCCCGCCCGTCTCGTTGATGAAGTAAGTCAGCCCCAGGTTCCATTTGTCGCTGAGCGCATAGACGCCCTGCAGACGATGACCCTTGTTGTCGGTCTTGCCGCCACCAAAGTCCGAGTCAGCCAGTCCGGCGAACACCGCATCCGGCTCGAGGTCCTGCCAGGTATAGCCTAGCTGCCAGGTCCCCTTGGCCTTCGCTGCACCGAGCTGTGCGCCGGCTGCCCAGCCCGTATCAAACTCGTCGGCATCGGTGTTTTTCACGTAGTCGGCGAAGACACTGGCCGGCAGACCGGCGAGCTTGAATCCCAGCTCGGCAAATCCCTCGATCTCCTCGTAGTCATACAGATAGCTGTTGGTGATCGAATCGTAGCTGTTGCCCAGGAAGTTGGTATCCGAGCCGTAGAACGTTCCCTTGCCCCTGGTATTGAAGTGGTAATACCCTGCGCCAGCGGTAAGTTTCACCTCATCGGCAATCGGGACAGCCGCACCCAGCTGGCCGCCCCAGGTGAAGGCCTTGTCGTTCTTGCTGTCGCTTTCCAGCCAGAAGCCAATCGCGTTGGCGAAGAACGGGCCACTGACATAGTTGAGTCCGAAACCTTCCGGATTCCAGTCACTGTCCCAGAGCAACGCGTGCTGGCCGGGCCGATACAGCGGGTTCTGGAACTTGCCACCGCTGACGGTCAACCCTTCCAGTGCAGCCCATTTGAAGTAGGCAAGGCTGAGCGCAAAGTTCTTGTTCGAGTTGCCGTCGCCCAGGGTCTGGTTGCCGGAGACCGGGTCATTGTCCTGGCTCGTCGTGAGGCCCAGACCGATCTCCAGGTTGTCCTGCGGCTTGGCAATCAGCGCCAGGCGCGCACGAATCCGCGCACGATTGCGTTCGTCACTGGCATTCTCGTCGTCTATGTTCTCGTAGCGCAGACGCAGGTCGCCCTTCAGGCTCAGCTTGTCAGCCCAGCTGGCCGGTGCCGGCGCGCTGGCGGCAGGCCTCGCCGCAACCTCCGCGACAGCCTGCTTCTGCTCTTCCACCGCCGTCTGCGTCTGTTGCGCGTTCTTCTCGAGTTCGGCAATGCGCTTCTCCTGCGCCTCCAGGCGCTGGAGGAGCTGCTGCACGACCTCATCGGAAACCGCAGCGAATGCGGTCGGTGAGTTCATCAGGAGGCCAACGGTCAGGGCCAGCAATACACGTCTCATGGGAATACCTCGTCTGTTCATAATCCGTTCCACATCGGCGGAAAAGGCGCTCGCCCGATCCACCCGATGCAGGAAGTCTGCCGCGCTTTTGTTGCGGGAATATGAAACGGGGAGCGGAAATGCGGTCCGGCCACGGTCCGGGTTTGTCGCGTCTCAGCCGAAACGGCCAGTCACATAGTCTTCAGTGAGCTTGTGCGACGGATTGGTGAATATCTTGTCGGTAGGGCCGACTTCCATGATGCGGCCCAGATGAAAATAGGCGGTACGGGTTGAAACGCGCGCCGCCTGCTGCATCGAGTGCGTAACGATTGCAATCGCATATTTCTCCGACAGCTCGTCGATCAGGTCTTCGATGCGCGCGGTCGCGATCGGATCGAGGGCAGAACAGGGCTCGTCCATCAGGATGACCTCGGGATTGACGGCGATGGTGCGTGCGATACACAGCCGCTGCTGCTGCCCACCCGACAGACCGGTACCCGGATCGTCGAGCCTGTCCTTTACCTCATCGACGAGTCCCGCGCGTTCGAGACTGCCATAGACGATGTCGTCGAGTTCCGCGCGATTTGCAGCAAGACCGTGGATACGCGCGCCATAGGCAACATTCTCGTAAATCGACTTCGGAAAGGGATTCGGCTTCTGGAAAACCATGCCGACACGCGCGCGAAGCATCACCACGTCGGTACCCTTGGCATACATGTCCTGGCCGTCGAGCCGGAAGTCACCGCTGACACGGGCTGACTCGATGGTGTCATTCATCCGGTTCAGGCAACGGAGAAAGGTGGATTTCCCGCAACCGGAAGGACCGATCAGCGCGATGACCTCGTTGCGCCCGATATCAAGACTCACATTGATCAGCGCATGCGTATCGCCGTAGTAGACGTTTCCGCCACGGACGCAGATCACCGCGTTCCGCGCGGTGACGTCGCCCACTGTATCGGGAGCGATGCGTTCGGCCTCGACAGGCTGCACCACTGCAGGTGCCGTGTCCGCCGGCGGCACAATGACATCCTCGGGTTTGTCCATTGCGAGCATTATCTGCAATCTTCCCTGTGTGAAGCTACCAGCGCCGCTCGAACCGGCTGCGCAGCCATACCGCGGTGGCATTCATCACCAGCAGAAACGCGAGCAGCACCATGATCGCAGCCGAAGTCCGTTCCACGAAGGCGCGCTCCGGACTGTCCGCCCATAAATAGATCTGCACCGGCAGCGCCGTCGACGGACTCATCGGCCCGCTCGGTACATCGACGATGAAGGCAACCATGCCGATCATGAGCAGCGGCGCCGACTCGCCCAGCGCGCGCGCCATGCCGATGATTGCGCCCGTGAGCATGCCCGGCATTGCCAGCGGCAGCACATGGTGGAACACCATCTGCATCTGTGATGCGCCGATCCCGAGCGCAGCCTCGCGCACCGAGGGCGGCACCGCCTTGATGGCCGCCCTTGAGGCGATGATCACCACCGGCAACGTCATCAAGGTCAGCACGAGACCGCCGACCAGCGGCGCCGACCGTGGCAGCCCGAAAAAATTGATGAAAACCGCAAGACCCAGCAGCCCGAACACGATCGAGGGTACGGCGGCCAGGTTATTGATATTGACCTCGACCACATCCACCCACCAGCTGCGCGAGGCGAATTCTTCCAGGTAAATGGCGGCGGCAACGCCGAGCGGAAAGGACAGCAGCAGCGTCACGAGCAGCATGAAGAACGAGCCCTTGGTGGCTCCCCAGATTCCCGCCAGCTCCGGCTCACGCGAATCGCCGGAAGTGAAGAAGGCCCTGTTGAAGCGCAATTCGATCCGGTCACCGGCCCGAAGCCGTTCGAGCCAGACAAGCTGCTGCTCCGAGAGCCGGCCTGAACCGTCGTCAGCGCCTTTTCCGGACGCCTGTGCCTTCAGCCACAGGTCCACCTCACTGTTCAGCGGCAGCCACAGCGACCTCGTCTGACCGAGGATCTGCGGATCAGCCATGACGGCATCGCGCAGGCTGAAGATGGCACCCGCACTTACCAGCTGGTTCAGCTCGCGCTTTTCGCTACGGCTGGCAGCTTCCGGTACCAGTTCCCGCAATGCGGATTTGACCAGCAGCGAGTAGTCGGCCACCGAGAGCGCATCGGGATCCCGTGCACCGTCCGGATCGATCACATCGGCATCAAAATGAATATCGAGCTGTAAGAAACTCTGCCGGAATGCGCTGTAACCGTTGCCGATGATCGTGCCGAACAGGAGCAGCAGAAAAACCACGCCCAGACAGACGGAGAACAGTCCGTAGAAGCGAAACATCCGCTCTCTGCGATAGCGGCGCCGCAGACTCGCATCGACGCGCCGTCGCGTCTCCTCCGGACTCAGCTGGCGGCTGCCACGGTCGTCGCCATCGGCCACCATCATTCGTACTGCTCCCGGTAACGACGCACCACCTGCAGGGCGATGATGTTGAGGATCAGGGTGACGATGAACAGCATCAGGCCCAGTGCAAAGGCCGCCAGTGTCTTGGGGCTGTCGAACTCCTGGTCGCCGACCAGCAGCGTCACGATCTGCACGGTGACCGTCGTTACCGACTGCAGCGGATTGAAACTCAGGTTTGCCGACAGTCCTGCCGCCATCACCACGATCATGGTCTCGCCGATCGCGCGCGACGCAGCCAGCAGCACGCCACCAACGATACCCGGCAGCGCGGCGGGTACCACCACCCGCTTTATCGTTTCCGAGCGCGTGGCGCCGAGCGCAAAGGAGCCGTCACGCATCGCCTGCGGTACGGCGTTGATCGCATCATCGGACAGCGAGGAGACGAAAGGGATGATCATGATACCCATCACCAGGCCCGCACCCAGCGCGGCTTCCGAGGCGACTTCCAGCCCCAGTTGCTGACCCGCGAGACGAATCATGGGCGCGACCGTCAGCGCGGCAAAGTATCCATAGACCACGGTAGGTATGCCGGCGAGCACCTCGAGCACAGGCTTGACGATCCGGCGCAGGCCCGGGCGCGCGTACTCGGAGAGGTAGATCGCAATCATCATGCCGATGGGCACAGCCACCAGCAGCGCAATACCCGAGATCAGCAAGGTACCGACAAACAATGGTACCGCACCAAAAGCACCCGACGAGCCGACCTGACCCGCCCGGATCGCGGTCTGCGGGCTCCAGCTGAGACCAAACAGGAACTCGCTCAACGGTACCTGACGAAAAAACCGCACTGCCTCGAAGCTGACCGACAGCAGAATGCCGATCGTGGTCGCGATGGCGAGCAGCGAAGCAAGGACCAGTACAACCTTGACTGCCCCCTCAACACGGTTTCGCGCCCGGAACTGCGGACGAAGCTGAAACCAGGCCAGCGCAAACCCGCTGAACGACAGCGCGACGACCAGTCCCGCCAGGATTTTCCGCGACGACTCGCGGAGGCTGTTGTAGAGGTCCGCAGCAACGGCAAATTCCGCACGGCGGCTCTCGTCGAACATCTGTCCGGTGGCGAGGTTGCGGATGTCGTTCAGCGTCAGGCCCAGCTCTGCTTCCGGCTGGTTGCGCAGCGCCTCGGGCAACGATTGAACCACCCGTGCAGTGATGAGGGAATCGCTGAAAGCCGCCCACATCAGCAGCAGCGCGATCCCCGGAAGCACGGCGCCGAGTGCCGCATAGTAGCCGTAGTACCTGGGCAAGGAATGCAGACTGCGTATGCCGCCGGCCGGCCGGGCCAGCGACAGCGCCCGCTGCCGCCCGAGAAAGAAGGCAGCGAGCACCATCGCGGCAAGAATCAGCAGCAGCGTTGGCAGACGCACCGCAAACTACCTGGGCAACGGCATGGCAACCAGCTTGCTGACCTGCCCGACAACCGACTTGTATTCTGCGGGCGACAGCGGCACGAGGCCGCGATCGGCGAGATAGCCCTCCTCGCCCATCGCTTTCAGGCTGGTAAATTCCCTCAGGTACTCAGCGATGCCAGGTATCGAACCGATGTGTGCCTTCTTGACGTAAAAGAACAGTGGCCGCGATACAGGATAGGTGCCGCTTGCGATGTTCTCGAAGGTCGGCGCCACACCATCAACCAGGGAGCCCTTCACCGAGTCGGAATTCTGCTCGAGAAAGCTGTAACCGAAAATTCCAACCGCATTCCTGTTCGCCTTCAGCTTCTGCACGATCAGGTTGTCGTTCTCACCGGCCTCGATGAAACGGCCATCCTCACGCATGGTGTGGCAGATCTGCTTGAAGCGGTTCTCGTCCTGCTCCTTGATGGCCTTGATCCACGGGAAGGACTTGCAACCACCTTCCATGGCCAGTTCCACGAAGGCATCACGCGTACCGGAGGTCGGTGGCGGACCAAGAACCTCGATGACCTCGGCCGGAAGCTGCGGGTTAAGGTCCTTCCACGTCTTGTAGGGGTTCGCAACGAGCGTCTGCTTGCCCTTGGGGTCTGGAACCTGTTTGGCGAGGGCGAGCCAGATATCGCGCATGGTGAGATTCAGGCCGGGTGCGGCCACCGACTCGGCGAGCACGATGCCGTCATAACCGATCTTGACCTCGATCACGTCCTTCACGCCATGGGCGACGCAATCCTTCAGTTCGGCCGGCTTGATGGCTCGCGAACTGTTGGCGATATCCGGATACTGCACGCCGACACCGCCGCAGAACAGCTTGATACCGCCGCCGGAACCGGTGGACTCGACCTTGGGGGTCTTGTACTTGCCGGTACCACCGAAGCGCTCGGCAACGACCGTCGCGAACGGATAAACGGTGGACGAGCCGACGATGCTGATATAGCTGCGCGCCGCCTGCGACCAGGCCACCCCTGGTGCCGTTGCGGTTATTGCCCCGCTGACCAGCAGAGTCAGGGCTTTGAGTGATCGTTTCATGCGGACCTCCGGGGTCATTGCGAACTCTTGACCTGATGGAGTCTATGCAGCAATTGTTGCGGCTTTATTTCAGGTGCCAGCCGTACGGTCGGCCCTGGCTGCATCCAGCTCCTGGCGCACCACTTCACGCTCCGTATGACGGATATCCCGGCCGTGCACCAGGTAAACCACATACTCGCCGATATTCTTGGCGTGATCGCCGATACGCTCAAGGGCACGGGCTGCCCAGGTCACATCCATGAACCTCCGGATGGTTCTCGGGTCTTCCATCATCAGGGCGATGCACTGCCGGGTGATCTGGTCGTACTCCTCGTCGACCAGCTTGTCTTCTTCGATGACCGCCAGCGCATCGTCGACATCCATGCGCGAGAACGCATCCAGGGCGTCGTGGAGCATGGTCTGTACGTGTTCGCCAAGCGCCTTCAGCTCGCTGTACGGGGCATAGAGTTCACGATCCGCAGCCAGATGCGAGGCCAGGTAGCCGATCTTCGAGGCCTCATCGCCGACGCGCTCCAGATCGGTGATGATCTTGATCACCGTGACGATCAGCCGCAGATCCGCAGCCGCCGGCATGCGCGTTGCCAGCAACTTGCTGCACTCTTCGTCGATGGACACTTCGAGCCGGTTGATCTTGAAGTCGTCACCGGAAACCCGCAGGCCCATCTCGCTGTCGCCGGAGGTGATCGCCTCCACGGCAGTATCCAGATGCTGCTCGACCAGCCCGCCCATGCGCAGCACCTCGCTGCGCAGATGCTCCAGTTCCGCATTGAAACGACGTGAAATATGATGACTGAAACTTTCGGATTCCATGGCTTTGCTCCTGCGCGTGGGCGCGGCTGCTGAGACTATCAGGACAGCGCGAGCCGGTCCCGGGGAAAGTGACAGATGAAGCTGCTGCCCTGACCAAGCCGGCTGCGGATCTCCAGTTCCGCATCGTGCCTGCGCAGCGCGTACTTGACGATCGACAGGCCAAGACCGGTGCCGCCACTCTGCCGTGCGCGGCCTCCGTCGGCCCGGTAAAATCGCTCGGTAACCCGCGGAATATCCGCCTCGGACATGCCGATACCGGTGTCCACGACAGCCAGGTGGCCGCCCTCGCGATCGACATTCCAGCTGATGGTAATCCTGCCCTCCGCCGGCGTGTAGCGCACCGCATTGGCCACCAGGTTCGACACCACGGACTGAAGCTCGGACTCCTCGCCAAGGACATTGACGGCACTGTTGAGCTGCACGTCGATCTGTCCGCAAAAGCCCGGCAGACTTTGCGCATCGCGCCGGGCCAGCTCGATCAGCCCGGACACACTCACCACCCGGTCCCTGGCCACCGATTGCCCGGATTCGAGCTTCGACAGCTGCAACAGGTCCTCGACCAGCCGGAACATGCGCTGCACCTGCTCCTGCATTACCCGTACCGGCTGCCGCCAGGCAGAGGGCTTCTCCGGGTCATCACCCAGCGCATCAAGGTAGCCCATTATCACGGTCAGCGGGGTACGCAGCTCATGCGATGCGTTGGCAACGAAATCCCGCCGCACGCGCTCGATCCTCACCCGCTGACTGATATCCCGGATCAGCAACAAGGTCTGGTTGGGCCCATAGGGAATCAAACGGCAGGACAACCAGGTATCGCCACCCG
The DNA here is from genome assembly GCA_024234935.1 of Chromatiales bacterium. Classification (NCBI taxonomy): domain Bacteria; kingdom Pseudomonadati; phylum Pseudomonadota; class Gammaproteobacteria; order Chromatiales; species Chromatiales bacterium. Next base: position 1,094,621 of record JACKNI010000001.1, read on the forward strand.
CCGGCGCGGGAATCTCCACGACCGGGCGCTCGGCAGGACTGCGCAGGTAGGCGATGAAATCCGGGTGCCGCAGCAGGTTCTCGATGCGCTGGCCACGATCCCCGCGCGCCTTGAGACCCAGCAACTGCCTCGCGGCCGAGTTGTAGTTCAGGATTTCATGCTGTGCGTTGAGTATCACACCACCGTCGGGAAACGCCTCTGTGGAGGCCCTCAACTCCTTGACCAGCCGGCGGAACCGCTTGCCACGCCGCTTTGCCTTGGTCTTGATGAACTGGATCCTGGCAAAAACCGGCGGCCAGGCCCCTTCGCCGTCAGGAATATCGGCTATCGAACCGGTCGCCAGCCAGCGCTCCAGCCGATAGAGGTTGTAGAGATGCCAGCCCAGGGCGGCGAGTGCCACGATCAGCATGCCCAGCACCGGACTGTCGTAGATCAGACCGATCAGAGCACCGGCGAGCAGCGCAAAGCCCAGCCGGAAGAGCGTCCAGGTCCAGATTCTGGGCATCAGCAGACCGAAAAACGGTAACCGGCACCACGGACAGTCTGCACGTAATGGTCTGCAGCAAAGTCCTCGAGTACCTGGCGAAGGCGACGGATGTGCACGTCGACCGTACGTTCCTCGACATAAACGTTCTGGCCCCAGACATTGTCGAGCACCTGCGTGCGGCTGTAGACGCGATCGGGATTTTCCATCAGGAATTTCAGCAAGCGGTATTCGGTCGGCCCGAGGCCGATCTCGCGCTCGCCCGCATACACGCGATGGCTGACCGGATCCAGGCGCAGCTCACCGGCCACCAGCGGCTCATCCGCCGCCGGTGCCGAACGGCGCAGCACGGCATTGACCCGTGACAGGAGTTCGCGTGGTGAAAACGGCTTGGTGATGTAATCGTCGGCGCCGCTGTCGAGCCCGAGCACACGGTCGCGCTCGTCGGCCCGGGCCGTCAACATGATGATCGGAATATCCCGGTTGGCCGGTTCACGCCGCAGGGTGCGGGTCAGCTCAAGGCCGCTCGAGTCAGGCAGCATCCAGTCCACGAGGAGCAGGTCCGGACGCAAATCCGCAATCTGCCTGCGGGCGCTCGCCGAATCGCCAGCTTCATCGACTTCAAATCCGGCACGCGTCAGGTTGAACGCGATCATCTGCCGGATCGGCAGTTCGTCCTCGACCAGCAATATCCTGCGTGCGCTCATAAGCCCTGATGACGGCAGCCAGACGGGCATTTGAACACGGTTTTATTACAAAACCATGTCGCCCTCAACGCATGCCACTGCGGATCGCAGGCCGGCGCTACTCCGCAGCGCCGGTTTCCTGCTGCAGGTATGCGATCACGCTGGCGCGATCCTCGGGCTTGCGCAGGCCGACAAAGACCATGCGCGTGCCGGGGATGAAATCGCTGGGCCGGAGCAGGAACTTGTCCAGCGTCTCGGCAGACCAGACCACCTCCGAGGCAGTCATCGGATCAGAGTAGGCAAAGCCCGGCGCAAGTCCCGCCTTGCGGCCGATGACACCATGCAGGTTGGGGCCGACCTTGTTCGGCCCGGCGGCCTCCAGGCTATGGCAGGCGCGGCACTGCAGAAATACGATCTGCCCCTTGGCCGGGTCCGCAGTGGCGAGCAGAGCGTTGATGTCGTAGCTGTCCGTTGCAGCCGCGGCTGCCGCCGGTGCGGCGCTGTTGCCTGCGGCCGGCGCACTGTTGACCTGCTGACCGCAGGCCGTCATCAGCGTACCCATGCCGAGTACTGCAATGGCGAATCGAAGGCTTTGAGGCATCTCTTTTTCCCTTTGTCTGTTGACCGGCACTCAGCTTGTTGAATCGGGTGCGGCGCCATTATCGCGCATCAGACCTGCTGCGCGATGAATGGCCTTGCGGATGCGCGGATAGGTTCCGCATCGGCAGATATTGGTAATCGACTGATCGATGGCCGCATCGTCAGGATCAGGTGTGGTTTTCAGGAAAGCGCTGACGGCCATGACCATGCCCGGCTGGCAGTAGCCGCATTGGGGAACCTGCTCATCGACCCAAGCCTGCTGAACCGGATGCAGAAGATCAGCATTGCCCAGCCCCTCGATCGTGGTGACCGACTTGCCCGCCACCGCAGCGACCGGCAGCACACAGCAACGTGCCGCGACACCGTCGATGTGGATGGTGCATGCGCCACACAGCGCAATGCCGCAGCCGTACTTGGTGCCGGTCAGGCCGAGCGTATCGCGCAACACCCACAGCAACGGCATTGCGTCGGGGACATCGACCTCGACGGCGGCATCGTTGAGCGTGAACCTGATCATCGAGCTTGCGGCAAGCGCTTATGCCGTCGCACCCCGGGCCGGATTGACCGTCAGCATGGCCGGATATTCCTGCTCGGCGCGCTTTCGATAGTCGGCCGGCAACTCGTCGATCGAGCGGAGCTTCGCGCCACCCGCATGCCAGACGATGTGACCCGGCCGGTCACCCATATCCATCCATTTGAGCCACGGCATGTGTACCGTCGAACCGAACACGACCGGCACGCTGTCGAGCCGCGTATTCAGGAAATCCTTCTGACTGGCAAACATCGTCTGCTGCTGCCAGCGGGGTGGCGACATGCCGGGCGGATAACGCGTCCAGTTGTGCAGCCAGACCATGTCGCGCGCGAAGGTCCAGTCGAGGATCAGCGGCTCTTCCGGCAGCTGCTCGAGCATGCGGGTGAAGCGGATCCCTTTCACCGAATAGTTGAAACCGCGACCTGCCCCGCCACCCTGCACAGCTGGCACAACCTGGTTGATGGCTCCGGTATAGGGGTTCTTGAACTCTGACAGCGGCGCACCGGTTTCGACATCGTGAAAAAAGGTCAGCGTATTGCCGATCAGCTCGTAGGCGCCGTCCGGCAGATGACGCATCCAGTAGAGTTCCATGCCCTGGAATTTCACGAGCGGCCGCGGATGCTCGCCGGGCACCACACCGAGGATCGTGCCGTCATACCACCACGGCACGTCGCGTTCCCCGAGGCTCGCCGTCATGCGCACCAGGGCGCGCAGGTTGTTCTCCGGCAGCGTGAGGTCCGGCGCACGTGCCGGCGGACTGCCCGCCACACCGGGCAACGCATCGCTGGTGGTACCGAGGGCCAGCAGACCCAGACCGGCAGTGAAGGATCGGCGGGTGACCGGTGTATGCATACGGATACTCGCTCCATGGCCCGCAGGAGGGCCGTTTACAGACCCAGCGCGCCGGGGTTCATCAGGTTCTTCGGGTCGACCGACTGCTTCAGCTCGCGCAGCAAGCGCGCCGCTTCAGGATTGCGGCCGCGCATATACGGATAGGACTTGCCGACCTGCATGTGCACGCCACCGACCGTCGCGAAGATGTCGTTGATCTTCGCCCGCAGCTCGCGGACCAGCGCCCGGCCTTCCGGATTTGCCGGATACTCGGGCAAGGTGTCCAGATACTCTTTGGGCAGAAAACGCTTGTGGAATGGCGTGCGGTCGTCCTCCCAGTAGAACACCGGTTCGTAGAGGAAGACGTGAGTGTTGATCGTCATGTACATCGCGCCCTTCTCGACCTTCGCCTTGCTCATGCGCCCGGCATTCTCCGCGTAGAGCTGCTGCAGCTTCTGGTAAAACTCCTGCATCTTCGAGAAGGGAATGAGTCCGTGCTGCGGCACCCAGCGCTCGCCTTTGGGCCCGAGGATCGGATAGAGCGGAATGAAGGGCATGGCACGGATCACTGTCGGCATGGTGTTGGCTGTTTCCGTGCCGAAGCGTTTCATGGCGTCGCGAATCAGCGCGAGCTTCGCGTTGACCTCGGCCTGGCAGACACCCTCAACGGTGTAGTGCGCCGAGTAGTTATAGCCAGCCAGAAAGCGCTTGCCGGCAATTGCCATCTTGAGAAGGCGGAATCCGGCCTGCACCGGATTGCGCGCGGTTTTTGCCACCGCCCACGCCGCACCAATCGCATCGCTGGCACTGGTCTTGCTCAGCTGCCCCTGCTGCAGCTTCGGATCGAGGCCGAAGTTGTCGGCGACCACACCCTCGCGGGCGGCAGCGGCCATGCCGCCCGACATGTTTTCGAAGGTATCGAAACCGAAGGATGCGGCACCATGAAACGGCGGGGTCTTGATCAGCCGCAGCGAAATACGCGCCTTGAAGCCCAGCGCACCCGCATCACCGGTGAACAGGCCGGTCAGATCCGGTCCGTACCAGCGGAAAAACGGCACGCCGTTCAGCGCGGCACCCGAACTGGTCCTCAGGATCTCGCCATTCGCCAGCACGATATCGAAGCCCAGCACGGCATCGGCCGACACGCCAAAATTTCCTGAACCGAGACTCGCGCTGTTCTGGGACATCGAACCACCCACGGTGGCCTTGATCCCGGAAAACGGTCCCCAGAAGGTGGTGCGCAGACCCTGCTTTGCAAGTTCCTGCCACAGCTCTGCCCAGGTCAGGCCCGGCTCTACCGTGACATACATGTCGGTGGCATTGATCTCGACGATGCGATTCAGCCGGCTCGTATCGAGCAGTATCGAATTGGCTGTGGTTGGCAGATAACCATCCGTGTATGAGGCACCACCCCCGCGCGGCACGACTGCAACACCCGCTGAGGTAATTGTCCGTACAGCCTTCTGCAGTTCCTCAACCGTCGCCGGTTGCACTACTGCCAGCGGAATCTCCAGCTGGTTGTAGACGTCCATCGCGTAGAACGACCGGTCAGCATCGCTGGTGAGGACATTGGGCTGGCCGACGATCGCGGCAAGATCGCTAAGCAGGTTGCTGGCAGACATCAAAAACTCCTGGAGAAAAGATTGCGGGACCGGATTTGACGGATCCGGCCTGGCAGGGCCGCTAGCCTACGGCCCGTCTACCTGTTTGGGAAGAAGGCCTTGGGAGCCGCGGTCACTCTCCGGTCGCTGCCGGCCGCGAATACACCGCCATCAGCTCGGCCACACCCAGCGAATTGGCATTGACGTTGAAGCCGACCAGGGCAGCCGTGGCGGTCGGCGGCAAGTCAAGCTTCTCGACCTTCAGCGCATGCAGCCGGAAGAAGTAGCGGTGTGGCTTGTCGCCTGCCGGCGGGCACGGACCACCGTAGCCTGCCGTACCGAAGTCTGTATTCCCCTGCACCGCACCGACCGGCATCAGGCCAGCGGCCGGATCGCCGGCCCGGCTGACCAGTGCGTTTACCCTGGCCGGAATGTTGTAAACCACCCAGTGCCACCAGCCACTGCCGGTGGGGGCATCCGGGTCATGGACCATCAGGGCAAAACTCTTCGTGCCGGCCGGGGCATTGCTCCAGCTGAGAGCAGGCGAGATGTTGCCTCCGCTGCAACCGAAGCCGTTGTAGACCTGCGGCAAACGGATCGGCGCACCTGGCATCAGGTCGGGGCTCGACAGCCGAAAGGCGGGGGTGGCAGCTGGCGCGGCATCTTCAGCCAGGGCAGCACCTGGTATCAGGAGCGCGGCACCAAGCGTCAGGCTGGCCAGTGCAAGCAGGGTAGCGGTTACAGAACGCAGCATGGCGATACTCCATATACGTGTTCTGGAGACAGGGTACATTCAGGCGCACCCGGCTTCAAAGCGCTGGCGTATCTGCCCGAGCGCTTCGGGATTGGCCAGCGCGGCAAGATTGGGAACCGCTTCGCCGTGCAGGATCGCGCGCACGGCCAGTTCGGCCAGCTTGCCGTTACGCGTCCGTGGCAGGTCGTCCACCTGCAGAATCATCGACGGCACATGCCGTGGCGTGAGCGCCTGCCTGACAGCCAGCCGGATCTTCGCGCACAGCCCTGCATCGAGCAGGAATCCGGAGCGCAGGACCACGAACAGCACGATGCGCTCGTCACCGTCGGCCCGCGCGCCGACCGCGAGGCCCTCCAGCACTTCGGGTACCGCCTCGACGGCGCGATAGAGCTCCGCGGTACCGATACGTACCCCGCCCGGATTCAGCACCGCATCGGAACGGCCATGGATGATGAAGCCGCCCGAGGGTGTGCGTTCTGCATGATCGCCATGGGCCCAGACGCCGGGAAAACGCTCGAAATAGGCGGCGTGATATAGCCTGCCGTCCGCATCACCCCGGAAGCCGGACGGCATGGACGGGAACGGTCTTTCGCAGACCAGTTCGCCACAGCCTTCGGTCTGCGCATGGCCCTGCTGGTCGTAGATTTCGACCGCCATGCCGAGTCCCGCACACTGCAGCTCACCCCGCTGCACCGGCAACAACGGATTGCCGAGGATGAAACACGAAATGATGTCGGTACCACCTGAAATCGAGGCGAGGTGCACATCAGCCTTCACACGTTCATATACATAGTCAAAACTTTCGGGGGCGAGCGGCGAACCGGTCGAGAGCACGGCGCGCAGGCGATGCAGGTCGAAATCCCGGCCCGGATGCAGGTCGGCCTTCGCATTGCCGGCCAGATACTTCGCGCTGGTGCCGAAAACCGTGACGCCCTCTTCCGCCGCAATCCGCCACAGCGCAGACGCATCAGGCCAGGCCGGCGAACCGTCATAGAGCAGCAGCGTGGCGCCGCTGGCGAGCCCGCTCACCAGCCAGTTCCACATCATCCAGCCACAGGTCGTGAACCAGAACAGCCGGTCGCTGCGCTGCAAGTCGGTATGCAGCAAATGTTCTTTCAGGTGCTGAAGCAGTGTCCCGCCGGAACCGTGCACGATGCACTTGGGAGCGCCCGTGGTGCCGGATGAATAGAGGATATAGAGCGGATGGTCGAAAGGCGTGGCGACAAATTCCAGCGGCCCGGCAACGGCAGTCAGCGCCTGCCAGCTGATGGCCCCGGGAATCGTCGCGAGATCGGGCGCTGTCGACAGGCAAGGAATCACCACCACGGCACTCAGCCCGGGAAGCCGGCGCGCAAGTCCGGCGACCACCGGCCGCACATCGATGCGCTTTCCGGCGTAGCAATAGCCGTCGACCGCCAGCAGCAGCTTCGGATCGATCTGCGCGAAGCGGTCCAGCGCACCGGCCGCACCGAAATCCGGCGAACCGGAGGACCAGATGGCGCCGAGGCTCGCAGTGGCGAGCATGCCGACCACCGCCTCGACGCAGTTCGGCACAAAGGCTGCGACCCGGTCGCCGCGACCCAGACCCAGACGCCGAAGCCCGGCTGCCGCATGGCTCACTTCAGCAGCGAGTTGCGCATGACTGAGTTCGCGGCGCCGTCCGCTCTCATCGCGCCAGATCAGCGCTGGCCGCTCGTCGCGCCAGCGCAGGAGATTTTCCGCAAAGTTGAGTTCTGCGCCAATGAACCATCGCGCACCCGGCATCTGATCGCCGTTTTCCAGCACACGACTGGCACCGCGCCTGAAGCGCACATCGCAGAAGCTGGCGACTGCGCCCCAGAAAGCCGCCGGATCTTCAACTGACCAGCGATGCAGGCCCGCGTAGTCGCTGCAGTCAGCGCCGTACCGTACCCTGACCCGCTCCGTGAAACGTGCCAGATGCGGCAGCCGGCCGGGTCTAGCCACCGATGTAGTACATCTCGACCTTGTCATCCTTGCGCTGGCTGGCCCGCAACTCACTGTAGCGGTCTTCCCTTGCGCCCCAGACACCGCTTATCAGTGCGCGCAGCTCTTCGTCGGTCGCACCGGCGCGCATCGGGTTCTTGAGGTCCGTACCTCTGGACGCAAACAGGCAGGTAAAGAGCTGCCCGTCGGATGACAGGCGCGCGCGCGTACAGGAGCCACAAAAGGGTTCGGATACCGAGGAGATAAAACCGACTTCGCCCGCACCGTCATCGAACTGGTATCGCTCGGCCACTTCACCGTGGTAGTTCGGCTGCACCGCTGTGAGCGGCCAGCGCGCACCGATCATGGCCAGCAACTCGCGCGACGGTACGCAGTCGCTTCGCTGCCAGTGATTGATGGTGCCGACATCCATGTACTCGATGAAACGCACGATCACACCCGTACCCCGGAAGCGCTCGACCAGATGGAGGACCGTGTGTTCGTTCATGCCGCGCTTGACGACAGTGTTGATCTTGATCGGTGTGAGTCCCGCAGTGAGTGCGGCGGCAATGCCTTCCAGCACCTGCTCCGTGCTGCCCCGTCCACCGCTCATCAGCAGAAACACTTCCTCATTCAGGGAATCCAGGCTGACAGTTACCCGCGACAGGCCTGCTGCCTTCAGCGCCGCCGCATGTTGCGCAAGCAGGATGCCGTTCGTGGTAAGCGCCACATCATCGATGCCAGGCACACGACTCAGGTCGCCGACCAGGTCGGCGATGCCGGGACGGAGCAAAGGTTCGCCGCCGGTGAGTCGCAGCTTGTGCGCACCGAGCCCGGAAAAAACATGGGCGAGCCGCAGGATCTCCTCGAAGGACAGGCGTTCGCTGCTCTTCAGGAACTGGAAATCCTTGTGATACTTGTCCTCCGGCATGCAATAGGGACACCGGAAATTGCAGCGATCCATGACCGAGATGCGCAGATCCCGGAGCGGGCGGCTGCGCCGGTCGAGCAGATCCGCAGGCCCGTCTTCCGTGCGCTGAACCAGCTTGACGACTTTTTCTGTCATTTCCTGCACTCCTGGCATCGATGGTAGCAGAGGCCCGATGGGAGCGGCTTCAGCCGCGATCATGGCCAAAAGGAATCGCGGCTGAAGCCGCTCCTACTTATACTGGGCCTGACTTCCGATTCGAGCGCACCATGACCGCTTCTGCCCGCCTGCCCGACACCATGCTGTGTATGGAGATTACCCAGCCTGGCCCGCCAGATGTTATGCAGCCTTGTCGGCGCAGTGTGCCAAACGTGCAGCCGGGCGAGGTTCTGATCCGGGTGGTGGCTGCCGGCGTCAACCGTCCCGACTGCCTGCAGCGCAGCGGCAACTACCCGCCGCCGCCGGGCGCCTCCGACCTGCCGGGACTCGAAGTCGCCGGCATCGTGGTCGCCACGGCGGACGACGTCGGCACACCTGCAGTCGGCGACCGGGTCTGCGCGCTCGTCGCTGGCGGCGGCTACGCGGAATACTGCACGGCGCCTGCGTTGCAGTGCCTGCCGGTACCCGCCGCACTGACCCTGATCGAAGCGGCGGCAGTTCCGGAGACCTTCTTCACGGTCTGGACCAATGTCTTCGAACGAGGCCGGCTGCAACCCGGTGAAACGCTGCTGGTACACGGCGGGGCGAGCGGCATCGGCACCACCGCAATCCAGCTCGGCACCGCCTTCGGTGCCCGCGTCTACGCCACCGCCGGCAACGATGCCAAGCTGGCGCTGTGCGAAAAGCTCGGTGCGCTTCGCGCGATCAACTATCGCAGCGAGAAGTTTTACGCGGTAATGCGCGAGCAGACCGGCGATTCCGGCGTGGATGTGATCCTGGACATGGTCGGCGCGCCGTACTTTGCCGACAACATCCGCCTGCTGCGCGATGACGGCCGTCTGGTCATCATCGCCGTGCTCGGTGGTACAAAGACCGAGGTGAATCTCGGCCAGGTGCTGGTCAAACGCCTGACGGTGACCGGCTCCACGCTGCGCAGCCGCCCTGTCGCCGAGAAAGGCCGGATTGCCCGTGCACTGGAACAGCAGGTGTGGCCGCTGCTGGAGCGTCGGCAGATCGCGCCGGTGATCCAGGATGTGCTGCCGCTGCACGCCGTCGCACAGGCACATCAGCGGCTCGAAGCCAACGAATCGATGGGAAAAATTGTCTTGCGGGTCACCGATGAACTCTGAACAGACCAGGATCGCGGCATGAGCAACAAGGCCCTTCTGCAGCGCTTTGCCGCGTGGCGCAGTGCGCAGCAGACGCTGGCGCTCGCCACCGTCATCGAGACGGCCGGGTCAACCTACAGCAAGGCCGGTCACCGGATCCTCATCAACGAGTCGGGCGACTATCAGGGACTGGTGAGCGGCGGTTGCCTGGAGGGCGATCTGGCTGACCACGCGCGACGGGTGATGGCCACCGGTATCGCTGCCTGCGTCACCTACGATCTGCGCGACGAAGCTGATGAGCTGTTCGGCCTCGGCGTGGGTTGCAACGGCCTGCTGCGGATTCTTCTGCAGCAACTGTCGCCGGCCGATGACTATCAGCCCTTCACGGCGATCAGCGAAGTGCTGCTCGGCACGGAGACCGGCCTTTGCGGCATGCTGGTCGACAGCCCGGATGATCCGGCTCTCGCGGGCAGGAGCCTGGTGCTTACGCCCACCCGCATGCAGTACACGGGCCTCAATCCCGCGCTCACCGGCCTGCTTGCCGGCCTGTGTGCGGCAGCGCAGCCGGCAGCGTCCCTGCATCGCTTCACACACGAGAAGCGGAACCTGCAGGCCCTGATCGCGCCGCTCCATCCGCTGCCCCGCCTGCTGGTACTCGGCGCCGGCCTCGACGCGATCCCGCTGGTAACGCTCGCCGATACGCTCGGCTGGCGCGTCAGCGTGGCCGATCACCGCCCGGCCTACCTGGAGCGCGAGGGCTTCGGCGCTGCCGAGCACAGCCTGTGCGCGCCGGCGGCCGAGCTCGCACAGCGACTGCCACTGACAACATTCTCCGCAGTTGTCGTGATGAGTCATCACCTCGCCACGGACCGCGTTTATCTGCAGCAGCTCGCCGCCAGCGCGATCCCGTACATCGGCCTGCTCGGGCCGCCGGCGCGGCGCGAGCGTCTGATGCAGGACCTGGGCGTCGCGGCCCAGGCACTGAACGGTCGTCTGCACGGACCGGCCGGACTCGACATCGGCGCCAGTTCGCCAGAGAGCATTGCGCTGTCGATACTGGCGCAGATCCAGGCCGTCAGTGCCACAGCAGAACAGTCGCGGAGTACGGTGCTGTGAGCGAGGGCAGCGCGCGACAGCGCATCGACGTCGCCGAAGCGGCTGAACTGATCCTCTCGCGCATGCCGGACTGGGGCACCGTGCGCGTACCGATCGACAGCGCGCATGGCGAAGTGCTGCGCCAGACCATCAGCGCGGAGCGTGACCAGCCACCCTTCGACCGCGTCACCATGGACGGCATCGCGCTTCGTCATGCGGCGATTGCAGCCGGCGTCCGCAGCTTCAGGGTGATCGGCACGCAGGGTGCCGGTGGCGAGCGCGTCAGCGTCACCGACAACAGGAGCTGCGTCGCGATCATGACCGGTGCGGCGCTGCCACCCGGCGTGGACACCGTGATTCCGGTCGAGCGCATCAGCCGCGAAGCGGATCTCGTGACGCTGGAAGACGGTTACCAGCCGGCCGTCGGCCAGTTCATACACCGGCGCGCCTCCGATCATCCGCAAGGAGCGGCACTGCTGATGCCCGGCACGCTCATCGGCGCCCCGGAGATGGCAATCCTGACCGTTGGCGGCTCGGCCAGCGTGGAAGTCTCGCGCCGGCCTGCGATCGCCGTGATCTCCACCGGCGACGAGCTGGTGGATGTCGGCCAGCCGGTCAGCGCCAACCAGATCCGCTCGTCGAACGACCGGGCCATCTCCGGAGCGCTCGCCGCACGAGGTTTCAGGGCTTGCACGCGCGTGCATCTGCCGGACGAGCGCACGATTCTGGAAGCCGAACTGCGCTGTCTGCTGGCGAAGAACGACGTGCTGGTCCTGACCGGCGGCGTGTCGATGGGCGAGTTTGACTACGTGCCGCAGGTGCTGCTCGCGCTCGGCATGGAACTGGTCTTTCACAAGGTCCTGCAGCGACCAGGACTGCCGCTGTGGTTTGGCGTGTCGCCGGAAGGCAAACCGGTCTTCGCACTGCCAGGCAACCCGGTGTCAAGCCTCGTCTGCCTGGTGCGCCATGCGCTGCCGGGACTCCTGCACGCGCTGCGCGTCAACGACGCACCGGTGCCCGTGGTCGCACTGGCCGAAGAAGTGCGCTTTGCGCCGGATCTCAGCTGCTTCCTGCCGGTGACGCTTGAGTACACGGCCGACGGGCGCTGCCTCGCGAGACCGAAACAGACCAATACCTCCGGTGATTTCGCCGCACTCGGTGGCACTGCGGGATTCGTCGAGCTGCCGCGCGGCGCCTCCCTGTTTCCGGCCGGCTATGCCGCAAGATTCTATTCCTGGTCGTAGGAGCGGCTGCTGTGGGAGCGGCTTCAGCCGCGATTCTTGCGGCCAGATGATCGCGGCTGAAGCCGCTTGTGTCTTTCTTCCCGGTTAATCTCAAGGCGAGAGCGGAGTACGGCAGGCCGATGAGCCGGAGTGCTGCGAGCACGTGTAGGAGCGCAGGCCGCCGTACCCCGTACTCCCGCCGTCAAGCCCGAACAGTTGCTCGAGTGTCAGCTCGAAACCGCACAAGCGTGGGCCAGGCGAGAGTGCTCTCAGGGCTGAGTTTAACGCGGGGAGAAGCACATGACAGCGTATGTCGGGATTGATGTGGCCAAGGCCACGCTGGTGCTGTGTCTGCAGCCGGAGGGGCGCACATGGAAGCGACCCAATACACCAGCAGGGCGGGCGCAGGTGGTGGCAGAACTGCAGGCGGTGCAACCGGAACGGATCGCCCTGGAAGCCACCGGTGGCTATGAACGGGCCATCTGGCAGCAGCTGCAAGCCGCTGGGCTGACCGTGGTGCGACTGCAGCCACGACGGGTCAAGGCCTTGGCCCGGGCACTGGGCTGGCAGGCCAAGACGGATCCGTTGGATGCCGCCTTGCTGGCCGAGGCCGCCCGGATCCTGGTGGTGCCGGTGACGATGGCGCCCGATGCGGCGACCGAGGCCTTGCGGGCGCTGGTCGATCTGCGTCGACAACTGGTCAGTCAGCGCGACGACAATCAGCGTCGACTCAAGCAGAGTTCCGCCGTGGTTGCCCAGCGGGTGCTCAACCGGATCAACGCCAGCCTGCAGCGGGAGATCCACCAACTCGACCGCAAGATCAAGGCGCAGCTGGCGGTCACGGCCACCACAGACCTGGCCACGGCGCCGGGTGTGGGACCGGTCTTGCAAGCCACGCTGGCGGCACGACTTCCGGAACTGGGCCGCTTGGGTCGCCGGCAGATCGCGGCGTTGGTGGGCATTGCACCGTACAACGCGGACAGCGGAGCCCATCAGGGTAAACGGCATATCCGTGGTGGCCGCGCTGACCTGCGGCGCGTGCTCTACATGGCTACCTTGGCTTCCATCCGTGCCAACTCGATAATCGCCACGACCTATCGGCAGCTGCTCGCCCGCGGGAAACTCAAGAAAGTGGCCATCGTTGCCTGCATGCGCAAGTTGCTCATCATGCTCAACGCCATGGCCCGCGACCACACCACTTGGGCACCACCGACCCTCTCAGGTGTGGCCTGAAAAAAAGACAGTTGCTCCTACCGAGAAAGCACTCGGTGCGGATCGACGTACTCGTGACCGAGCGCGGAAGCAACCGCTTCACAGCAGACCTTACCTTCATGAATGTTCAGGCCGTCCAGCAGACCCGGATCATCGAGCAACGCCTGCCGATAACCCTTGTCGGCGAGCGCCAGCACATAGGGCAGCGTCGCATTGTTGAGCGCGAAGGTCGAGGTGCGCGCAACCGCGCCAGGCATGTTCGCGACACAGTAGTGCACCACCCCCTCCTCAATGTAGGTGGGCTGCGAATGGGTCGTCGGCCGGCTGGTTTCGAAGCAGCCGCCCTGGTCGATCGCCACATCGACGATCACCGAACGATTGCGCATGCCGCGCACCATCGCACGACTCACCAGCCGGGGTGCCGCAGCGCCCGGCACGAGCACGGCACCGATCACCAGGTCAGCATCGGCCACATAGTGCTCGATGCTCTCGACCGTCGAGTAGATGGTGTTCAGGCGGCCGCCAAACTGGAAGTCCAGCTCCTTGAGACGCGGCAGCGAGCGGTCGATCACGGTGACCTGCGCCTCCATGCCCATCGCCACGCGAATTGCATTGGTTCCGACCACACCGCCGCCGAGCACCACGACATTCGCCGCCTTCACACCGGGGACGCCGCCGAGCAGGATGCCCGGCCCGCCTGCTTCGCGCTCCAGGCAATGCGCACCGGCCTGTACCGCCATGCGCCCGGCGACTTCACTCATCGGCGAAAGCAGCGGCAGACTGTGATTCGGGCCGGTCACCGTCTCGTAACCGATCGCAATCACGCCCGACCTGAGCAGCATCGCCGTCTGCCCTGCATCGGGCGCCAGGTGCAGATAGGTAAACAGCAACTGACCCGGACGCAGCAGCGGAAACTCGACCGCCTGCAACTCCTTCACCTTGACGATCATCGCCGCCTGCGCATAGACCTCGGCTGCCGCCGTCGCGATCGTGGCGCCGGCATTCATGTAGTCTTCATCGTCCATGCCGATACCGGCACCGGCGTTGCTCTGCACCAGCACCTGGTGTCCATGATGCACGAGCTCGCGCACGCTGGTTGGCGTCAGTCCGACGCGGTACTCGTCCTGTTTTATCTCGCCCGGTACGCCTATCAGCATATGCGTGCTCCCGCCAGTCAGCGACTATCAGAGGGTGGGCATGTCCAGATTGTTATCGTCCGTGTCCTGACCGCGCGGCCAGCGCGAGGTGATGGTCTTCAGCTGCGTATAAAAGCGCACGCCCTCCACGCCGTGAATATTGCTGTCGCCGAAGAACGAACTCTTGCGGCCGCCGAAGCTGAAAAACGCGGCCGGCACCGGAATCGGCACGTTGACGCCGACCATGCCGACATCCAGTTGCGCGGCGCATTCCCGGGCCAGCCGCCCGTCGCGCGTGAAGATCGCGGCGCCATTGGCAAACTCATGTCCGTTTACAAGTGCGAGCGCCTCGGCTGGCGTCCCCACGCGCACGAGGGCAAGCAGCGGGCCGAAGATTTCCTCTCGCCAGATGCGCATCGTGCTGCTGACGCGATCAAAGAGTGTCGGGCCCAGGAAGAATCCGCCGGACAGCTTCGCCGCCGCAACGCGCCCGTCCACCACCAGTTCGGCGCCTTCAGCCTCGCCGGCCGCGATATGGCCACGCACCCGCTCCAGGTGCTGCGCGGTGATGAGCGGCCCGATATCGACATTGGCCTGGGTACCCGCACCGAGCCGCAGCGCTGCAATCCGGGGCAGCAGCGCAGCCCGGATTGCATCGCCGGCCGCACCGACCGCAACCGCGACGGAGATCGCCATGCAGCGCTCCCCGGCCGAGCCGTAGGCCGCACCGATCAGCGCATCCGCGGCCTGGTCCATATCGGCATCGGGCATGACCAGCAGATGATTCTTCGCACCGCCGAGAGCCTGCACGCGCTTGCCGGCCTGCGCGCATTCCGCATAGACATGCCGTGCCACCGGCGTCGAGCCGACGAAACTCACCGCCGCCACATCCGGGTGACGCAGCAGTTCATCGACAGCCTCGCGATCACCGTGCAGCACGTTCAGCACACCCGGCGGCAGACCGGCCTCGCTCATCAGTTCGGCAAGCCGCACCGCGCAGGAAGGCGTGCGCTCGGAGGGTTTCAATATGAAGGTATTGCCGCAGGCGATGGCCAGCGGGAACATCCACAGCGGGACCATGGCGGGAAAATTGAAAGGCGTGATGCCGGCACAGACGCCGAGCGGCTCACGCAGCGACTGGCAATCGATGCCGCCGCCGACATCGCGACTCGCCTCACCCTGCAGCAGATGCGGGATGCCGCAGGCAAATTCAACCACTTCGACTCCGCGCTGTATCGAACCGGCAGCGTCGCCAAGCGTCTTGCCATGCTCGGCCGTGATCAGCCGTGCGAGTTCATCCCGATGTCTCTCGACGAGCTCCCGGAAGCGGAACAGGACACGGGCGCGCTTCAGCGCGGGCGTATCGCGCCAGGCCGGCCAGGCTTTCAGGGCTGTGGCCACCACGGCCTGCGCTTCTGCGGCCGAGGCCAGCGGCACCCGGCCCGTCACCGCGCCCGTCGCCGGATCAAAAACCTGTGCGTGGCGGCCCGAGGCGACCAGCACGCGCTGTCCGTTGATCCAGTGCGGGATCATGGCAGGGCCTGCGGTGACCGGAGCGCGCGCTGCCATGTTCAGCAACCCACTCAGGCGACAGCGCGCAGCGCCTTGCCGAGTGCATCGATGATCTGGCCGATCTGCGCGGGCTCGACGGTCAGCGAGGGCGTGAGCGCCAGGGTATCGCCGGTGGTGCGCACCAGCACGCCGTTGTCGAAGCAGTGGCGGAACACATCCATGGTGCGCGCGGTAGCGGCACCGGGACGGGGCTCCAGTTCGATGCCGGCAATCAGGCCGATATTGCGGATATCGATCACATGCGGCGCACCCTTCAGCGAATGCACCGCGTCGGCGAACAGCGGCGCCAGCTCCGCCGCGCGCTCGAACAGGCCTTCTTCGCGATAGACGGAGAGTGCCGCCCGCGCCGCAGCCGTCGCTACCGGATGACCGGAATAGGTGTAACCGTGGAAAAACTCGATGGCCTGCTCCGGCCCGGTCATGCAGGCCTCGTAGATACGCCGGTCCACGAGCACTGCGCCCATCGGAATCACACCGCTGGTCAGGCCCTTGGCCACCGTGATCATGTCGGGCCGCACGCCGAAGGTCTGTGCCGCGAATGCCGAACCGGTGCGGCCAAAGGCCGTGATCACTTCATCGAAGATCAGCAGGATGCCGTGCCGGTCGCAGATCGCGCGCAAGCGATCGAGATAGGCCTTCGGCGGCACCAGCACACCGGTCGAGCAGGCCACCGGCTCGACGATCACGCCGGCGATGGTGCTCGCGTCGTGCAGCGCGATCAGGCTTTCCAGCGCATCGGCAAACTCGGCACCGTAAACCGGCTGGCCACGACTGAAGGCATTTCGCCGCGGATCATGCGTGTGCGGCAGGTGATCCACGCCCGGCAGCATTGCCGTGGCGAAGGCCTTGCGATTTGCGACGATCCCGCCCACCGAGATGCCGCCAAAGCCGACGCCGTGATAGGCGCGTTCGCGACCGATGAAACGGAAACGCTGCGACTCGCCACGTGCCCGGTGATATGCCAGGGCGATCTTGAGCGCGGTGTCGACAGCTTCGGAACCGGAGTTGGTGAAGAAGACATGGTCCAGACTGTCCGGTGCCAGCGCGGCGAGTTCGGCGGCCAGCGCAAAAGCACCCCGGTGACCCATGTTGAAACTCATGGCGAAATCGAGCTTGCCCACCTGCTCGCGCACCGCCTCGACGATGCGCGGATGACAGTGGCCGGCATTGCAGCACCAGAGCCCCGCGATCCCGTCGAGGATCTGCCGTCCGTCAGTCGTCGTGTAGTACATGCCGGCGGCGGACTCGAGCAGCAGCGGATGCTGCTTGAACCAGCGGTTGGGCGTGAAGGGCATCCAGTAGGGCTGGAGATCCGGCAATGATGGCGCCCCGGCCTTGCCGGGTGACGGCCGATCTGCCCTTGATGAGTCGCTCACAAAGCCACCCTACCGCCTTTCAGTGCAGCAGACAATTGAGGCCACGGGAAAATTCCTTGCCCCGGGTTTATGATCCGGACATGCGCCGTTTGCCGTCGATCAAGGCCGTCATGACCCCGTTCCCCTACTCGGTGGATGTGGCCGCGCCGGTCACCACCGCACGCGCGCTGATGCACGAACACCAGATCAGCCACCTGCCCGTCACCCGCGACGGTGAACTCGCCGGCATCATCGCCGAGCGCGACATCCGCCTGCTGCTCGGTACCGACCCTGTCGAGGGCGACCGCAGGCAGCCGCCGGTGACCGCAGCCATGGTCAAGGACACCTATATCGTGGACATGGATACGCGTCTCGATGAAGTGCTCAACCACATGGCCGATCATCACCTCAGTTCCGCCATCGTCACGCGGCGCGGCAAGCTGGTCGGCGTGTTCACGGTCACTGACGCATGCCGGCATTTCGCCGAGTTTCTGCAGGAACAGGTGCGGCGCTCCGGCGGCGACGATGCCGCCTGAAGCCCGGCCACGAGCAAGGTATTATTCCGAACATGGCAACACCCCGCGAATTCATGCCGCTGTCCATCGCGATACTCACGGTATCCGACACGCGCACCATCGAAACCGATTCATCCGGCGCATTGCTGGTCGAGCGCCTGAAGAAGGCCGGTCACCAGCTCGGCGATCACCAGATCAATCCGGACGACATCTACCGCATCCGTGCCACGGTCTCGGCATGGATCGCCGATCCAGCCATCGATGCGATCATCACCACCGGCGGCACCGGCGTCACCGGGCGTGACAGCACACCCGAAGCGATCGAGCCGCTGCTCGACAAGGTCATCGACGGCTTTGGCGAAGTCTTCCGCATGATTTCCTGGAACGACATCGGCACCTCCACGCTCTCGTCACGCGCGCTCTCCGGCGTGGCGAACGGCACCTATCTCTTCTGTCTGCCGGGGTCGGGCAACGCCTGCGCGACCGGCTGGGACAAGCTCATCGCCGCCCAGCTCGACTACCGCACGCGCCCCTGCAACCTCGTCGAGCTCATGCCGCGACTCAAAGAGAAGTGAGGCAATCGTGGCCGCACTCCAGGTCCATCAGTTCCCCTGCCTCGGGGACAACTATGGATACCTGGTTCACGACCCGGATTCGGGGCTCACCGCAACGATAGACAGCCCGGACGCCGAGGCCATCAGGCACGCGATCGACGAGCGCGGCTGGAAACTCGACTACATCCTCAACACCCATCATCACCAGGATCACGCCGGCGGCAATCTCGCGCTGAAAGCCGGCACCGGCTGCACGATCGTGGGCGCCCGCGCCGATGCCGAAAGAATTCCCGGCATCGATATTCCTGTCAGCGAAGGCGACAGCTTCACGCTCGGCGAACACTCCGCACGGATCATCGAAACACCCGGCCACACGCGGGCGCACATCTGCTACCTGTTCGAGGCCGATGGCCTGGCCTTCGTCGGCGATACCCTGTTCTCCATGGGCTGCGGACGGCTCTTCGAGGGCACCCCCGCACAGATGTGGACTTCCCTGCAGAAAATCATGCAACTGCCTGATGAGACAAAGATTTTCTGTGCGCATGAATATACGCAAAGCAACGGCCGCTTCGCGTTGAGCGTGGAGCCCGACAATCCCGCACTGCTCGCCCGCATGCGCGAAGTAGCGGCGCTGCGGGCTGCCGGTCAGCCCACCGTGCCGAGTACGCTCGGCGTTGAAAAAGCCACCAATCCCTTCCTGCGTCCGGCAAGCACGGCGCTCCGCGCAAGGCTCGGACTCGCCGACGCAAGCAACACGGAGGTGTTTGCCGAGACACGCAAGCGCAAAGATCAGTTCTGAAGCAGCCGTTGAAGCTGCGGGGAGACGATCATGCTCGAAGACGTCACCGTCACCTGCCCCTATTGCTGGGAAAGCATCGCGCTCGAACTCGACCTCTCGCAGGGCGACCAGACCTGCATCGAAGACTGCCCGGTGTGCTGCGCGCCGATCCTGGTGCGCTATACGGTCGACGACGAGGGCCAGCTCGACACCCTCGCCGTCGCCCGCGAGAACGGCTAGGCGGTGAACACCGCCTGATGATCGCGAATGAACTGCTCCAGCGAGATCGGCGGTTTGCCGGTCAGCTTCTGCACTGAATCACTGAGGTGCAGATCGTGCCCGTCGGCGATCTCCTGGAACAGCTCGCACACCGCGTTCAGGTGCCAGGCGTTGGTCAGGAATCTCGACAGCGTCTGCCGATAGGCAGGCATCGGCACATGCACGTACTCGATCTTGCGGCCCAGCACCTTCGTGAATCGCGCCGCCACATCGTGAAAGCTCAGGATCTCGGGGCCGGTGATCTCATAGCTCTTTCCGGCGTGGCCTGAACCCGTCAGCACCACAGCGGCCACCGCACCGATATCGCGCACATCCGCCATCGCCGTCTTGCCATCGGCCATCGGCAGGAAAAACTTGCCCTGCTCCTTGATCGTGCCGGCGCTGCCGAGCAGGTTCTGCATGAAGAAATTCGGCTTCAGGAAGGTCCAGCCCAGACCCGAGGCGCGCAGATACTGCTCGGCCTCCCAGTGCACCTTCGGGATCGGCGCCTTCGCATCGGCCACGGCCTCCATCGACGACATCTTCACCAGCTGCGTCACGCCCGCGGCCTTCGCGGCATCGATGAACTGCTTTTCGGATGCCAGCTGGGTTTCGCCATTCGGCATGATCATCAGCGCCCGCTCGACACCGCGCAGGGCCTTGTCGATCACGGCCCGATCGGTCACATCGCCGACCACCAGGTCCACCCCGGCATCCTTCAGCGCAGCAGCCTTCTCCGCGTTGCGCACGATCGCCCGCAGCGGCACGCCCTTGCCCAGCAGCGCCTTTGCCGTTGCGCCACCCGTCTTGCCCGTCACGCCAGTCAACAGAATCATCATTCTCTCCATGAATTCAGCTGGGTAGGAGCGGCTTCAGCCGCAATGCCGGCAGTCTACCCCACCGCCTCGATCCGGCCCGAAACACTTCCCATCGTGACCGAATTGCCTATAATCCCCCGCCTGCCGGACCCATCCATGCCCGGCTTCCAAAGGGCCTCAAGCCCGGCACCACGCAATACGCGCCCGTAGCTCAGTTGGATAGAGCGTCTGGCTACGAACCAGAAGGTCGGGAGTTCGAATCTCTCCGGGCGCGCCAGTAGATAAAAAC